>WRDH01000011.1 GCA_009783555.1 Oscillospiraceae bacterium
TGTCTGATAATGTGTTAGAATAAGAAGTTGTGTGCAAAAATATGGCAACAGCGCACATTTAACCTAAAAGTATTTTAACAGCAAACGATGGAATTGTCAATATAGCATAAAAACATCCATAACAACGCAGCCGAGAGTATCGAGCAACGGCCACTAATAACAATGCAGAGGTGAAGTAGATGCCAAAAGACGTAATTTACGACGAAACCCTTCAGGAGAGCAATGAAAAAACAGACGAAAATCAAGATATGCCGAATCCGCCAAAAAACGTAACTTATGGAAAAACCCTGCGGAAAAGCTACGCCAAAACAGATGAAATCCAAGACATGCCGAATCTGCTGGAGATTCAAAAGCATTCATATAACTGGTTTCTTGAAACGGGACTACGTGAAGTATTCCGTGATGTCGCGGCAATAACCGATCATAGCGGGAGTCTCGAACTTTCATTTTATGATTATAAAATGAATGATGCTCCAAAGTATTCAATTGAAGAATGTAAAGCAAGAGACACTACCTACGCAGCTCCGATCAAAGTCAGCGTCCGTTTACGCAATAAAGAAACGGAAGAAATTAAAGAGCAGGAAATCTTCATGGGGGATTTCCCGATTATGACAAATGCGGGTACGTTTATTATAAATGGTGCGGAACGTGTCGTTGTTTCGCAAATAATCCGTTCCCCGAGTGTATATTTTGAGAAAAAAACCGATTTAAAAACAGCGGTTACGATTTATGCTGCAACGTTGATTCCCTACAGAGGAGCATGGCTTGAGTATGAAACAGACGCATCCGACGGGTTTTATGTCCGGGTTGATAAAAACAGGAAGCTTCCTGTTACATGGCTACTCAGAGCCATTGGCAAGCCGGGCGAAAAGGAGTATACACAGTTATCGGTTCCCGGCGCGGAAAACGGTGCGGAAACAAATGCGCAGCTATTGGAGATTTTCGGCAACGATGAGCGAATTGTAGCAACACTAGAAAAAGATACATGCACTTCATGCGATGAAGCATTGATTGAGCTTTACAAACGTCTTCGTCCGGGCGATCCTCCGACAGTGGAAAGTGCTCAAACACTACTAAATAATCTGTTCTTTGATGCACGCCGGTACGATATATCAACAGTCGGCCGTTATAAATTCAATAAAAAGCTTGCTATATGGTCAAGACTTAACAATCAGGTTCTGGCACAGCCGGTAGCTGACCCGATGACAGGTGAGATAATTGCCGAAGCCGGTGAGCGGCTGACACGCGCACGTGCCGAAGAGCTTGATGCACTCGGTGTAAACGATGCATATGTTCTCGTAGACGGCAAAGATGTAAGAGTTTTTGCAAACGGTATGGTCAGAATGGACGGATTTGTTGATTTTGACCCGCTTGAAGAACTCGGAATAAAAGAAAGAGTACGCTTTATTATCCTTCGTAAGTTACTTGAACAGTTTGAAGGCGATGAGCTAAAAGAAGCAGTTCGAAACAATACCGACAAACTTGTACCGAAGCATCTGATTCCTGACGATATCTTTGCATCCGTTAACTACCTCAATTGTATTGCACACGGAGTCGGCGAACCTGATGATATCGACCATCTCGGCAACCGCCGCTTAAGAAGTGTCGGAGAACTGCTGCAAAACCAGTTCCGCGTTGGCTTCTCAAGAATGGAACGTGTTATCCGCGAAAGAATGACATTACAAGATATTGAGATCATTACACCTCAGACATTAATAAATATCAGACCTGTCACAGCTTCAATAAAAGAGTTTTTCGGCTCATCGCCGCTATCGCAGTTTATGGACCAGACAAATCCTCTTGCGGAGCTGACACATAAACGCCGCCTGTCGGCACTCGGTCCCGGCGGTCTTTCCCGTGAACGCGCCAGCTTTGATGTCCGCGACGTACACTACAGTCATTATGGCAGAATGTGTCCTATCGAAACGCCTGAAGGCCCGAACATTGGACTCATTTCATACCTTGCATCATATGCCCGCGTAAATGAATATGGCTTTATGATTGCACCGTTTCGCAAGGTCGATAAAGACGCAATGCGGGTCACAGATGAGATTGTGTATCTGACTGCGGATATGGAAGATCAGTACCTGATAGCGCAAGCGACCGAGCCGGTTGATGAAAACGGATATCTTATGAATGAACGTATAACTTGCCGTCACCGTGATGAGATTATTGAAGTCAACCGTGACATGATTGATTATATAGATGTATCACCGAGTATGATGGTTTCTATTGCTACTGCAATGATTCCGTTTCTCGAAAACGACGACGCAAACCGTGCGCTCATGGGTGCAAACATGCAACGTCAGGCTGTCCCTCTGCTCATTCCGGAGGCACCAATCGTCGCAACGGGTATTGAACACAAATGCGCTGTTGACTCAACGGTTGTTCTTTCCGCGCTCGGAGAGGGTGAAGTTACATACGTGTCGTCAACGCATATTAAAGTCAAATACGATGACCCGAAAACCGGGCATACAGACCATGTTCTGACGAAATTCGCACGAAGCAATCAGGGTACTTGTACAACACAGCGTCCAATCGTAGCAGTTGGTGACAGGGTTGAAAAGGATGAGATAATCGCAGACGGTCCGTCAACATGTGAAGGTGAAATATCGCTTGGCAAGAATATACTTGTCGGTTTTATGACCTGGGAAGGTTACAACTACGAAGATGCTATTCTCATAAATGAAAGACTGGCTATGGACGACGTGTTCACATCAATACATATTGAAGAGCACGAAATAGATGCCCGCGACACAAAACTCGGTCCCGAGGAAATTACAAGGGATATTCCCGGCGTCGGAGATGATGCCTTGCGTTACCTGGACGAGCGGGGGATTATAAGCATCGGTGCGGAAGTCCATGCAGGTGATATCCTTGTCGGTAAAGTCACACCAAAAGGTGAAACCGATCTGACCCCGGAAGAGCGTCTATTACGTGCGATATTCGGCGAAAAGGCAAGAGAAGTGCGCGATACATCACTTAAAGTTCCGCATGGTGAAAGCGGCATTGTAGTAGATGTAAAAGTTTTCACACGAAAAAACGGCGACGAGTTAAACCCCGGTGTCAATATGGTCGTACGCTGCTACATAGCTCATAAAAGGAAAATAAGTGTCGGAGACAAAATGGCAGGACGACACGGAAATAAAGGTGTTGTGTCACGTATTCTTCCAAAAGAAGACATGCCGTACATGCCCGACGGAACACCGCTGGATATTATACTCAATCCTCTGGGCGTTCCATCCCGAATGAACATTGGACAGGTTCTTGAGGTTCACCTCGGATATGCTGCTAAAACACTGGGCTGGAAAGTCGCGACTCCGATATTTAACGGAGCCAACGAGCAGGATATCTGGGATACGCTAAAGTACGCCGGACTCAGTGAAGACGGAAAAAGTATCTTATACGACGGAAGAACAGGTGAGCCGTTTGACAATCCTGTAACTGTCGGTTATGTATACTTTCTGAAGCTGCACCATCTTGTTGATGACAAAATACACGCACGTTCCACAGGTCCGTACAGTCTTGTTACACAGCAACCGCTCGGCGGTAAGGCACAATTCGGCGGACAACGATTTGGTGAAATGGAAGTCTGGGCGCTGGAAGCTTACGGTGCAGCATACACGCTTCAGGAAATCCTTACAGTAAAATCCGATGATATAACGGGAAGAGTCAGAACATACGAAGCCATTGTTAAAGGTCATAACATTCCAAAACCGGGTGTGCCGGAGTCGTTTAAGGTTCTTGTCAAGGAACTGCAGTCACTTTGCCTTGATGTCAGAGTACTTGACGAAAATGGCATGAGGATAGATCTCAAGGGTGACGACGGTGATGACCAAAATGACAACTTAAAAGACAACAGTTTTTATCAGGGAAGTGAAGAAAGCTTTAAAGCACACGGCTTTACCGTTCTTGATATCGGTGACGAAGAAATAATAGATGATGAAGAAGAAGAATCGGATGTGGACGACGAACTTGATGCCGCCTTTGGCGACTTACTTGCCGACGTAGAAAAACTCGATGATTTGGATTTTGAAAACGAAGAAAACGAAGAAAACGATAAGGATAATGAGGATGAAAAGGAGGAAAGCGAATAATGGGTTTCTTACCTTTCGACGCAATGCAAATAGGACTTGCATCACCCGACATGATACGCAGTTGGTCACATGGTGAAGTTAAAAAGCCTGAAACCATCAACTACAGGACATTAAAACCCGAACGCGACGGACTGTTTTGTGAGAGGATTTTCGGTCCGTCAAAAGACTGGGAGTGCCACTGCGGTAAATTTAAGAAAATAAGATATAAAGGTAAAATATGCGACCGCTGCGGAGTAGAGGTCACAAAGTCTAACGTACGCCGCGAGAGAATGGGGCATATTGAGCTTGCAGCACCGGTATCACATATTTGGTACTTCAAGGGCATTCCTTCAAGGATGGGGCTTTTACTGGATTTAACACCGAGAGTTCTTGAAAAGGTTCTGTACTTTGCAACATATATAGTAATTGACGCTGGTGATACGCCGCTTAAAAAGAATCAAATACTAACGGAAAAAGAATACCGCGAAATGCGAGAGAAGTATGAGGATGATTTTAGAGCGGGAATGGGTGCCGAGGCTATTCGTGACCTTCTTCTTGACATTGATATTCCGGCTTTCTCCGAACAACTAAAAGCAGAAGCACGTGAAGCAACAGGACAAAAAAAGGCAAAGTTAGTTAAAAGACTGGAAGTAGTGGAAGCTTTCCGCCTTTCCGGCAACGACCCGACATGGATGGTAATCAACGTTCTTCCGGTAATTCCTCCGGAGATAAGACCAATGGTCCAACTGGACGGCGGACGTTTTGCCACATCCGATTTAAACGACCTTTACAGACGCGTCATTAACCGAAATAACCGCTTGAAACGCCTGATCCAGCTACAGGCTCCCGACATTATTGTAAGAAACGAAAAAAGAATGCTGCAGGAAGCCGTTGATGCGCTGATAGATAACGGAAGGCGTGGAAGAGCAGTCACCGGCGCAAACTCAAGGGCATTGAAATCATTGTCGGATATGCTTAAAGGTAAGCAAGGGCGATTCAGGCAGAATTTGCTCGGGAAACGCGTTGACTACTCAGGCAGAAGCGTTATCGTTGTCGGTCCGGAGCTTAAGCTTTATCAGTGCGGTGTTCCGAAGGAGATGGCAATTGAATTGTTCCGTCCCTTCGTAATGAAAAAACTCGTTGAGGACGGGGTATCCAACAACATTAAGTCAGCTAAGAAAATGGTTGACAAAGGGTTGACGGAGGTTTGGGACGCACTGGAAGTAGTGATTAAGGAACACCCTGTATTACTCAACAGAGCACCGACTCTTCATAGACTCGGTATACAAGCTTTTGAACCGATTCTTGTTGAGGGTCGTGCCTTGAAGCTTCACCCGCTCGTTTGTACTGCATATAACGCCGACTTTGACGGCGACCAAATGGCAATTCACGTACCGCTCTCGGCAGAAGCACAGGCAGAAGCCCGTGTGCTGATGTTATCTGCAAACAACCTGTTGCACCCGAAAGACGGGCATCCCGTAACAGTACCGACTCACGATATGATTCTCGGCTCATATTACCTGACCTTCCAACGTGACGATGAACCGGGAGCAGGAAAGCACTTCGTATCACCGAACGAAGCATTGATGGCATATCAATGCGGCGTAATCGGCATACATGCACCGATACATGTACGCATTACAAAAGAGGTTGACGGTGTTGAGAAGTACAAAACAATACCGACAACAGTCGGAAGAATAATCTTCAATGAGCCGTTGCCGCAAGACTTAGGTTTCGTTGACAGAAAAGACCCGGAACAACTGTTTGATTATGAAATCGGATTCAGAACAGGTAAAAAAGAACTCGAAAAAATAATAGAGCGTTGTATTTCTAAACACGGCTTTACAAGGTCGGCATCTGTTCTTGATAAAATAAAAGCTCTCGGATTTAAGTATTCGACTCAGGGCGCAATAACGATATCCATATCGGATATGACAGTTCCCGAAACAAAGTGGACCTTGATACGGCAGACCGAAAAGAAGGTTATCGCAATCGAACAACAGTTTAAACGCGGTTTTATCACCGATGATGAACGTTATCGCCTTGTCGTTAAGGAATGGGAAAAGACAACTAAGGATGTCACGGATGCGCTTGCGGAAACTCTCAGCGAATACAATCCGGTATACATGATGGCTCACTCGGGAGCCAGAGGCAGCATGAATCAGACAAGACAGCTTGCGGGTATGCGCGGTCTAATGGCAAACACGGCGGGCAGAACAATTGAAATCCCGATCAAAGCCAACTTCCGCGAAGGTCTGACCGTCCTTGAATACTTCGTATCATCCAGAGGCGCACGTAAAGGATTGGCGGATACGGCACTCAGAACAGCGGACTCCGGTTATCTGACACGAAGACTGGTTGACGTTTCCCAAGATGTTATAGTGCGTGAACTGGATTGCAACACATACGACGGTATAATGGCATCGGAAATCGTTGAAAGCGGAAGCTTGATAGCAACTTTCGGAGAGGTAATACACGGCAGATACCCGGCAGATGACATTGTCGACGAAAAAACAGGTGAAATTCTCTTTACGAGAGACCATATGCTTATAAACAGTGATTCCAACAAATTGCTGGAATGCGGAATAAACACCGTTAAAATCAGAACAGCGATGGATTGCGAGTCGAGAAGCGGCATCTGCGCAATGTGCTATGGAATTAACCTTGCCACAGGTGGTACGGTTTCTATCGGTGAAGCAGTTGGAGTTATTGCAGCTCAATCAATAGGCGAGCCGGGTACACAGCTTACAATGAGAACATTCCACATGGGTGGTGTAGCCGGTGACGATATTACACAAGGTCTTCCGCGTGTTGAAGAACTCTTTGAAGCAAGAAAACCCAAGAAAATGGCAATTTTATCTGATATAGACGGCAATGTTGAAATTGAAGAGACACGCAAAGCCGCAATGACATCTATAATCATAACAAACCCGGACGACGGCGAAGTAAAAACCTACCAAACCCCGTATTTTGCTGGAATTAGAGTGAAATCCGGCGAAACTGTCAAAGCAGGCGACAAACTGACAGAAGGTGCCCTGAACCCGCATGATGTTATGCGTATACTGGGAAAAGACGCTACACAAGCATATCTGATTTCGGAGGTTCAAAAGGTTTATCGTCAGCAAGGCGTTGATATCAATGATAAACACATAGAAGTCATCGTACGTCAGATGATGAGAAAAGTAAAAGTTGAAGACGGCGGCGATACAGAGCTTCTTGCAGGAACAACGGTTGATGCAAATGATGTAAAAGCTGCAAACGCCGCGATTGCCAGAAGAGTAGAAGCTGGCGAAACGGAGCTTAAGCCGGCTGAGGCATCACCATTGCTTATGGGTATCACTAAGGCTTCGCTTGCTACGGAATCCTTCCTTTCGGCCGCCTCGTTCCAGGAGACAACAAAAGTGCTGACCGAAGCCGCAATAAAAGGAAAAGTCGACAGGCTGATAGGATTAAAAGAAAATGTCATAATCGGCAAGCTTGTCCCCGCCGGCAGCGGACTGTCAATGTACCGCAGATTCGACAGCGACCTTGAACAACACGACGGAAGCTACTTCTCAACAAGAAACTATGAGAACTCATACGACGACGATGATGATGTCGATCTTTCCGTACTCATCGGGTCGGGGAACGCACTTTAGTAAAATGACAAATGATAAATGATAAATATTTGTGAAGTTATTATATAATTACTAACCCGATTACGTCATTGCGAGGAGCAAAGCGACGCGGCAATCCACAAATAAAAAAACACGGAATGTGATATTACTGATACTGGAATGCAACAAGTATTCTTGCGGAGTCTTTTTCAATTGACTATCCGATGTGAATAAATATTCAGGAAAGGAGGATGAAAATGCCAACGTTTAATCAACTGGTCAGAAAGGGTAGAAAAACACTGAAATACAAATCAACCTCGCCTGCAATGCAAAAAGGGTTAAACACCTTGAAAAATGTCGAGACTGATTTATCGGCATCTCAAAAGCGCGGAGTTTGTACGGCAGTAAGAACAGCTACACCGAAAAAACCGAACTCGGCACTACGCAAAATCGCTCGTGTCAGACTGACAAACGGACATGAAGTAACCGCATATATCCCAGGAGTAGGACATAATCTTCAAGAACATTCAGTCGTTATGATTCGCGGCGGACGCGTAAAAGACCTGCCGGGCGTGCGCTACCACATTGTGCGCGGCACATTGGACACCCAGGGCGTGGAAGGCCGTCAGCAATCAAGGTCAAAGTACGGCTCGAAAAGACCAAAAGGAACAAAATAAAATAACTTTATGCTTGCATGAAGAATAAATAAGTGAATTTAACTTTCAACTCTTCATTGTGGGCGCAGCACGGGCGGCAATTGTCACCCGAGTACCTATGAATTCAATTTTTGAGGGAGGGAAGTATAATGCCCAGAAGAGGCAGTGTACCCAAAAGAGAAGTTTTGCCCGATCCGATGTATAATTCCGTGATCGTGACAAGGCTGATTAACAGCATAATGCTGGACGGTAAAAAAGGTGTTGCGCAAAAAGTAGTATACGGTGCTTTTGATATCGTAAAAGAAAAATCAGGAAAAGACCCGCTTGATACTTTTATCGCAGCTTTAGAGAACATAATGCCGACTCTTGAAGTAAAAGCCCGCCGAGTAGGCGGCGCGACATATCAAGTACCGATAGAGGTCAGAGCGGACAGACGTCAAACACTCGGTCTGCGTTGGCTAACGAGTTTTGCAAGAAAACGTAACGAGAAAACAATGAGGGAACGTCTTGCGGGAGAAATTCTGGATGCGTCAAACAGCGTAGGTGCAGCAGTAAAAAAACGCGAAGACACTCACAAAATGGCAGATTCAAACAAAGCGTTTGCCCACTACCGTTGGTAAGATTGTGTCATCCCGTACTCGACACGGGATCCCCTGTGTGATACCGGCAAAACACAGGATTGCGGATCGAGTCCGCAATGACGGAACTTATGAGGAGGTGAGCCGGGTGCCAAGAGAATATTCATTAGAAAAAACGCGCAATATCGGCATTATGGCTCATATTGACGCGGGAAAAACAACAACGACGGAACGTATCCTGTTCTACACCGGACGCACCTATAAAATGGGAGAGGTTCATGAAGGTGCAGCCACGATGGACTGGAGACCGCAGGAGCAAGAGCGCGGGATAACAATCACATCGGCAGCGACAACATGCTTCTGGAAAAATCACCGTATAAATGTTATTGATACACCCGGTCATGTCGACTTTACTGTCGAGGTAGAACGGTCACTCAGGGTTCTTGACGGCTGTGTAGCAGTCATGTGCGCAAAGGGCGGCGTTGAACCTCAGTCAGAAACAGTTTGGAGACAAGCAAACCACTATGATGTTCCACGTATAATCTATGTAAATAAGATGGACATAACAGGTGCTGATTTTCATAATGTGATTTCGATGGTTCACGACAGGCTGAAGGCAAACGCTGTGCCTGTACAGCTTCCGATAGGGTCGGAAGCAGATTTTAAAGGCATATTGGATTTGGTCGAAATGAATGCCGATGTGTATTACGACGATCTTGGAATGGATATGCGGGTCGAAAGCATTCCGGATGACATGCTTGAGATAGCGGATCAGTACCGTCTGAAACTCATTGAAGCTGTATCAGACTTTGATGATGAGATCATGGAGTTATATATAGACGGTTTGGAAATCCCTGCCGAAAAGCTTAAAACAGCTATACGAAAAGCAACGCTTTCTCTTGAAATGATTCCGGTGACCTGCGGTACATCGTACAGAAACAAGGGAATCCAGAAACTGCTTGACGCAATTGTCGATTATCTTCCGTCACCCTTAGATATCGCTGATGTTGCCGGTATACAGGTTTATACCGGTAAAGAGGAAACCCGTCCGCCTTCCGATGACGCTCCGTTCTCCGCACTGGCGTTTAAGATTGAAACGGATCCTTTTGTCGGAAAGCTGTCATTTTTCAGGGTGTACTCCGGCACCGCCGCTACAGGGTCTATGGTGTATAACTCTACAAAGGGTCACAAAGAACGGCTCGGACGTATTTTACAAATGCATTCAAATCACCGTGAAGATATCGATGCAGTATATGCCGGTGATATTGCTGCTGCTGTCGGACTTAAAGATACGACAACAGGTGATACCCTATGTGATGAAAAGAAGCAGATAGTTCTTGAATCTATGGAGTTTCCGGAACCGGTCATTCAAATCGCCATTGAACCGAAAACTAAAGCCGGCCAGGAGAAAATGAGCATTTCCTTAACTAAGCTGACCGAAGAAGACCCGACATTTAAAACCTACACCGATGAAGAAACCGGACAGACCATCATCGCCGGAATGGGCGAGCTTCACTTGGAAATCATTGTTGACAGACTGCTCAGAGAGTTTAAGGTAGAAGCTAATGTCGGTAAGCCGCAGGTTTCATTCAAAGAAACAATCCGCAAATCCGCAACCGTTGATGTACGAAATGTCAGGCAAACAGGTGGTAAAGGGCAGTTTGCGCATGTAAAAATAACCATCGAACCAAACGAACCCGGTGCAGGCTACGAGTTTGTTAACAAGATAACCGGCGGTGCTATTCCAAAGGAATATATTCCTGCAATAGACCAGGGTATACAAGGCGCGATGATGTCCGGAGTTTTAGCCGGGTATCAGGTTGTTGATGTAAAGGTGACACTCTTTGACGGTTCATTCCATGAGATTGATTCATCTGAGCTCGCTTTCAAAATCGCAGGAAGCATGGCGTTTAAGGAAGCTATGATCAAAGCGGATCCGGTGCTTCTCGAGCCGATAATGAAAGTTGTGGTTACTGTTCCCGAAGAGTATATGGGTGATGTAATGGGTTACATAAACTCGAAGCGCGGACAGATAACAGGCATGGATTCCAGAAAAGGAGCCGCACAGATAAAAGCGCTTGTCCCGCTGTCGGAAATGTTCGGTTATGCGACGATTCTCCGCTCGCATACACAAGGCAGAGGAAACTTCACGATGGAGCCGAGCCACTACGTAGAACTGCCGAAACCAATGCAGGATGAAATAACCGGCGGATGGCGCGGCTGGGCGTAAAAACGTTAATAAAATAACCCTTGCAATATCATTGCATTTACTATACAATACCGTTTGCACAGAATTTTGGAGCAGCGATTAATGGTAATTTCAAAGCTCTGAAAATAAAAAGAAAAATGATACATTATAATACAATAAGGAGGATATCCAAAACATGGGTAAGCAAAAGTTTGAAAGAAATAAACCCCACGTCAATATCGGTACTATCGGTCACGTTGACCACGGTAAGACAACGTTGACAGCAGCTATAACTAAGTATCTGAGCTTGACAGGCGGAGCGAAATTTGAATCCTATGATTCAATTGATAAAGCTCCCGAAGAGCGTGAGCGCGGCATAACAATCAACACGGCGCACGTAGAGTATGAAACAGCAAATCGCCATTATGCACACGTTGACTGCCCGGGACATGCTGACTATATTAAAAACATGATTACAGGTGCGGCTCAAATGGATGGAGCTATTCTGGTCATATCCGCGGCAGACGGTCCGATGGCTCAAACACGTGAGCACATCCTGCTTGCGCGTCAGGTCGGTGTTCCCGCAATCGTTGTATTCCTGAACAAAGCGGATCAAGTAGACGACCCCGAGCTTCTCGAAATCGTCGAAATGGAAGTACGCGAGCTTCTCTCAAAATACGAGTTCCCCGGCGATGATATTCCAATCATCACAGGCAGTGCCCGTAACGCTCTTGAATCTTCATCCACCGATTTGGACGCACCGGAATTTGAGTGCATCAAAGAGCTTATGGATGCCGTTGACGAGTACATCCCGACTCCGGAACGTAAATCAGACCTTCCGTTCCTTATGCCTGTCGAAGACACAATGACAATCACAGGTCGTGGAACAGTTGCCACAGGTCGTGTTGAGCGCGGAAAAATCAACAAAAACGACAAAGTTGAAATCGTCGGCTTAATGGACGAACCGCGTGAAACAACAATCACGGACATCGAAATGTTCCGCAAGCTTCTCGACTATGCAGAAGCGGGTGACAATATCGGTGCACTGCTTCGCGGTGTCGCCAGAGACGAAATCTGGAGAGGACAGGTTCTTGCAAAGCCGGGTAGTATTAAACCACTTACCAAGTTCAAAGGTCAAGTCTATGTCCTTTCTAAAGAAGAAGGCGGACGTCACACACCATTCTTCAACAACTATCGTCCGCAATTCTACTTTAGAACAACAGACGTAACCGGCGTAATCACACTGCCGAAAGACGTGGAAATGTGTATGCCGGGCGACAATGTTGAAATGGATGTCGAACTTATTACACCGATTGCAATAGAAAACGGTCTCCGCTTCGCAATCCGCGAAGGCGGCCGCACAGTCGGCTCAGGCGTTGTCATCGAAATCTGATAATCGTCAGCAACAATATTTATGGATAATCGGACACAGGTCAGGGAACAAACCTGACCTGTATCTGTAGTGACTGCTTAGAGGGTATCCGGAAAACTTTTGTAATTCCAGCCAATGCACTAGCACGTTAGTGAGAATTTGTATTAATCGGCAAAACTTGTGTGCTGACTGAAATTAAAAAAGTTCTCCGAATACCCTCTAGTCAACTATTGCTACATATTAGCAAAGTTACAGAAAGTTACGAAAAACTGTTGTGTTTTCATTTCATTTCGTGTATAATGCACATTGAAAGCTTATTTTTTATAGTGAAAATGACAACAAAAATTGAATAAAGGAAATATATCATATGTCAAGCAGGATATTTCAAAGCGTAATTATTCAAATGAAAGAAGCAACCATCCGTCCTGTAGGAGTAGTTGACCCCGAGGGAATTATTGTAGCAAGCAGCGATTTATCACTGATTGGAACAAACATCGGGTCAATAGCGTCTATAATGGATGAAAGCGAAAGCATCACCACTATACATGCGGGTAAAACATTCAAATCCCTTGGAACGGGAGCTGTCGGCGACTATACCGTATTTGCAGCAGGCGAAGATGAACTTTCCAAGACCCTTTGTATAATGGCATCTATCGCAATTTGCGAAGCCGGTATATATTTTGAAGAAAACCATGATAAACGCACATTTGTTAAAAGCATAATTTTTGAAAATATCTTACCCGGCGACATATACTTGCGTGCAAAGGAACTGCGATTTTCACCCGATGTAACAAGAGGTGTTCTTGTAATCAGGCTGGAAACAGCAAACGCTACTGCGCTGGAATTGCTGCAGGAAGCATTTCCCGATAAACAGCATGATTTTGTGATTTCGACAAGTGATACAGACATAGTTCTTGTGAAAGAAATGCAGCCTGACGGTGACATTAAAGCTCTGAATAAGCTTGCGGAGATGATACAAGAAAAAATCTCAAATGAATTTTCCATAAAATCAATGATAGGCATAGGCACACCTGCAAGACATCTGCGTGAACTCGCATACAGATACAAGGAAGCTCTTGTTTCCATAGAGATAGGAAAAGTATTCGAGTCGGAAAAATCAATAATCAACTACGAAACGCTTGGCATAGGACGCTTGATTTATCAATTGCCTACTACTCTCTGTGAAATATTTTTATCAGAAGTATTTAAAAGAAATCCGATTGAAGCTCTCGATCAGGAAACACTCTTCACTATTGACAAGTTTTTTGAAAACAGCCTGAATGTCTCCGAAACCTCCAGAAAACTTTTTGTCCACAGAAATACCCTTGTATACAGACTTGAAAAGATTAGGAAGATAACAGGTCTCGACCTTCGGGAGTTCGACCATGCAATAATATTCAAAGTAGCTCTTATGGTAAAAAAATACCTGATGTCTCAGGAAGCGAAGTTTTAACGTTAAAAGGAACACAGCAGCATAATGATTAGAATGACTGACGTATTCAAAGAATATGCAAACGGCACAAAAGCTCTCAAAGGCGTAACATTTGAACTGAACACGGGTGAGTTTGCGTTTCTGGTCGGACCTTCCGGTTCCGGCAAATCGACGATAATCAGACTGCTCATTGGCGAAATAGCTCCGTCGGACGGTGAAGTCATAGTAAACGGACAGGATATGGACAACATTAAAATGCGTAAAATGCCGTATCTGAGACGTACGGTTGGCGTGATATTTCAGGATTTCAGGCTGATTGAGAATAAATCCGTCTATGAAAATGTTGCCTTTTCCATGCGGGTTATAGGTGCTTCGGGAAAAGATATACGCCAGCGTGTTCCGTATGTACTTGAGCTTGTTGGTCTTGAATATAAAGCTAAAGCAAAACCCGACGAGTTATCCGGCGGCGAACAGCAAAGAGTTGCGGTAGCAAGAGCTCTCGTAAATAATCCGAGACTGATAATTGCGGATGAACCGACAGGGAATCTCGACCCTGCACGAAGTCTTGAGATTTTATTGCTTCTGAAAAAAATAAACGACCTCGGAACAACAGTATTGATAGTTACACATGAAAAGCCACTCGTTGACCAATTCTCACAACGCGTTATCGCAATTGACGGCGGTAGAATAATCAGCGATGGAATGGATGGATACTATAACTATGAAGGTTAACAGAAACAGAACTTTTTACTATATAAAAGAAGGCGTAATAAGCATATTTAACCATAGTCTTATGTCTTTTGCGTCTATATGTATAATTATCGCGTTTCTGATAATAATGGGCAGCTTCATTCTTTTGGTGGTTAATATAAACGCAATTATCGGTGAGCTTGAAAGTGACAATGTTATTCTTGCCTTTATACATGAAAATGTATCGGATTCGGATGCAAGAGCACTGGAAAATACAATTCGCACCATACCAAATGTTGCAGGTGCCCGATTTATAACACGACAGGAGGCGTATGAGCAGTTTATCGGAAGATATGATGAGGAAGACCGTTTTGAAGATATCGATTATACAGTTTTCCGTCACCGGTATGCAATTTACGTAGATGATGTCGCGCTTATAGGCGATACTCAACAAGCACTGCGCCATGTACCGGAGTTTGCAAGGATAAATACAAATATGGCAGTTGCAAGTGCTTTTGTTACCGTGAGGACTGTTGTCGGGTGGATATCTGCCGTAATAATCGCGGTACTGTTAGTTATATCGCTTTTCATAATGTCAAATACGATAAAACTCGCAACATTTGAACGACGCGAGGAAATCGCGATTATGAAAATGGTTGGAGCAACAAACTCATTTATACGATGGCCGTTCATTTTTGAAGGTTTTCTACTTGGCGTAACCGGCTCAATGATAGCGTATTTTTCACTATGGGGGCTTTACGGTCTTGCAGCAGGAAGCGTAATGGAGTTTGAAGCGGGGTTTTTCCAACTGGTACTGTTTTCAAATGTATCAGTTCCGTTGTTTATCCTCTTTGCAGGCATAGGTTTTGGAGTAGGTGTCGGCGGAAGCGGATTTGCACTTAACAGGTATCTGAAGGTTTAGAAAGGTGATTGCAATGAATAACAAACGATTTGTTAGAATAATGGCGATTGTGCTTGCTTTTGTAATGCTTTTATCGGTTGCGATGATAGCTATATCCGCATTGACGGGCGCATCGGCGAGTGCACGCGTAACACAAGCGCAAATTGATGCGCTTCGAAGAGACAGGGATGAGCTGGCACGTCAAAGGCGCGAGATTCAATCAAGAATCAATGCTATTGAATTTGAGCATATGACAGAGCTTTCAAAAAAGGAAATACTGGACGAGCGGATAATTAACACAGGTCTTGAAATCGAGAATGTAGTCTCGACAATTGCTTACTTTGATTTACTCATCCGGGAAAAAGAGTATGAAGTGTATTTAGCACAAGACAGAGAAAACACTCAGTTGGAAAAGTACAGAACCCGTGTACGTAACATGGAAGAAAACGGAGTTATCTCCTATCTTGAAATTATTTTCGACTCTACAAGCTTCCCCGATATGCTGGCAAGGATAGATGCTGTAGCCGACATAATGAGAGCGGACGAAGCTGTATATAACGATTTAATTATGGCAAGAAACGAAACAGAGGCTGCAAAGGAATCTCTTGAACATACCCGTACCGAAATGGATGAGGAAAAGGCACGCCTTGAGGAAAGAGAAGCAGAACTTCTTGAACAGCTTCAAGAAGCACAAGAGATAATTTTGAGATTAGAAGCATCCATGGAAACAGAGAGAGAACTTCACGCACAGATGCGTGAAGATGAACGCAATGTTCAAGCTGAGATTAACAGACAGGTTGCTGCACTGGCAAGACAACAGGAAGCAGAAAGACAACGCAGGCTGAGAGAGCAGCAGCAAAGGCAGCAAAGACAAACAGGCGGAGGAACTGTTGTCGGTTCAGGTCAGCTTGTATGGCCGGTAAGCGGATCAGTAACAAGCAATTTTGGTGTTAGAAGACATCCTGTTTTTGGGGACATGAGATTTCACGGTGGTATCGATATCGGTGCCAATCACGGGACTTCCGTAGTGGCTGCAGATTCGGGTTCAGTCATTATATCATCATACAACTCTTCGTACGGCAACTATATAGTTATCAGTCATGGTAATGGCATGACTACTCTATATGCACACCTGAGTACCCGTTCCGTAAGCGTTGGTGACGCTGTTTCAAGAGGTCAGCAAATCGGGCGTGTCGGATCAACAGGCGTGTCGACGGGACCGCATCTGCATTTTGAAGTATCTGTAAACGGCACACGGGTAAATCCGAGAGCTCACCTGTAGGCTGCCGATGAACAGGAAGTATTCGTTTGGGGTAGTGTTAACGCTGGTGCTTACAGCATCAGCGTTAACTTGCGTAATTCTTTCAATACTGTTTATGTTGTCTTCGCAACCGCAATCTCTGCGGTTAGGTTTTTCGTCACAACAGCAACGTGAAGAAAATGAAAATACAGATAGATTTTCTGAACTCCTGCATGTGATTGATGAGCGATTTATTGGAGCATTTGATCTTACCGATATTACGGAAGCGGCTCTTCGCAGTGCCGTTGATTCGCTTGATGACGACTGGTCATATTATATGAATCCCGAAGAATATGCTTCTTTTCTGGCAACTTCAAATAACAGATACCACGGGATCGGCGTTGAAGTACAAATGGATGATGAAACAGGCGGTATGCTTATTCTAGGTGTCTATAGCGATTCCGGCGCAGACCTGGCGGGAATTGTTGTTGGTGACATTGTTACAGCAGTTGACGGCGAAAGCATTCTGGGGTTGACACTTCCGGATATACGCCTAATGCTTCGCCGTCCTCTTGGCGATACAGCCGTTTTGACCGTACTTCGAGCAGATGGTGATTATCATGAGATAACAGTTCTGTATAGCATTGTATTTACAAATCCGGTAACATTTGAAATGCTTGAAGGAAATATCGGCTATGTAATACTCCGCAACTTTGAAGAAGATGCCGGAAATAGATTTATTGGTGCTGTAAATGAACTTATCGAAATGGGAGCTGTTGCATTTATCTATGATGTCCGCAATAATAATGGGGGGAGGGTTACTGAAGTAACTCAAATATTGGATTTTCTGTTACCTGAAGGCGAGATATTCATCTCCGTTGACAGAAGCGGAATTGAAAGAATAACAAGGTCGGACGAAGACTTTATCAACCTTCCTGCTGCAGTACTCGTAAATGAACGCTCATACAGCGGTGCCGAATTCTTTGCGGCAATGCTTTATGAATATAACTATGCTGTAACAATAGGTGAACAGACAACCGGTAAAAACCGTATGCAAACAACAATTCCGCTTGACAACGGAGGCGCGATACATTTATCAACAGGTCACTACTTAACAAAAAACCGCATCAGCCTTTATGACGTGGGCGGGTTCACCCCTGAGATTGTAATAGTTATGACAGACGAAGAAAGCGAACTTTTTAACAGGGGAGAACTGGAAAGAACGTCAGACCCGCAATTTACAAGAGCACTAACAATATTGCACGGTATAATCAGGTAAATGGTCAGAGGGTATCAGAAAAACTAACAGTGCTTCCAGCCAATGCACTGCACCTTAGTGTAAACATGTATTATCGGCAAAATTTGTGTGCTGACTGAAACCACTGTTAGTTTTTCTGATACCCTCTGACCATTTACTAAGAAAGTATTGACAAGCAGTTGTAAGATAGCTACACTAGACTAAGCATATATCTGAAAGGAAAGTTATCATATGATAAAAGAAGCAAGATACAAAATGAGCGCGGAGCGGCTTTCGGAGTTAAAGGAAGAGCTCCATCATCTTCAAACTGTTAGGGAAAAGGAAGTTGCGCAGCAAATAAAAGAGGCACGTTCTTTTGGCGACCTCACAGAAAACAGCGAGTATGATGAGGCAAAGACAGAGCAAGGCAAGTTGTATTCAAAAATCGCGGAAATCAAAAACCTCATCGAAAATGCCGAGATTGTCAAGGCTACGGAAAAAACAGATGTAGTCGGCATGGGAAGTAAAGTGACAGTACGCGATCTTGAACTCAAAGAGGATGTTACATACGAAATCGTCGGCTCACAAGAAGCAGACCCGGCTCTGTTCAGAATCTCTGATGATTCTCCGTTCGGAAGAGGTCTGATGGAACATAAAAAAGGCGACGTAGTAAAAATTGAAGCTCCCGTTGGTACTTTGGAATTTAAGATTCTAAAGATAGAATAGAGATCGCTCTCTTCATTAAGAGGGTATCGCTGAAAGCAGCGGGTGATGCTGCATGTTAGAAACCGGGATTTGTGAATTTCATAAAATTGAAGCCGCTTATGCGGCTTCTGCGAGTATATAGGGCTAAATGTAGAAAAATGTGGTGAAAAGGTGGAAAGAAAAGTGGAAAAAATAACAAGCAGAAGCAATCCTGTATGTATTCACACCAAAAAACTGGGAAAGAGCAAAAGCTACAGAGATGAGTACGGGCAGTTTCTTTGTGACGGCGGAAAGCTGTTAGATGAAGCAATAGCAGCAAATGCCGATATTTTGACAATATTGACAATAGAGAAGATTGAGCAAGACATTCCAACCGGCACTACCGTATACAATGTGGATAAAGACCTGATTAGTTCTCTTTCACCTCTTAAAACCCCGCAGGATGTGCTGTTTATCTGTCGTGCAAAAGAGTTTACCGGTATTGATTACACTAAAGGAACACATATATTACTTGATAATATACAAGACCCGGGTAATGTCGGGACAATACTGCGTAGTGCGTATGCTTTTGGAATAGATAGTGTAATACTTACGGAAGATTCTGCGGATATTTATAATCCGAAATCCGTGAGAGCATCAATGGGTGCGATATTTAAGCAACGGACAATAAGAAAGCCGTTAAACGAGATTACGGAGCTTAAGAAACAGGGAGTGAAATTCATCGGAACATCAAATGATGTTCATTCAACCGATGTCCGGCATTCGAATTTTGGTGACGCAATAATTGTACTTGGAAACGAGGGGAAAGGAATATCAGAGAATCTATTTGCAGTTTGTGACGAGGTAGTGAGGATTCCTCTCTCTCCGGACTGTGAATCATTAAATGCGGCTATTGCCGCTTCGATAATAATGTGGGAAGCAACAAAAAGAACTGGAGGGGGAGTATGTCATCATTAAAATATTGGTTTTGGCTTGCAGAACGTAAGGGGATCGGTTTGGTTCGTGCAAAGGCATTGATTGATCATTTTGGTTCAGCGGAGAGGGTGTATAACGCGGATGAGAGAGATTATCTTGCTGTTGAAGGCATTAAACAAACAGATGTAAAGATTTTGATGCAAAAAGAACTCGGCACAGCTAATAAAATACTATCCGACTGTGCGGAATCAGGAAGTAAAATCATGACACTCAACGATTCCAATTACCCCGAATGTCTGAGAAATATTTACGACCCGCCTCTTATCCTTTATATGAAAGGGAACCTGCCCTATATTGACGATGAACCTGTCGTTGGTGTTGTAGGTACAAGAAAGTGTACGCCATATGGAATAACAACTGCTGAAAATGTCGGTTATGAGTTGTCTAAGAACGGCATAATTGTTGTAACGGGTTTAGCAAAAGGTGTTGACACCGCCGCAACAAGAGGCGCATTACGGGGAGGTTCGTCTGTAATAGGCGTTATAGGGTCGGGACTTGACATTGTTTATCCGCCCGGAAACAAAGAACTTTTTGATGATGTTGCCTGCAAGGGTGCTGTAATCAGCGAGTACCCGCCGGGAACACCGCCGCTTCCGGAAAACTTCCCGATGCGCAACAGGATTATAAGCGGACTTTCAAGGGGAGTAGCTGTCATCGAAGCACCAAAAAAGAGCGGAGCATTAATTACGGCTGCAAGAGCGCTTGAGCAGGGAAGAGATGTCTTTGCCCTGCCGGGAAATGTTGATGCGATAACCTGTGAAGGGTCGAATGCGCTTCTTCGAGAAGGAGCTATTCCTTTTCTTTCGGCAGGTGATATTATTGATGAATACATTGAACTTTATCCTGAAAAAATGAGTGGGAAAGAAAATTCAAAACGAAAAATTTCATTTGACAACACATCGAAGGTAGACTATATTGACTTAGGAAACCTGCTCGGATTGCTTGATGGTGATGAAAAGGCAATTGCAAAATCTATCGGGCACAATTTCTTGCTTGTAGACGAAATTATTTTGGAAACAGGTCTCCCGGCACAAAAAGTCCTCTCATCCCTGACTATACTCGAACTAAACGGTTACGTAAGCCGCGATAACAGCGGAAGATGGCAGTTACAATAAAATAAAATCTTTCTGAGGAGAATATCAATGGCAAAGGAAACCAACCTTGTAATAGTAGAATCACCGGCTAAGGCAAAAACAATAGGTAAGTACCTTGGAGCTAATTATAAAGTTACATCGTCAATGGGGCATTTAAGGGATTTGCCTAAAAGCACTCTGGGTGTTGATGTGGATAACGGCTTTACTCCTGATTATCAGCCGGTTAAAGCACGCGAGAGTATAATTAAGGAATTGAGGGCTGCGACGAAGGGCTGCTCGAGGGTATATCTTGCGACCGACCCTGACCGTGAAGGTGAGGCGATATCATGGCACTTAAAGGAATTGCTTAAGTTAACGGACGACCGGGTATTTAGGGTTACATTTAATGAAATCACACAAAAAGTCGTTAAAGCAAGTATCGAAAATCCGCGTCCGATAAATATGGATTTGGTTGATGCTCAACAGGCGAGAAGAATTCTTGACCGCATTGTCGGATATAAACTCAGCCCGTTGCTCTGGAAAAAAATAAAACGCGGACTTTCAGCCGGAAGAGTGCAATCCGTGGCATCGAGGATGGTGGTAGACAGAGAAAATGAAATCCGCGATTTTATTCCCGAGGAATACTGGTTGCTAAGTGTAGAACTGTCCAACTTTGACAAGTCAAAAGTAGAAAAGTCTAAAGAAAATAAGACGGGTCGGTTTATTGCGGCATTTTATGGAGATACGAATAAGAAAATTGAACTAAAGAATGAAAAGGAAGTAAAAACTGTTGTAAACGCTATACGTTCGGATGCGTTTGAGGTTCACTCGGTAAAACGAACGAACAAAAAACGTTCCGCATCCCCGCCCTTTATTACATCAACCCTGCAGCAGGAAGCCTCACGCCGGTTAGGTATGGCACCCAGAAGAGCTATGTCAATTGCGCAGCAGTTATATGAAGGTGTTGATATAAAGGAACAGGGAACAGTCGGTTTAATCACATACATGAGAACGGATTCACTTAGAATCTCAGACGAAGCAATGACAGACGCGAAGAAATTTGTGACATCTGCTTATGGGAAAGAATACTATCCGGAAACACCAAACCGCTATAAATCAAAAGGTAATGCACAGGATGCCCATGAAGCAATACGCCCGAGCAGCGTGTTCTTAACGCCCGAAAGTATCCGGAGCAGCCTTTCAAGCGACCAATACAGGCTTTACCGTATGATTTGGAGCCGTTTTGTTGCCAGTCAAATGGCACAGGCTGTATATGACAGTGTAACTGTAGATGTAATATCGGCAGGATATATTTTCCGTGCAAGCAGTTCCGTAATCTTATTTGCCGGATTTACTGCTGTTTTTGATGATCATCGTGATGATGATAAAGAAGGTATGGAGCCGACATTGCCTGATTTAAAAGAAAAAGACCCGCTTAATCTTGACAATGTAAACGAAGAGCAGAAATTTACCCAGCCTGCATCAAGATATACGGAGGCGACACTTATCAGAGCAATGGAAGAATCAGGTATCGGCAGACCGAGTACATATGCACCGACTATATCAACAATAATGGATCGTGAGTATGTCGTTAAGGAAGGAAAATTCCTCCGCCCGACTCCGCTTGGCGAGGTAGTCGTCAATCTTATGAAAGAGCGGTTTTCTGACATAGTTGACTTAAAATTTACGGCTCGTATGGAAGAGCAACTGGACAATGTAGAAAAAGGAAACGATGACTGGCAGCATGTTCTCAGCAGCTTTTATGAAGGGTTTAATAAAACCCTTGAGGACGCGGAAACAGCTCTTGAAGGTGAACGAATAAAAATTCCTGATGAACTATCCGATGAAATGTGCGATTTATGCGGGCGTCAGATGGTGATAAAATCAGGCAGGTTCGGAAGATTTTTGGCTTGTCCCGGATATCCCGAATGCAGCTTTACTAAGCCGCTTGTTATTGAAATGCCGGGTAAATGCCCGAAGTGCGGCTTGCGTATTCTAAAGAGAACCTCAAAAAACGGTTACACATACTATGCTTGCGAGCATTTAAAAGAATGCGGTTTTATAACGTGGGATGTTCCGGTAGCAGACAACTGTCCCGAATGCGGTCAAACTATGTTCAAAGCATCGGGAAGAGGTGCGAAAAAGCCGTTTTGTATAAATGAAAACTGTAAAAACTTTCTGCCTGAGGATAAACGCGGTTATAAGAGAAAACCCAAGACCGGGGATGATAAATCATCCGCCGAAGAAGGCGGAAATAAACCGGCTGTGAAAAAAACAACGAAAACGCCAACAAAGAGAAAGACAACAAAAAAAACTACAACAAGAAAAGCGGCAAGTAAGACAAAGGCAGCATCAAAGACAACGACAAAATCAGCACCAAAAACAGCATCTAAAACCACTGCAAAAACATCAACAAAAGCAAAAGCAACCGATAAAGACACAACAGAAAAATGAGCAAGACAGTCAAAGTTATCGGTGCTGGTCTTGCAGGCTGTGAAGCCGCCTGGCAGCTTGCCGAAAAAGGAATAAGTGTTGAACTCTATGAGATGAAACCGGAGTTTAAATCTCTTGCACATGTCTCAAACGATTTCGCGGAACTCGTTTGTTCAAACTCCTTCAGGGGTAATGATCTTGCAAACGCGGTTGGCTTGCTGAAAGAAGAAATGCGCAGATTAGGAAGCTTGATAATACAGGCTGCTGACAAGACAAAAATACCGGCAGGCGGTGCGCTTGCTGTTGACAGAGAGTTATTTGCAAGATATGTCACAAAAAAAGTAAAAAGCCACCCTCTAATTAATGTAATAGAAGAAAACGTATCCTGCATCCCGGAGGGAAATGTTGTCATTGCAACAGGACCATTAACATCCGATAATCTTATTGAAAAGATCATAGAATTAATGCCGGAGAAAGAGATGCTTAATTTCTATGATTCCGCAGCTCCGATTGTGACTGTTGAAAGCATCGATATGAACAATTCGTATTTCGCATCGAGATATGATAAGGGTGACGCCGACTATATAAACTGTCCGTTGGATAAAGAATCGTATCTTGCGTTTCATAAGGCATTAATATCAGCAGAAACTGCTCCCGTTCACGGGTTTGAAGATAAATTCGTTTTTGAGGGTTGTATACCGATAGAAGTGATGGCAAAACGAGGCGAAGATACAATCCGCTACGGTCCTCTGAAACCTATTGGCTTGCGTGACCCGGTAACAGGAAAAGAACCCTATGCAGTAGTTCAACTTCGAAAGGATAACGCAGAGGGGTCTTTGTATAATATAGTGGGTTTCCAAACTCACTTAAAGTTTGGTGAACAGAAAAGAGTGTTAGGCATGATACCCGCTCTTAAAAACGCAGATATTGTCCGCTTTGGAGTTATGCATAAAAATACCTACATCGATTCTCCTAAATTACTCGACAGGTATTATCGCTTAAAGCACTTAGAGCGCATTAGGTTTGCAGGTCAAATAACAGGTGTGGAGGGATATGTAGAATCTGCGGCATCGGGTCTTTTAACAGGCTTGGAATTATCGCAAGAGCTTCATGGTCTTTCTCCGTTCGATTTCCCGCAAGAAACCGCAATAGGTGCTCTGGCATTGTATGTATCGGAAGGTTCGATTGCGAACTTTCAACCTATGAATATAAACTTCGGAATAATCGCACCGCTAGGTTACAAGGTAAAAGGAAAAAGAGAGAAAAACCTCGCCATATCCGAAAGAGCACTTGGTATTTTAGATAGCTATGTAGACGGTATGGAAATTATTATCCCGCGTCATTGCGAACCGTCCGCAGACGGTGTGGCAATCCACATAGTAAAGATATAATAATCATTGTTTTGCGCATTTGCACAAAGACATGGATCGCCACGTCACTATGCTCCTCGCGATGACAGGTGTGACCGGTAAGTTTGAAAGGAACAGTAAGCTTATGAATATAATCGTAGATGCAATGGGCGGGGATAATGCTCCCGATGAGATTGTTATAGGTTCTATAAACGCAGTTAAAGAAAATGATGTTGAGGTAAAGCTTGTCGGCAGGGGAGAAGATATTTTACGTGTCTTTGAGCGTCTTGGTTATAAGGACCTGCCAAGCGGTATCAAAATTGTAAATGCGACTGAGGTTATTGATATTGAAGAAGATCCCGCAACATCGATCCGTACAAAAAAGGATTCGTCACTAACAGTCGGACTAACACTGTTGCGGGATGACAGGGGTGACGGTTTTGTTTCTGCCGGGAGTACAGGGGCATTACTTTCAGGAGCTACTCTAATTGTCAAGCGTGTACGCGGAATCAGACGTGCTGCGCTTGCGCCTTTTATTCCCAACTCGGAAAATGGCTTTATCCTTATTGATTGCGGTGCAAATGCGGAATGTACACCTGAGTATCTGTTGCAATTTGCGTATATGGGGTCGTTTTATGCCGAGGATGTGTTAAATATAAAGTCACCGAGAGTAGGACTGCTCAGTAATGGTTCAGAGAGCACAAAGGGTACAGCATTACAACACGAAACCTATGAGCTTCTTCAAAATGCCGAGTTAAACTTCATTGGCAATGTGGAATCTAAGGATGCAATGAAAGGCGCATGTGATGTCATCGTGTGTGACGGATTTTCCGGCAATATCTTTCTTAAGGCGATTGAAGGGACCGCATCATTGATTCTTTCGGAGCTTAAGAGTGTATTTTACAGCAATACACTGACAAAACTGTCAGCTCTGATGGTTAAGAAGCAATTGACCGGACTGAAAAATAAAATGAACCCCGATACTGTAGGCGGAACAGCTCTTTTGGGAATATCCAAACCGGTCATTAAAGCACACGGCTCGTCAAATGCAAAAGCCATACAAAATGCCATACTTCAAGCCAAGAGAGCGGCTGAAACGAATATAGCCAAACGTTTTGCGGATAATATAGAGCGTATGAAAGTTTCTATTGACAAAACTGCGGATGAGTCTTAGAATTTTCGTAAGAGGGGTATTAATGTAATTTTGTGCCGTTTCAAACGAAAGGAGAGTGATCTCGAGCATGATTTTCGAGAGGCTGTGCGCTATCCTGGCGGAGCAGTTTTCGATAAACGAGAACTCAATAACTATGGACACTACCTTTATTGACGATCTTGGCGTAGATTCACTTGATGTTGTTGAACTTACTATGGCAATAGAAGAAGCATTCGATGTACCGGAATTTGATGATGAACTGATAGCCGAACTGGTTACAGTCGGTGACCTGTACCAATTTCTTTCCGCAACCTGTGATTAAACTGCCTTTCATCAGCACTTAGTAAGGAGAGGTAGATGGACGAGCTAAATACAGAAGAACTTCAAAAAAAGCTGGGTTACGTTTTTAATGATCAAAATTTGCTAATCAAGTCTCTGACTCATAGCTCCTACGCAAACGAGGGAGCAAACAAACATTCGGAAAGTAATGAAAGACTGGAATTCCTTGGTGATTCACTATTGGGAATGTCTGTTGCGCTTTTGATATATAAGAGTAAGCCCGAGCTGTCGGAAGGACAAATGACAAAGCTGCGGGCTCAACTTGTATGTGAAAAGAGTCTGGCAGCACTGGCTCTGCAACTGGACTTGGGTGAGTATTTATTGCTTGGACGCGGAGAACAAAGCGGTGGAGGGCGCAGCCGTCCTTCAATACTCGCGGATGCCCTTGAAGCAGTTATAGCTGCGGTATACTTAGATGGCGGATATGAACCGGTCGAAAATCTGATAGCCTCATTTTTCTCTGCCCGGATAAATGCACCTATAAAAAGTGTTACAGACTTTAAGACACAACTTCAGGAAATGATACAGTGTAAATCAGGACAGACACTTGCTTACGAACTTAAGGATGTACAAGGACCGGATCATCAGAAATTATTTACTGTTGAGGTAAAGCGAAATGGAAAAACAATCGGAACCGGAACAGGAAAAAGCAAAAAAAATGCCGAGCAGGAAGCGGCTAAAGCTGCTGTAGATACAATAAATAAAGAAAGGCATGGTCATTAAAATTATGCAATACGGGTATTTTGATGAAAAAAACAAAGAATATGTAATAACAAATCCGGCGACGCCGGCGGCTTGGGCGAATTATCTTGGTTCACCCGAATACGGTGCGATTATTTCAAACAATGCAGGGGGATACAGCTTTGTAAAGTCCGGAGCAAAGGGCAGGATAATCCGCTACCGCTTTAATTCTGTAACGGCAGATCAACCCGGCAGATATATTTACTTGCGCGATGCGTCCGATGGTGATTTCTGGTCAGCCTCATGGATGCCCGTAGGCAAACCTCAAGAAAAGTATAGCTCCGAATGCCGTCACGGAACGGCATATACAAGCATTTCCTCGAACTACAAGGATATAGAGACGGAAACGATGTATTATGTACCTCTGGGAACGACCCATGAAGTCTGGCGGCTGCGGGTTACAAATAAGGGAAGCACAAAGAGGAAGCTGTCTGTCACAGGGTATGTGGAGTTTACAAATGATCCTAATTATGAGCAGGATCAGGTAAATCTGCAATACACTTTATTTATAAGCCGCACATACTTTCGCGGAAATTATATCCTGCAAAGGTTTAATGATAATTTTGAAGATCCGGACAAAGAGCGGATTTTTGCCGTTTGCGGTGTACCTGTTACTGCTTATTGCGGGGATAGAGATAAGTTCGTCGGTAACTATCGCAGCTATTCAAACCCTGCCGGAATATCCGACGGTCTGAAAAACGATTTGAACTATTGCGGAAATTCATGCGGAGCACTGCAAAGCGACATTGAGCTTGCACCGGGTGAAACAAAGGAAATGATATACATTCTGGGGAAAAAGCCGGATTCGGACGCAGCAGCTCTACTTGCGGATTATCAGCAAAACGGACGGGTAGACCGTGAATTGAATGAATTAAAAGATTACTGGCACAGCAAGCTGAATAATCTGCAAGTCAAAACCCCCGATGATAAGTTTAACAATATGGTAAACGTATGGAACGCTTACCAGTGCTTTATAACATTCATCTGGTCACGCGCGGCATCATTCCAATACTGCGGTCTTCGTAACGGTTTCGGGTATCGTGATACTGTACAAGACATACAAGGGATAATCCATCTTGCGCCTGAAATGGCAAGAAAGCAAATAATCTTTATGCTCTCGGCACAGGTTTCAAACGGAGCAGGCTTACCGCTGGTTAAATACAATCACAAAGCGGGAGCAGAAGACACACCGGATGATGAATCCTACGGAAAAGAGACAGGACATCCGAGTTATCGCGCTGATGATGCGTTGTGGCTGTTTCCGACAGTAAAGAAATACATTGATGAATCAGGAGAAATCTCCTTCCTCGATTTCGAAATTCTCTTTGCCGATGTAGATGAAAAAGCGACTGTGTATGAGCATCTGAAGCGGGCTGTTCAATTCTCCCTGAATAACCTCGGAGCGCATGGCATGCCTGCAGGACTGCATGCTGACTGGAACGACTGCTTGCGTCTCGGGAAAAAAGGGGAGTCAACGTTTGTGCTGTTCCAATTCATATATGCTCTTCGTATTTTAAAGGAATACGCAACATTTAAAAATGACACCCAATATGTAAGCTGGTTGGATGAAACACTCGCGGAAATCATTGGAAAAACAGACAAGCTCTGTTGGAATGAAGACAGATGGATTAGAGGATTTACGGAAGATGGTGTCACGATAGGCAAACAGGGCGACCCCGAAGCTTCAATGTGGTTGAATCCGCAATCATGGGGAGTCATTTCCGGAGTATCGCAAGAGGCTTCAAATGAGAACAGGGGTACTGTTTCAATGGATTCTGTATACCGCGAGTTAAACACCCCTCACGGAACGATGTTGATGTACCCGCCGTACAAAGACCACGCTTTTAATGGCGCATTGGCTGTATGCTTTAACAAAGGCGTTAAAGAAAACTCAGGAATTTTCTGCCACTCACAAGGCTGGGCTATACTTGCCGAGGCTCTCTTAGGTCGCGGTGAAAGGGCATATGAGTACTTAAAAGAAATGTGCCCGGCATATATGAACGAGGATGCGGACACACGTGTAATAGAACCCTACGCACACGGCCAAACAATAGAAGCAAAAGACAGCCCCTTTGCAGGCAGAGCCCACGTCCACTGGCTGACAGGAGCTGCAACAACGGTTATGGTAGCAATGGTAGAAGGAATTCTTGGTCTGAAGCCAACACCAACAGGCATAGAAATAGCTCCATCAATTCCAAGCGACTGGAAAAAATGGAGCATGAAGAAAAAACTACGCGGAAAAGTGCTGAATATAGAGGTATTGAATCCGAATGGCTATCAAAGCGGTGTGAAATCCGTGACAGTAAACGGGGTAAAGTTGGATGGTAGTTTTATTTCGGATGAGTTGCTGAAGGATAATAATGATGTTTTGATTGAAATGTGAGATTATAGTCTCCGTCATTGCGAACCGTCCGCAGACGGTGTGGCAATCCACACCATTGTATACGTTCTTATCTAAAATAAAGAATCATATAAATCCAACCATTCAGGATTTTCAATTTCTATTAAATCCAGTTTTTTCCTTCTTGATCCGCTTTTGATTTGTTTTTCCCGTTCGATAGCTGATGTAATGCTTGAGTGAGCTTCGTAGTATCCTAGCTTATCCACTCCATATGTACTTGTAAATCCGTCCGCAAGCTTATGTTTATGTTCATACATACGCTTTGTTAAGTTTGAAGTAACACCGGTGTAAAGTGTTCCCTTACGTTTGTTGAACAGTATGTAAACATATCCTTGTTTTTTCATAATACTCCTTTGTGGATTGCCGCGCCGTCTTTGACGGCTCGCAATGACGGTGAGCTTACACGACTATATCAAACTTTATACCCGGTGCATCGCCTTCAACATTGAACTTTACTTCGCCGTTTTCGGAGACCGCTGTGATTTTTGCGCGGCTGTTTCCTGTTTTGTCGACCAGTTCTATTGTTTGGTCGGTTACGTGATACGCACGAATTGTTACATTCTCGTGATAGTCATATTCCGCAATATCATCACGACCCATTGCAATCAACGTATTTTCAGGGACAAAAACAGGGAGGGACATATAATCGTAAACACCTCTCACAAGCTTTCCACCCTCGACGACCTCATTTGTGAAGAAGTTAGTGAACTTACCCTCCGGTAAATATACGTTACAGTGACCGTCTTCGTGGAAGACGGGAGCGACCAGCAGGCTGTCGCCCAGCATGTATTGCTTGTCGAGTGTGTGGCAGAGCGGGTCGTCGGGGAATTCCATTACCATCGGGCGCATTACCGGCACGCCTGTTTCAGTTGCTTTCACAGCCTGTGCAAACAGATATGGCATTAACGAATGCTTCACTTTCGTGAACTTGCGCAGAACATCTACAGATTCCTCATCGTAGAGCCACGGTACTCTGTAAGAAGTGCTGCCGTGGAGGCGTGAGTGTGTTGAAAACAAGCCGAAAGCAACCCAACGCTTATATACATCTGATGTCGCTGTTGATTCAAAGCCGCCGATATCGTGACTCCAAAACGCAAAGCCGCCTAGAGCCAGTGACAAGCCGCCGCGCAGAGACTCTGCCATAGCAGCGAATGTCGCTTCACAATCACCGCCCCAGTGGACGGGGAACTGCTGCCCGCCGGTTGTGGCACTGCGCGCAAATAAGACCGCGTTACCTTTGCCCTTTTTACGCTCAAGCAGCTTATATACAGCCTCATTAAAGAGGAAGGTATAATAGTTGTGCATTTTTAACGGGTCACTATTATCAAACCACTTAACATTCAAAGAGGGAATGCGCTCGCCGAAATCGGTTTTGAAACAGTCTACACCCATATCAATCAGCTTTTCGAGCTTGCCTATATACCATTTTGTCGCATCGGGGTTTGTGAAATCAACAATACCCATAGCCGGCTGCCACATATCCCATTGCCACACACTGCCGTCGTCTTTGCGGAGCAAATAACCTTTCTCTGAACCTTCGTCAAACAGCGGCGACTTTTGACCTATATAGGGGTTTATCCAAACACAGACACGAAGTCCCTTTTCTCTCAAACGCCTTAGCATCGCTTCAGGTTCGGGAAACATTTCCTCATCCCATGTAAAGCTACACCATTCGTATTCCTTCATCCAGAAACAGTCATAATGGAATACAGATAATGGTATGTTACGCTCTGACATACCGTCAATAAAGCTGTTGACAGTGTTTTCATCGTAGTCTGTTGTGAACGAGGTTGAAAGCCAAAGACCAAAAGACCATGCGGGCGGCAGGGGAGGTTTACCGGTAAGTGCGCAGTAATTTGCTACTGCGCTTTTCATAGATCCGCCGCCGATGACAAAGTATTCCAGCTCTTCACCGGGGACAGAAAACTGAATACGTGAAGCTGCCTCGGAAGCAATTTCGTAACTGACACGTTCGGGATGATTTGAGAATACACCGTAGCCTTTAGACGAAACATAAAATGGAATATTTTTATACGCCAAATCGGAAGCCGTGCCACCGTCCTCATTCCAAATATCAACACTTTGACCGTTTTTAACGAAAGGAGTAAAACGCTCGCCAAGCCCGTAGATGTATTCATCAACTCCGATGTCGAGTCTTTCACGGAAATAAGGACCGTCGGGTGTTGTCAGATATGCCGCTTGTTTGAATCCGGAGCCTGTCAGCAGCTTGCCGTCATATTTAAATGTAAGTGAAAAATGACCTTTTTCAAGTATCACCGACATCTTGCCCGCAGTAATGACATAAGCTTCGTCAGTTTCTGTATATGTGAGTTTTTGTGAATCGAGATTTAGTTCAAAAGCCGGGGCAGCAGGTGCAGTATTTTTGTAATGATACATCTTAACGCCAACGATGTCCTGTCTTGGGGAGATAATCTCAAGTGTAAGCAGAGGTCCGCCGAGCGTTTGCCCCCTGTGTGTAACGGGAAAAGGGGAGATAAAAGCGGTAAATTTCTCATCCTCACATGTTATGTGCCGGACCTCCGCGTTTCCGAATACGGTAACGCCCGGCTTTGTCATCCAAAATCCATCTGTAAATTTCATATTAATGAGTATTCCTTTCTCAACCTAATATCTGCACTTGATGAGCCTATTAAAAATGTAATAGCTTCCGGGATGATTGAAAAATCGTTTTCATTTTCGTCAAAGAACCTAAGCTCACTGTCCGGTACATCAAACGAGACAGTTCTCATTTCTCCCGGCTGCAGATAAATACGGGAGAAACCGCAGAGTTGCTTTACCGGAGCTTTTACCGGTATGCCGTCCGGGGTAAAGTAAAGCTGTACAACCTCATCTCCGCCCACTGCCCCGGTGTTTCTTATTAAACACGACACTGTAAAGCCGTTTTCGCTTTTCTTTACAGACATATCATCGTACTCAAATGCCGTATAACTAAGACCGAAGCCAAAAGGATACTGAACAGGCTTGTCAAAGTACATGTATGTGCGGGGATTATTGATGATATCATAATCATTTATATCAGGAAGGTCGTCTTCGGATAAGTACCATGTCATTGAGAGCCTGCCGGCGGGGTTGTATTGCCCGAACAAGGTTTCTGCTATCGCTTTTCCGACATATTGCTCACCGTGAGATGTGTAAAGAACCGCACGGACGAGCTTTGATTCTTCGGGAAACGCAAACGGGTATCCGGCGATTAATGTGAGAACGATGTTCTTGTTTACAGCGGAAACTCGCTCAAGAAGCTGTGTCCAACGCTTTGGAAATGTAATTGCCGGGCGGTCGAAGCACTCTCGTCCGTTTATCAGCGGATGGTTTCCGAGTACAACCACTATTGTATCAGCAGATGATGCTGCTTCCACGACCGGAACAAGACCGTCGCTTAGCTTTTTCACGCGTAAAGCGGATATCATTAAACTTATTTCAGCTTTTTGTTCGTCATTGTAGCGGTCTCCGTACAAATGCCCGTGCGGCAGGAATTTTCCGTCGGATTCCTCGCGCAGGAACAGTTCATGCGTAAACCAGCCCCAAACACTCTCCGACCTGCATCCGAGCGTGCGGTCAGGCATAAGATTCAAATACTTACCGCTTACAACCGATCGGTAGGAAACGGAATTAAAGCCCCAGTCGACTTCTTCAAAAATGGCACGGGTATGTATATCACCATCGAATGTGACATTTCCTTCTTCATCCACACGAAGCCAGGCGTTTTCATCATCGTTAAAAATCGCACAAGTATCATGTATACTGACCGTTTCTACAGAGCTTTCTCCTATGATATCTCTGATTGTATCGAGTGGTGCGACAGCCTCCGGCGGACGTCCCGAGTACCAATCTGCTAAGTTCTTTTCGGCAATATCCCCCAGAACTAATGTTTTACCGCATTTGTTTTTTTCAAGAGGCAAAATCCCATCGTTTTGTAAAAGCACCACACTCTTACGTGCCGCTTCAAGAGCTGTATCCGAATGTTCCGCGCAGCACAGGCGGTCTTGTGAAATACTTGTGAAGGGACATAACTCATCAGGGTCAAACTGACCCAAACGAAAACGAAGCTTAAATATGTTAGTCAGCGCCGTGTCAATATCTGCTTCGGTAATCAGACCCTTTTCAAAGGCTTCCGTTACGGCAGTTATTATAATATCGCGCTTTTGGTCTGTGAAGCAATCCACACCTGCTTCCATAGCGAGAGCAATCGCTTCAGCATTAGTTTCACAAAAACGGTGGCGCGTGACTGTCTGCGGTAAGTCGTCACCGTCACAGACGATAAAACCCTCGCATCCCCATTGTCCTTTGACGATATCTAAAACCTCGGGATTTACAATACACGGAATACCGTTTATTTCATTATATGCTGTCATAAGAGACATTGCTTTGCCTTCTGTAAAGGCATATTTAAAAACACGCAGATAGTACTCCTGCTTAACTCTTTCGCTTATGTTGGTTGATGCGGATAATCGGCCTTCTTCAACGTTGTTGCCATAAAAATGCTTGGGAGAGCAAGCTGCTTTAATATAGAACGGGTCATCACCCTGCACGCCTCTGATCAGAGCCGCAGACAACTTGCCGACGAGATAAGGGTCCTCGCCGTAAGCCTCTTCATTGCGTCCCCATCTAGGGTCTCTTTCCATGTCAATTGTCGGAAACCATAACGTCAGCCATCGCGAGCGATTGTCTTTTTCGTACCATATACGTGCTTCGTTTCCGATTACTGTACCCACACGCTTCATCAAATCGGCATCCCATGTATTTGACAAACCTATGGGCTGCGGAAAAACAGTAGAATCCCCGTAAGGCCACATTTCGTAGTAAGTGCGTACCAACAAACCGTGTGCACCCTCGCCGCCGACATTATAAGCAGTTATACCAAGTCTTTCCACATTTGGTTGCTGTGTGTGGAGAAACCCGATTTTCTCTTCAATTGTCAATAACGATACTAGGTTGGATACGCGCTCACCAAGCGGCAATGACGGGTTATGATATATATGATTTGACATAATTGACTTTTCCTTCCTGATAGCTTATGATACATGTGTACCATAAAATATAACATAAACACAAGAGCAAGTAAAACAATGATTTTGAAAGGAAAATACTAAATGAAAAAGCGATTACTGCCGATTACCCTTGCGATTTTACTGATTATGACCTTTATACCATTCGGACCTTCCGCAGTAGCGACGGGTGAATACACAGCAACACTCATGGGAGAGCTTGATGAAAACATCTATGGGGGCTTAGATAACAACTGGGCTATTGATTCTATGGACGGTGCTGAAGTAAGCTTTAACCTCCACGAACCGGCAACAATTTCTCTTTTATTTCACGAACCTGCGAAGTTCACAGGCAACTGGACAGGTATAAGTACAGATGTTTCTGTGGATGGTGATGATTCCGCAGCTACTATAGGTGGACAAATACTGAGTTTTATTGTTGATGGTCACAATCTTGGCTCTCGTCCCATTCCCATAATTGACCGCGATGGTAACGGTGAGCTTACGCTTGATATCGCCCGTCAATGGGGCGGTGATTATGACCCTTACGGGCTTCAAAACATGGACCCGTTTACCAGTCTTGAAATAACCTTTGTTGTCGGTCATATAGCGACACTTGAGGGTCAGCTCGATACAGATGTTAATTCCGATGTACCGGAATGGGGTCTTGGCAGCATTCCCGAAGCAAGAGCACCGATTGTAATCGGCGAACCAAGTACAATAAAAATGGAGTTTTCCAATCCTATCAAGTTCACGGGCAACTGGACAGGTATTGCAACAAGCATACTTGTTGCAAATGATGATGACGCAGAAACCACGGGAGCGCACATTACACACTTTATTGTAGATGGTCAGAATCTTGGTCCGCGACCTATTCCGCTAATCAATCGTGATGACAGTGGTTTTTTGACAATCGATATCGCCCGTCAATGGGGCGGCAGCTACGATGCCTACAACCTTGCCGACATGGAGCCGTTTACAACACTTGAAATTACTTTTATTATCCCGAACATGCCTGAAGGTGTAGAGCCGGAACCTGTCGAGCATGAAGACCTTCCTACACACGGAAATGCATGGCTTGCAGGGACGTTTCTATATGAAGGACGTACAGATGACAATGACCCTGACTTAGTTGATTGGTATATGTTCACCGATCAAAGTGTTGCATTTGAAATGGGAGTACCATTTACAGTGTCTGTGGACCTTGGCAGTGAATCTGCAACGCATGATGTGGCACACTGGGACGGCTTCATAATGTGTGTTCAAACAGACTTGGACAGCAATCCTATTCTATTTGAAGCTTTCATTGGCAGTATAAAAGTTAACGGCAGAGAAATTAACTTTGATGCAAATAACGTTATAGTCGGTGACGATCCCATCGGTATTAGGGTTGCACTTACCACCGCATGGTCAGAGGCACCCCTTGGCGACCCGTCAATGATAGGCACTTTTTCAACATTTGAAATAACAATGGTACTTGGCGAGTACGGCGTACTTGAAAACCCCTTTGGTGATATCGAACCGCCAGCGCCTCCCACACCGCCGCCTGTCATCGATCCGATAGTACGTCCGGATCCTACTCCCGAAGAAACGAACGGTAACGAAGGGGATGGACTTCCGGGATGGGTCATTCCCGTGATTATTGCCGGCGTTGTCGTAATAGCATTAGTGATAGTATTTGTTGTACTCAAAAGCAAAAAGAAACCGTCATAGTTAATAGTTGAGAGGCTGTTGAAAAACGCAAGAGGAAACAATATTCATCATTGCGGCCTCCGAGCCGCAATCCCGTGAAGTATATGCATTATCGAGGGGATTGCGGATCGAGTCCGCAATGAAGGGTTATGAGGATTTTTACATATGAAAAAAAGTATTCGTTTGGTATTATCAATTGCTTTAGTACTAAGTTTGATGTTTACAATGCTTGCCGCATGCGTTGAAAGTGATAATAACAGGTCTGTAAATGACAGACTTAAAGAAGTCACTTCCGTTGAGCTTGTTCGCCTTATGGGTAACGGTATCAACCTCGGCAATACAATGGAAGCGTGCAACAGCAACAACCGCATCCCGAATCTCGAGCCGGAGTTTTATGAGATGTTGTGGGGCAATCCCGTAACAACACAGGAAATGATTACCGGTATGAGAAACGCGGGCTTTAGTACCTTGCGGATACCTGTCGCCTGGACAAACGCAATGGATTTTGAAAACGGTGATTTCACAATAAACGACGCTTACCTTGACAGAGTAGCGGAAATAATAAACTATGCTCTGAATGAAGACATGTTTGTTATTGTAAACAATCATTGGGATCATGGCTGGTGGAGCATGTTCGGGCATCCCGAGCAGCTTTGGCGGGATTTTGCGAGACAAATGTTTATTTCAATGTGGACGCAAATCGCATTAAGATACGAACATTTTGATCACAGAGTAGTATTTGAGCCGTCAAACGAGGAGTGGGGAAACCGCTTCAACGACAGAACAAGATTCAGTCCGACAGGCGGCACATTAACAGAGGACGAATGCTACAAGCTGCTGACGGAATTATCACAAGTTTTTGTTGACCTTGTACGAGCTACGGGCGGCAACAATGCAAACCGTTTCCTTCTGATGAAGGGATATAATACCGACGTAATGATGACCGTAGACGAGCGTTTCATTTTGCCGTCAGATACGGTTGAAAACAGACTTCTTCTTTCGGTTCATTACTACACACCGTGGAGTTACTGCGGAGACACCTCCGGTGTCGGATCATGGGGCAGAACCACGGAAGTGGAGGAAATGAATTACCTGCTTGGCAGACTGACGAAATTCACGGAGAAGGGTTTTGGCGTTGTTCTCGGTGAATGGGGAGTCTTGGACAATGAAGGACCGGACAGGCTTAAATTCTTTACCAACTTCCTTGATAACAGCGATTTGCACGGATTTGCACCGATACTTTGGGATACGGGTTATGATCCGGTATACGGCCGCCTTTTTGACAGGCGGGATACACTGACGATAGTAGCACCCGATATATTAGCGTTATTCCAAAGCAGAGACGTCAGAGTACGGGCAGATATGTCCGTAGATGAAATTATTGCTGCTGCGCAGGAAAGTATGGCAAATTCACTCAGAATGGCGGCAGAACGACCTGAAACCGTTCTGACAGCCGATGAAGCCGTCGCATGGATAATGTTCGTAGACGGGCATTGGGAAATTCAATATAGTGTTGGTGATGTATACCGGCCCGAGCAAATTACAACGGGAATGATTGCAACCGATGTTGAAATAACAGGTGAAGGTACTTATACCGTAGCCCTTGACTTCACAGGCACAAACGCCGGATTTGCGGATGGATTTGAATTTACCGCCGTAGGTATAATGAACGGCGAGATACTATTTCCCGGCTATTACATGGTAATAACAGAGCTTCTGATAAACGGCGTACAGGCAACCTTTGCCGGAACTCCTTACACAACAAATGACAACCCCGTCACAACAAGAGTAAACCTCTTTAATCACTGGGTAAATGATGTACCACCGGAAGCAAGAGTATTCGGTGGCGACCTCTCCGATGCTTCTCCCATATTTTTGGAAAATTATAAGCTCACACATATAGAAACAATGTCAGTTACTTTTGATTTTATAGCGCCGTAAGTGGCTGCGAGGTAAGGACGGAAAGGTAGCGGTGAGTAGTATTGAAATTAAATTTTCAGGCGAGTTGGTGTACGGGAACTCGGTAGAGGTATAGATCAGCACAAAGGGAGTACACAGTGTTTGAGAATGGAAATTTAATTTTAATGCTGCGAGCGCAAGCGGACGATTTTATATGAGTTACACAGTGCCGGAAAAGAAAAACAAAATTAAAGCCTCGGATATGCCGATGATTCTGTTTCGGGTATTTCTCGTTATGGTGTTTCTCTCGGCATTTATAGCAGAGCTTAATCCTGCTCGCTTGAGCGGACTTATAAACCGGAACGTAACACTGTTTACATGCGCGACATCGTATTCGACAATCGGCAGATGGTTTGTACGTTCATTAAATCAGGGGTGGATTGAACAGCCGCCGCTGACCGTCACATATATCGGAGCGTTAATTTGCGCTTTGGCAATAGCTTTAGTTGCGGCAGCATTCTGTCTGAGCCTGGGTAACAATAAAATGCGCAGGCTTAGTATTACTTTTTCCTGGGGTGCAGCTATACTCGGTGCAATAGGAACGATTGTGTTGTTGTACGCTTATACCTTGTTTACGGACTCGCCGTCTCCGGGACGGCTGGAGCCGATATTGCCTATGGGGATATGGGTGTATTTGGCGATGTTTGTTGTTCTTGCAGTTTATGCGCTGCTTCTTTACCTTAAGCTTATAAAAACAGAGGCGGAAGAACAATATGAGCTTGAGCCGAAATATCGACTGTTTTTAATGATATTACCGTTTCTTGCTCTGGTTTTGCTCTTTGCGTATTTACCGCTTGTTGGTTGGCGTTATGCGTTCTTCGACTACACACCCGGTATACCACTCGCTATGGACGATTTTGTCGGCTTGCAATGGTTCAGATTCTTATTTAACAACCCCGCACAACGCGCGCAAATCGTCCGCGTTATGAGAAACACCCTTGCACTTAGCGGAATCGGCCTCGCAACATCATGGCTTCCGATGCTGTTTGCAATCTTTTTATCCGAATTGCGGTCGGTTAAGTTTAAGCGTACAGTCCAAACATTGACCACTATCCCGAATTATATTAGCTGGGTCCTGGTATACGGCATTGCTTTCGCGATTTTTTCTACAGAAGGTTTTGTAAACTGGGTTCTTTTAAACCTCGGCTTAATAGAGCGAGGAACGAACCACTTAATGGACGGCTCGCATATGTGGATTAAAATGTGGGCATGGGGAACCTGGAAAGGTCTCGGCTGGGGAGCTATTATATATATAGCCAGCATTTTAAGCATAGATCCTCAACTGTATGAAGCTGCTATGGTAGACGGTGCGGGCCGCTTCAAAAGAATGTGGCATGTCACCATACCCGGATTACTGCCGACATTCTTCGTATTGTTATTGCTCGGCATTTCAAATGTTCTCTCGAACGGGCTCGATCAATACCTTGTCTTTGAAAACCACGCAAACCGAACTACAATAGAGGTTCTTGACCTCTACATCTTTAATCTCGGACTTGCCAGCGGCGGCAGCGGAAACATTCCGTTATCGACACTCATCGGCATGCTTAAATCCGTTATAAGCGTGACATTACTCTTTGGCGCAAACAGGCTGTCCAAGTTTGTCCGCGGCGAAACGATAATTTAGGGAGGGGGAGTCTGATAATGACAAGAAAGACTGTACATAAGGCGTATTTTATAAAGAGATCATTTGGTGATTGGGTTTTTACGTTATTAAACGGAGCGTTTTTTACCTTATTTACGCTATTATGCACATTCCCGATTTATTACCTGTTCATAAACACAATCAGCGACAACAGGCTGGTTCAAGCCGGTCTGATCAACTTTTTCCCGGTTGGAATACATTTTGAAAATTACATTTCTTTGCTTGGCGTTTCAGAGCTTATTAACGCTGCCGGTATATCTGTTGCCAGAACCGTTATCGGAACACTTTTGATGGTGCTGGCATCGGCATTTGTCGGCTATTTGGTGACGCAGCAGAAGATGCTGGGACGAAAGGTAATTTACAGGTTCATAATCATAACAATGTACTTTAACGCAGGGTTGATACCATGGTTTTTAAACATAATGATGCTTGGTCTCACCAACAACTTTTTAGGATATATAATACCCGCCATCGTTGCACCGTTTAATATCATTTTGGTTAAAACATATATAGAATCTCTGCCGAAAGAACTTGAAGAAAGTGCTTTTATTGACGGAGCAGGATATTTTACGGTATTTCGCAGTATAATATTGCCGTTGTGTAAGCCTATTCTGGCTACAATAGCGGTATTCGGTGCTGTAGGGCATTGGAATTCATTTGTTGATTCAATTATCTTAATGGGCGCGGAGCCTCGCCTTTACACACTGCAGCACAGACTCTTTATGTACCTGAACATGGCAACCAACCTCGGCAATCTAATGGAAACAACAGGTGCAATAAGAGAGCAGGATTTAGCCGCAGCCCTAAACGGAAGAATCATATCGCTAACAGTCTCTATGGTATCGATAGTTCCTATATTGATGGTCTATCCATTCATGCAACGCTTCTTCCAAAAAGGTTTAATGCTGGGCGCGGTGAAAGGATAAGGATTAAAGGTGTGTAAATCACACCCGTCATCGCGAGGAGCGTTGCGACGTGGCGATCCATGCCATTGTGCAAATGCACAAAGCAAAAAATAGTGACATTGTGAAAATGGATTGCCACACCATCTGCGGATGGTTCGCAATGACGAAAGACAAATACATTTATTTCCCATTGCCGATAAGTATATGATAGTGAATAATAAATGGAGGACTATAAAAATGAAATCAAAGAAATTATTAGCAGTATTGTTGGTGTTTGTTTTGCTTGTGCCTATTATTGCCGGGTGCACTAACGGAGCAGATCAAAATGGAGCGCAAGGTGATGGAGAGCCGGGTGATGGCACAGTGCACACGGGTGAGCCGATTGATTTGATTATCTATTCACAATTGGCGAATTTCTCAGGTCAAATGACGGGCTGGGGAGCGGAAATACTTCGTGATAAGTTTAATGTCAACATCACAATTATTAATAACAGTGTTGACGGAACCTTCCAGACACGTATGGAGGGCGGATTTCTCGGGGATATAGTCATTTTCGGCAATGATGGCGAAGACTACAGAGATGCATCCGCTGCAGGCTTATTGTTTAACTGGGAAGAAGATGCATTATTGTGGGACTACGGTTCGTTTATTGCAGATAATTTTATGCACGCTCTTACTAAGAATAAAGGCATAACCGGCATTTTGCATGGTTTCGGACACAGTATCGCCGGTAATGCAGGAGATCATCAAGCGTTCTATTACTATCCGCATTTGCGTTTTGACCTATATCAACAGCTTGGTTATCCTGAGATAAACACTCTTGAGGACTTTATTCCTGTGCTTGCTGCAATGGTCGAGCTTGAACCGACGACACCCCTCGGTAACAAAACATACGCTGTATCATCATTTACCGACTGGGACGGAGATATGGTCATGATGGTAAAATCGACAGCCGCACTATACGGCTGGGAGGAGTTTCACATAGGTCTGTATTGCACACAGACACAAGAATGGCAAGGTGCACTTCAAGAAGGCGGGGAGTATCTTCGTGCTTTGAAGTTCTACAACACTCTTTATCAAATGGGTCTGTACGATCCTGATTCGATGACACAGACCTGGGATGATATAAGAGAAAAGTACTTAAACGGGCAAGCTATGTTTAATATTTTCTCATGGATAGCGGATTTTTATAACACCGAAGAAAACATGGAAGCAGGCAGAATGATGCGTCCCGTACTCGCTGCCGATCAGGTGAATCTTGCCGACGGTCTTAACGTCTTTGGCGGAAACCGCGTTTGGTCGATAGGTGCTAACAGTAACTATCCGGAACTCTGTATGGAGATTATTAACTGGTTCGCAACTCCCGAAGGGGTCTTGTCATATAACTACGGTCCGAAGGGAGTAACGTGGGATTTGGATGAAAACGGCGAGCCGTTTTTGACGGAGCTTGGTATGACAGTTCACGAGGATGATGAGGAAACGGTTATAACATTTTTGGGTTACACAGGTTCATACAGAGTAGGAGAGTTCCAGCATAATAATACTACATGGGCTCTTGATGCGGTAAATCCCGAATCACCGTCGGGTCAAACATTTAACTATACACATTGGGAAAGTACGGAGCTTGCAAGAGTGGTCAGGCCTATCGAACAGGCATGGCGCGACTGGTCGGGTTTTGTAAAGGAAGACGACTTTATACGGAATAACGGTTTTACTGTCGCCATCGCTTCAACTTATTCGGAAAGCAGGAAGGACCGCGAGCTTATTACTGTCTGGGAGCAGGTAATAAACACTGTTCGACAAGGTTCATGGAGAGCTATCTATGCAAACAGTGATGCCGAGTTTGATGTCCACGTGGCAAGAATGATAGAGGACGCATACGCATTTGGTTATGAGCAATGCGTGGAATGGATACTAATTGAGGTAGATTTACGTAGACAAGCGGAAGCAGATGTCTCGGGGTAAAATCTCTTGTCATTCTGCGCGTCAGTCGCAGAATCCATGTCGCAATTATGCTATATGTCCGGGAGAACATCTGCAAACAACAATAGATTCTGCGACTAACGCGCAGAATGACGGGGTTGGGTATATCCCCACTGTACAGAAACAAGAAATTACTGCGGGGCTGTTGTTCAACTTTACAACAGTCCCTTAGTTTGATAAAATAAAAAGAAAAATGAGGATGGTTTCTAACATGAAATACGGATACTTTGATGATGTTAATCGCGAATATGTGATTGAGACTCCTTTTACACCGCTTCCTTGGATTAATTACTTGGGCTCTAATGAGTTCTTCTGCCTTATATCCAACACGGGTGGCGGGTATAGTTTTTATCGTGATGCGAAGTTGAGGCGGCTTACGCGTTACAGGTATAATAATGTGCAGCGTGATACCGGCGGGCGTTTGTTTTATATTACCGATGATCAGGTTACTTGGAGTCCGGCATATCTTCCGGCGAAGACGCCTCTCGATTCATATCGTTGTCATCATGGTATGGGTTATACGGTTTTTGAGACTTCCAAAAACGAGCTGTATTCAAAGCTGACATGCTTTGTTCCCGTAAAAGATAACTGCGAAATAAACACGCTTATACTCCAAAACAACTCAGGCAAAGAAAAGAACATAAGTGTAGTAAGCGCAGTTGAGTTCTGCCTCTGGAATGCAGCGGATGACAGTACGAACTTTCAGCGCAATTATAATATCGGCGAGGTTGAGGTGGAAGACGGCGTTATCTACCATAAAACCGAATATCGTGAGAGAAGAAATCATTATGCGTTTTATGCGGTAAATCAAAAGACGGCAGGGTTTGATACAGACCTTGATACATTTCTCGGTAAGTTTAATGATTACTCGTCACCGCAGACTGTTGTTAACGGCAAAAGTGAAAATTCAATAGCACACGGCTGGTCGCCGATTGGAAGCCATCGTCTTGAATATGTGCTTAAACCGGATGAAGAGATTGAATTAATCTTCGTTTTGGGTTATGTGGAGACTTCCAAAGATCAGAAGTGGGACGGATTGGCAAGAGACGGTATAATCAATAAAAAACCTGCAATGGAATTAATCAATAAATATAACAATTCTGAAGCTGTCAACAATGAGTTTGCTGCTCTTGCGGAGCATTGGGATAATCTATTGGCTAAATATACTGTCGAAAGCGGTGATAGCAAGCTCGACAGGATGGTAAATATCTGGAATCAATATCAATGCATGACTACATTTAACATGAGCCGCAGCGCAAGCTATTACGAGAGCGGACAGGGGAGAGGCATGGGTTTCAGGGATTCCTGCCAAGATCTTCTGGGCTTCGTGCATATGGTGCCTGAGCGTGCCCGTGAGCGTATACTTGATATTGCAGCAATACAATTTGAGAGCGGCGGTGCGTGGCATCAGTATCAGCCGCTGACAAAACGCGGTAACGCCGATGCGGGAATGGGCTTTAATGACGATCCGCTTTGGCTTATAGGGTGTACATATGCGTATATCTCGGAAACAGGGGATTATAGCATTTTGGACGAGCTTGTACCCTTTGAAAATAAGGAGGGAACGGAGAAGCCGCTTTTTGAGCACTTACGGGCAAGCTTTAATTACACTTTAAATAATCTTGGTCCCCATAAGCTGCCGCTTATCGGGCGCGCTGACTGGAATGACTGTTTGAATCTCAACTGTTTTTCGGAAGAACCGGGTGAGAGCTTTCAAACTTGTGCAAATATAGAAAGTGAAGCTGAGAGTGTCTTTATAGCCGGTATGTTTGTGTTTTACGGAAAACAATACGCTGAACTATGTCAAAAGCGGGGGTTCTTCGATGAAGCGGAAAAGGCACTTGAAGCAGTTAAGCAAATGGGTGAAGTTGTTTTGGCTCACGGTTGGGATGGTGAATGGTTCTTAAGAGCATATGATTCTAACGGGGACAAGGTTGGCAGCAGTGAGTGTGAGGATGGTAAGATATTCATTGAGCCGCAAGGGATGTGTGTAATGGCCGGTGTGGGCGTTGATAGCGGACACGCAAAAAAAGCTCTTGCCGCCGCAAAGAACCGTCTGACCTTTAAGTATGGTACATGCCTGGTTGCTCCTACCTTTAAGGAATATCAGCTAAAGCTGGGTGAAATAACGAGTTATCCGCCCGGTTATAAAGAAAACGGTAGTGTTTTCTGCCATAACAATCCATGGCTCAGCATAGCCGAAACAGTTGTCGGCAATGCCGATGAGGCATTTGAGATCTACCGCCGTATTTGCCCTGCATATGTTGAGGACATCAGCGAAATCCACCGCACAGAGCCGTATGTTTACAGTCAGACAATTGCAGGTCAGGAGGCTCCGACTCCGGGAGAAGCAAAAAACAGTTGGCTAACAGGAACCGCCGCTTGGACATATGTCAACGTAAGCCAGTATTTGCTAGGAATCCGCCCGGAGCTTGACGGTCTAAGAGTTGCGCCTTGCTTGCCGGATAGATTTGATAATGTAAGAATCAAGCGCGTATATAGGGGTGCTGTATATAATATAACGTTTACGAGAGATAGTGATAAGGGTTTATGGATAGATGGTAAAAAAATCGACTCTTGTGTTATTCCGATAGCTCCGCCGGATTCTTTTGTGAATGTTGAGTGTAAGATGTAATGCCCCCTTCCGTGGAAGGGAACATGACTTTAGCTATATATAACTCGTCCGTGCTCATCCGCTATACCTGTCAGCCTATAGAAATATGTATTAATCACATCGCGCCATTCGCGTGCGTTTGCGAGTTGTCTTTCCAGACGTTCAGAGACCGAGCGATATGCGCTGTCGGGGAGTAAGGATTGTAATGAATACCAAGTGTTGATAAAACCTTCCACTGCTTCTACACCTTCAAAATGGGTGTCGTATATATATTGCAGCTATGTTCTGCCGCATTTTAAGCGGTGGTCAAATGGTAAACGATGGAAGAATAGGAGTAGTTCTTCGGGACATGTTTTGATATTGCTGTAGAGGTCATTCAAGTAGGGATGGTATTGTGCTGTATAGCCTGTGCCGGTCTCTGTTCTGTCTATTCCGATTGCTTTGTGGTTTGCTCTGTGGTATGTGCCCCATTTTGAGAACTCGTACCCTTCGGGGCTTGGGCCGTAGTGATGATTAATGTTTACCATCCAGCCCAGCGCAAGAGGGGTGGTGTACTTCTCGTAAATATATCTTGAAGCCATCATCATTTTCAATAATGGTTCTTTTAAGTCGGGGTTTTTGCCAAATGTAAGTCCTATCCATTCATCGAGAACCTCTCGTGCGGAGAGTGCGGGGTCACATGCCATTTTTCCGAATGCAAAGAGATTTGCTTGTGCCAGCGTATGTCCTGTCCAGTTCATATCAAGTCCTGTGTTGGCAACGGCGACAACTGCCGTGATTTCATTACCTACTAAGCTGCGAGTTAGTTGTGTATCAGATACCGGTGTTGAAAAAACCTCTTCCCATTGTACAGCCAAAGCGTAAAGGTCGATTTGCTGACCTGTATATTCCTGCGTAATCTGAAGCTCTAAAGCTAAGGGTGTCTGCTTCATTGCACCGAATAACGGGGAGTTCGGTTCTCTTACTTGAAAATCATAAGGACCGTTTTTAACTTGCAAAATGACATTATCATCAAACATTCCGTCAAGCGGGTAAAACTGATCATATGCAGCCTTCGGTCTGTCGATTTCTGTATTTCGCCAATCTTGTTCACAGTTATATACAAAACAACGCCAGTATACCTTACCGCCATGCGGTTTTAGTGCACGTGCAAGCACGTTAGCTCCGTCGGCTTGCGTACGTCCCAAGGTAGCAGGTCCGTCACGGAATTCACTATCGGCTTTTACCAGAAAACCCGCAAGGTCGGGGATAAATGCATATACTGTTTCGGCAGTGTCTTTCCACCATTTTATAACTTCTTCATTCAGGGGGTCTGCTGTTGGTAATCCGCCGAGCAGAACAGGGCTGCACCAGTCAACAGCGATTATAAAACTGATTCCGGACTCACGGAAGATTGCTGCCAATCCGGCAACATCAGGCAGCATGTCACCGGTTATCATTTGCGCAGCACGCTCCGTAACATTTACATTGTTGCAGCAAACTCTATTGATGCCGATTGACGCGAGAAAACGTGCATAATCGCGTATGCGCTCCGGCTCATAGTCTATGTCGCCGTCCTTAAAAAACAAAGACCTGCCGCTATAGCCGCGCTCCACATGCCCGTCGAAATTATCCCAATGGTTAAGGATACGTTCCTGTACCTTGGGAGAAGCTTTCTCAGGAGCCGCACATCCTTCTTGTAACCACATGTTATATTCACTATAAGCCATTGTTTCATGCCCTTTCTGCTAACGTCCTTTTATTAAATACTATAGATGTATCACCCTCAGTATAGATATATGGGTCTTCTTCCTGCCATGCATCGTACTTTTTGCTTTTTTCGATAGTTGCGTTTTCGGCAACCCGGATATACTTATCGAAATCGGATTTCGGATGCGGGTGATCTTGATGAGCAACATAAAAAACATCAAACTCCAGTTGCTTTACACGCTTGAGCATGGCTATATACTCACGTATACTCAGAGATTGCGGCACAAACATCCAGCAATGGCTGTTTGCGGAGTCACTGTCGAGCAGTATCCGTTTTTCGATAACCAGCAGTCCGATTGAACCGCCTGTATGCGCAGCCATGTCAATTACTTCTACATTTAAGCCACCAAGGTCAAACACAGTGCCAATCTCGAGGGGCTTAAGTTTGCAATTGCCATTGTTTATCCATTTTTCAGTTTCAAAGTCAGGTTTTAGTCCGGCCTCATTAACACGGTCTATGATAACGCTGCGGATTTGCGGTGACGTGTGTTCGCGGAAAAGTTCAAAATCTGGTGCCCTCAGATAAACCTCTTCAAACTGATATGCTCCGTTTGCATGGTCTATGTGCCCGTGTCCTAACACAACTGTCAGCGGTTTGGATGTGATGGATTTAACCGCTTCGGGGATGTCGACTATGCCGTAACCTGTGTCGAATAATAAGGCTTTCTCATCACCGACGATAAGATAAAAGTTCACATCAAGCGGGTCTTTGATTTTGTATAAACCTGTACTAATTTCATCAATTGTATATTTCAACATTATTGTTCTCCTCATTTCATAAATTGTAAGCAACCGGTCAGAGGGTATCCGGAAAACTTTTTGTGTTTTCAGTCAGCACACAAGTTTTGCCGATATAACAAGTTTCCACTAAGGTGCAGTGCATTGGCTGGAAACATAAAAAGTTTTCCGGATACCCTCTGGCCGGTTGCAAGTTTTGTTATGTAAAAGAAATCTCAATTTTTTCTGCTTTTGATATTTCAAAAGGACCGGGTGTAGGATTGTTGCCGCGCGGTTGCTCAAAGTAATCTGTATCTAAAGTATGAGGTTCACCGTCAGGTTTTTCGAATGGCATTTCTGCTTGGAAGCCATATCCCAGTATATCAGTGGTAATTACACTGCCCTTGCTTTTTCTGAAAGGTTTGGGGTCAGTGATGCAAACTATGATTTTTTTATTTTCACGGTCAATAGTGAACGTTATTCCCGATGAACTCTCAACCATTGCATTTTTTTCTTTAGGGTAGGGGAGTGCGTTATTGAAGTAAAGGTTGTCGCTCATATAAACGGGGAGCTTTTCATGTTCTAAATTTACAGGGCGTGGTTCTTTTTCCCATGGTTTCTCATCATCAGCCCCCGGATAACCTGTGTAGACTGCTGTGCCGACAGGATATGCGGTGTATTGTTGTGCGCCGAGGAAGCCTTCTGTTTCTACAACGGGTGCGTTGCCGAAAAAGGAACGGGTCATCGGTTCGTCGGGTGTGTCATCGTTTTCCGGTCTTATAAATACATTGTTATAAAAGCGGTCATCTCCGCCCATAAACAGCATGACTCCTGCCACGGCTGTGCTGTGCGGGACATGGTACGGTGTGTATCTATTACATTCCGTTGATAGTGCTATTTGACCTGCAAACAAGTTATGCACCATAGCAATACCCTGTGCCATGTTTTGAAATGAAACGGGTGAGAGGAATATATTGTTGTCTACGGTGGTCGGGCCGTGGCTGACCTCGATGAATATATCAGTGCTGTCGTGGTCGAAAAACAGGTTGCGGGTTACATGCGTGCCTTGTGCCTGCCAATCGAGCCAAAGTCCTCGATGTGTATTGTGAATGATATTGCCGGAAATTACAGTGTCAATTGCGGCATGCAGCTTGATACCACCGGTTTCTGCACCTGCAAGCTCGCGTTTGTGCAAAATGTTATATATGTGATTGCTTTCAATTCTGCTGAATGCACATCCTAAATGACCGACAATACCTGTTTGCCCGCAGTTGAAAATAGCGTTGTTTCTGACTATATGACTGCCGATATTATCCTTGCTCCAATTATTGTTTACAGCACGGAATATTACTTCACGTTCACGTTGTGTACCTTGCTTGAACTTGAGATGTGTATTTTCATTGTGTCCTGTTGCGGCATCCTTGCCTAAGCTAATTCCGCTGCAGCGCGAATCGCTGATTATGTTGTATTCAATAATCCATCCCTTGCTCCAGTGCGGACCGATTAGACCTTCTTGAAAAGCAGTGGGCGGTGCCCATTGTGTAGCAGCTTGTTTTAGCGTGAAGCCTCTTACGGTTATATATCCGCAACCGGGCTTGACAGGGAAGAAGACGTGAGGGCGAACGTTTATTTCAACGTTGCCGTCACGGGGGTCGTTGTTATGGAAATTTGCGTATATGATTGTTGTTTTATCATTAACCTCACAAAACCATGTATAAACAGAAAATTCAGGCTCTGTTGAGTCTGTGGATGCTATAGGATTCCGTACACCGTCAATGTCCACCGCTTCATACATAGAGCGTCCGTTTAGGTATACCTCGCCTAAGTGGAAAACCCGGTCATAGACCATCAGCCAATCACCGTAAATTATCTCGTCGTAGGGGTTAAAATCACCAAAGAAGCTGTTATCTATTTCTGCTTTCCAGATATCACCGTATTTTACCCAATCAGTAATAATCTCCGCTCCGGTTATCGTAACATCTTCACTCTCCGCTGCTTGATATACGATGCGCTTGGCAACGTTACCACCAAAACGAGGACTAACCCACTCGCGATAAATACCTTCGTGAACTGTAACCGTATCACCCGCCATCGCAACCTTTGCGGCTTTGTTGATAGTCAAAAACGGCTTCTCAAATGACCCGGGATTCATATTACTGCCTGATTTAGATACATGGTATTCCATATGATTTATACCTTTCATTATTGACATTACTCAAGCTATATTGTAGCATAATATAACGTATATACAACAAATAAGTTTCCAATGAAAGGAAAGAAAAATAACTATGAAAAAGACAGCGTTTTTACTTGCGGCAATAATGCTTATCGTGCTGATGCCAATGGAAAGCCCGGCAACGGCCAATGAAGATGAGCCGGTTTTGATTTGGGAGATGACCGAGGAGGATGTGATTTCATTTGTTTCAGATCTTGAAGGTCATGAGTTTCTCAGACCTGCCTACAGAGACGGGCGTCCGGTTTATTCTGTCGGGGATGATGGCAGCTTGCATATGAGCAACAGAAATGCCGACTGGCAATCAGTAGATATAAGAGATGACTGGATGGATGCAGGTCAAGACTATATTATTATTGTTGAATTTGGTTCTGATGAACCTGCGCTTTTTCGTATTATGAACACGGATTCACCTTATGCCACCCTTGTTATTTCGGAAGAACGGGATACTCGCGCTGAGCTGGAGTATGTGACCGGCATCACGCATGGGCAAAGAGGGGTACGATTAACTACACCTCAAGGAGCCAATATTGACTACTCGATATTAAGTATCCGCATATATGATGGCGGCCCGTCCGATGAAGTTGAACCTACCGACTGGTATCTGGATGTACCGGCTCTACACGAGCTGTTTGGCGGTTATTTCTATGTAGGCAACATAATGGAGCCGGGAGTGCTTAATGATCCATCCACGGTAGATATGTTTTTACATCTCTACAATTCGGTTACGGCAGAAAATTCGATGAAACCGGGTAACGTTACACCGCGTCGCGGTGAGTGGAATTTATCCGGTCCCGACAGGCTTGTGGATTGGGCAGAAGAAAATAATATTCGTTTTCATGGTCATACTTTAGTATGGCATAGCCAGTCTGCTCCATGGCTCACCGAAGACAGTAATGGTAATCCGCTCACTCGTACCGAAGCGCGAGAAAACATGGAGTACTTTATTAGCTATTATGTTGGTCGATATGCCGGACGTATTGCTTCTTGGGATGTTGTTAATGAGGCATTTACTGACAGTGTCCCGGAGAGTGCATCAGGTGCTGATTGGAGAAATCGCCTCCGCTCAAATTCGCCATGGTATCGCGCTTACAACAACGGCTTAGATGAAGCTGCAGGAGAGTGTCCATCCGATTATATCTATGATGCATTTGTTTTTACACGCCTTGCCGATCCTGCTACGAAGTTGTTTTACAATGACTTTAATGAAGAATCGCCCGGCAAGCGTGAGGTTATCGCTTCGATGACGGAAGAACTCAACAGGCGTTGGAGGGATGACCAGCGCAACAATGATCCCAATCGCTTATTAATAGAAGGCCTTGGAATGCAGGCACATTACTGGACAGATTGGCTCGACCCGAACGATGTCAGGGATACAATAATCCGATTTGCTCAAACAGGTGCCCGTGTTGCTATAACAGAGCTCGACCTTCCTATAGGCCGCTGGAATGCATTCGGAGAAGATAGCGAAGAGAATCTGGAGCATCAAGCGAAACTATATGGAGAGTTATTTAGGATTTTCGTTGAACTTTCGGATTATATTGACAGTGTCACATTATGGGGCAGAGCAGACCACCAAAGTTGGAGGGCTCAGGGATTTCCACTTATTTTTAATAGAAGACTGGAACCGAAGCCTGCATTTTGGGCAATCGCGGAGGTAGGTGAAGGGCTTGAGCCGCGACCGCAAACGCCAAACATGCCGGACGATGATAATGGCTTTGACAATGTAGAGCCGGAACCAATGCCGGAAGTACCGCCATTACCCGACGCACCGAATGCCGATGCTTCAAACAACAATATCCCCCCATGGTGGGCGATTACGTTAATGGCGGTCGGTGTAGCAGCGATAGTTGTTGCGATTTGTATTCTTTTGAAAAAGAAATAAAAGTCCTGTAGGGGCGGTCGCCCCTACAAGCATGCAGATGCATAAAACAAGGGCTATTGCGTAATAGCAATAACCCTGTTTTTGCTAATGTCTTTCTGTCAAAAATGAAAGTTTTTAATCAGGGAGATTGTTAAATAGTTGTTATGTAATTTTTAATTTCATGTTAAATTCCTAGTTGACAAGTAATCCATTATGTTGTACATTATTAGAAATGTTTAAGTAAAAAAAAAGGTGCGTGCTTTGCTGTTATTTAGAGTGAAACGGACGCTGAATATTGCGAAAAAGCACAAGAGTTTTAAATGTAGAAAGGTGGGAAACTTATATGAAAAAACTTTTTAAGAAATTTATTGCTGTTTTTCTCGCAGTGATGATGTGTGTTGTCTTAGTTGCAGCGTGCGCCACAGATACGCCCGGCACTGACGGCGGTGGCAGCGACTCCACACCGGGAGGAATCGGCGACGGCGGAGATGGCGGCACCGGCGGAGGCGGCTCTGACCGTATGGGCAATGAGCTTGCAAGGCTTTTAGGTCTGCCGGAAACTCCGATGGCGGATCTGGACGATATCGAATTTACTATATTTACCCGTAACATGGGTATTCCGGGATCACAAGAAAACCCGTTCCTTCAAATCGTAAAAGAAATCACGGGTGTTACAATAAACATCGAGTTTTTAGTAGGTGATGTAAACACCATCTGGGGCACAATGCTCGCCGGAGGTATACCGCAGGATGCAATGTTTGTCGGAGCTCTTGCCTCGGAAGCCTATGCCGCAGGAAACAGAATAATGCCTATCGACGAACTCATCGAAGCACATGCTCCTAACCTCAGAGCACATTATGATCCGTGGTGGGATCTTATGAAAGCTGATGACGGAAGAGTTTATACAGCAGAGATATGGGGTACATTTGCAGCCCCTCAACAGATTGAGTTCTTTAACGGCACCGCATGGTGGCTTCAAAAAGCAGTAATAGACTTTCACGGGCGCGCTCCAAACGATTTTGACGAGCTGTTTGAGTTTGTTTTTGATTACATGGAAGCAAACCCCGAAATCGACGGCATGACTACCCTAGGTGTTGAGATTGGTGTCAACGCGCATACATGGCTCTTGACAAACCCGCCGATTTTCCTTGCAGGTAATGCAAACTGGGGCAGTGTATGGAATCGTCACGGCAGCAGAGAGGGTGCAGCTCTCGACCTTGCTCCGTTCCAAACCCGTGATTGGGTAGATACAAATGCCAGACCGTATTTTGCAAAACTTAACGAGATGATTCACAGAACTACATCTCACGGACAACCTGTCATCGATATCGAGACCTTCTCAAGAAGCGGAGCCGCATTTGAATCAGTAATAGCTCAAGGCAGGGTTCTTCTTGTCCCCGGTCAGCAATGGATATGGGAAAACTCCACAAACCAGCTTATTGCTGCGGATCTTATCGAACGCACCCATGTGCCGCTCGACTTTGTATGGCCCGGTAACGAGTTTAACTACTGGGATCTCGGCGGAGGTTCATTTGCCGGAAATAACGGTCTGAATATCAGCTTAAACAACAAAGACCCGATTAGATTTGCCCAGTTTATGGACTGGATTGTCCAGGAGCCTGTTCAGCGTTTCCTTTCATGGGGTATTGAGCGCGACATATATAACGCGAATGAAGCTCTCCTTCGCGGATTCGGAGTAGACGACGGTTATCATTACTTCTATGAAAACGGCAGAATTGTTCGCCCGCAGGTAATGCGTGATCTGCAACAAGACTCCCGCTGGCTCAGAAATAATATGGGCCGTCAGCTGAGAGACATATTGCCGAAAATCCAGGGTACATTTTTGTCCGACGGCAATGCTGTGGATCCCGGCTCATCTCCGGAGGAATACATGGCAGGTCTCAGCGATTTTGACAGAGAGTTCTTTACGAGACATGGTATTCACCACTTTACCGGATTTATGAACAGCGAACCCTTACGCAGACCTGCATTTTATCCGCTTTGGGGAGCAGAGCCGACACCGGGTTCCGATGCGGCAGAGTTTGCAACATATGTAGGAATGACTGCCGGTATTGACAGTGTTCATATAATCCCGTTAATCACAAACTCACCCGATGAATTCGCAGACCGCTGGGAAACATACTTGGTTGCCATAGAATCAATACCCGCAAATCTAATGCAAGGTCATCTTACGTTTTATACAGAGGTTGCAGAAAGAGCAATTGCTGCAGCCGGAGGGTAAACTGAGATTTTTGCAGGGGGCTATAGTTTAGTCCCCTGCAAAAAATGATTTTCATATAAAGGATAAAGACAAACATGAGTTCTGGTGCTATCACGAAACCGCTATACGGCGATGTGTCGCATATCTTGTTTTATAGATATCCAAGAAAATTTTGGGTTACTCTGGGCGGAGCAGCAATCATTTTAATTTTAACATTACTCAATTGGGTAAATGTCATTGATACATATTTTGATAATGTTGAATTTAGAATTATGCAAATGGATGCCAGCTTCGGTATCTTTACGGCCTTTTTTAACTCAGCGGACGCATATGACTGGCTTTACAGCAGACAAGCAAGCAGCGGCGCGTTTGATCCGGGCGTTATGCTGAATATATTCAGAATTGGTTTTCCTTTAGCTTTTTTAGCAGCTTTTGGACTTTTGGCAGTAGCGGTAATCAAATATAAATCCAAAAACTTCATAACTTTGTCGAATATCGGTTTCGGTATTGCAGCAGTTATACCCGTAGTATTTTGCACATTAATGCTGTATATCAATGCACAGCATAACGCATATTTAATTGAAGACTTTGGAGCAAAAAACATTTTCCTGATGCTGCTTAACTCCCAGGATGTCGGTGATGCTCTGGCTCGTGGTCATGCACGGGAATATTTAAGGGATCACATTAGTATATATAACGGCTTAACCGCTATTCCCTGGCCTATGATAGCCTCGTTTTTTGCTATCCTGGCTATGATTTTGCTGCGCAAGGACGACAAAAGGCTGACAATGGTCTGGCACCAAAAGGCATTGTTTCTCATGATTATCCCTATCATGATTTATGTCTTCATATTCAGTTTTCTGCCGCTCGCCGGATGGCAAATGTCATTTCAGTTTTTTCAACCCGCAGCAGATGTACATCCCTGGGTCGGATTTCAGCATTTTATGAACTTCTTTACCAGAGGTGACTTCCAGCGTGTAATGACCAATACTCTTGCCATGAGTATGATTAATCTTGTTCTTGGATTTACTACTTCGATTTTCCTCGCTCTTATGATAAACGAGATCAGGCTCAGAAAAACAAAACGTGTTATACAAACCATTTCATACCTGCCTCACTTTTTATCATGGGTTGTGGCTGCAGGTATAATCGAGCAATTCCTCAGTGGTGACGGTATTCTTAATGACTTTATGATAAACCTCGGCTTATGGGATGAGCGCCGCCTCATTTTAGCGGAGCCCGACAGTTTTTGGATGATGCTGGGACTATCCAATGTATGGAAGAGTGTCGGGTGGAACACTATCATTTATCTTGCCGCTATGACGGCAATTGACCCCGAGCTTTATGAAAGTGCAGAGATTGACGGAGCAGGTCGATTTGGAAAGATGTTTAATATTACCTTGCCGGGCATAAAATCGACCATTCTTGTACTTCTCATTATGAGCATCGGCTTCGCGCTCAATGCCGGCTTTGAAGCCCCGTTACTGCTTCAAAATGTAATGACCCGTCCTACGGCTGAGAATATTGACCTCAATGTATTTTTCCAGGGCATAGATGATCAAAACTATTCACTCGCCACGGCTGTCGGTATGTTTAGAACAGTCGTAGCTATAATACTCATTACTTTAGCAAACCAGGCCTCAAAACGTTTTGCTAAAGAGAGCCTTGTTTAGGTAGGTGAAGAGATGTCAGCTAATGCAGATTTAAGAAACAGATATTCAAAATCAAGATACAAGGTAAAACAGACGCCCGGAGATATTATCTTTCATATCTTCAATGCGCTTTTAATGATATTTGTCGTTGTGGTTATGCTCTATCCGATGCTGAATACACTTGCTATATCATTTAATGAACCGCTCGACAGCGTTAGAGGCGGCATCTACCTGTGGCCGAGAATATTCTCGCTTGCAGCATATGAAGAAGTGCTTGAAAATCAGCTTTTGGTCGTCGCTTTTCGCAACTCGATTATGCGTACCGTTATAAGCACCATCGGGGGATTGTTTGTTTGTTCCGTGGCGGCTTATGTCCTGTCGAGACGTGAATTTTTACTGAGAAAATTCGTAACGATATATTTCGTCATAACAATGTATGTCTCAGCAGGGCTGATACCGGTATTCTTCCTCTTCCAGAATTTGGGAATTTTAAACACCTTCCACGTTTATTGGCTGCCCGGACTTTTCGGCGCGTTTAATGTCATAGTTATCCGCTCTTATATGCAGGGGTTGCCCGATAGTCTTGTCGAAGCTGCACGTATCGACGGTGCAGGTGAATTTCGAATATTTTTGCAAGTTATATTACCCATTTGCAAGCCTGTCCTTGCCACCGTCGGACTCTGGATTGCAGTCGGTAACTGGAATGACTGGTTTACAACACTGGTTTTTGCCAACGAAGATCACCTTGCGACCTTACAGCATGAGCTTATGAAATCCCTTGGCGGTGCCATGGGAGAAACAAGCAATATTAATATGCATCCGGATTCAGCACAAACAGGCGGACATGTCATGACACCTGTTGCTGTACGCGCTGCAATAACTATGATCGCGACAGTACCGATTCTATGTGTATATCCCTTCCTGCAAAAGTATTTCGTCAAGGGCGTACATGTCGGCAGCGTTAAGGGTTAATTAGCCGGTCATTCTGCGCGTTAGTCGCAGAATCCATGTCGAAGCAATAGATTCTGCGACTGAAGCGCAGAATGACGGAGAAATCGTTTGAACTGTGTAAACTCAACTTAGTGTTTTATTAAAGAAATAACTCTGTAGAGTCTTACACTTTCAATAAAAAACAAAAATTATTTTAGGAGGAAACAAATGAAAAAACGTATTTTTACCCTCGCACTCGTAGTGCTTTTTGCACTGACACTCATGCCGCTTCTCGCGACAGCCGACGACAATCTCCATAAACTCGACGCACCGTCAGATTTTGAAGGCAGCGGTCACTGGGGTTGGTCAATGAGCGTAGGTACTCTTCCCGGTAACATGAGAGGCATTGATGGCATCATCATCGAGTTTGACTCAGACTCAGGCACCACTCCTTTCATCGTTCAATCGCCGGCAGGCGGTTGGTGGGATCAAGTGGATGATCTGGCATGGGAAAACGGCAGAATGGAAATCACATTTGCCGATCATTGGGATGAGTGGGATACATACCGTACGCAGTATGCTATGCATCTCGTAATCGGAAACTGGGTGGATCACATTGGTCCGGAGAATGTCACCGGTGCATGGCTTGTCGGTGATGTATTCCCCGATCCGGAATTTGAACCCGGCGACGAAGATCCCGTGCTTTCTCCGCCGACAGACTTTGAAGGCGGCGGTCACTGGGGTTGGTCAATGAGATTTGGTTCTTTGCCATGGAACATGTCAGAGATTACAAAACTTGTTATGGAATGGAACATAGATGAAGCTGATGTAGCTTTCATCGTTCAATCACCCGGTGGTGGTTGGTGGGATCAAAAAGATTTCAGCATTGTTGACGGTACTCTCGAAATCGTATTTGCAGATCATTGGGATGACTGGGATGACTACTTGACATACTACGAAATGCACTTAGTATTCGGTGGTTGGCAAGATCACATCAGCCCTGCAAATGTTACAAGTTCACAGCTTTTCGGCGTAGTTGCTGAAGGCGTACCCAATCCCGAAGCCGGCGAAGACAGAGGCTGGCCGGAAGAAGGAACACTTCCGTATGACATGGGACCCGGCGATCGTATTTGGGGCGACCAAGATACTCAGTTAGGTTGGCAAGGTGATACCCGTGCAATAGACAATAACGAGCCATTTGCAGGACCAAACGGCGAAGGTGGTTTCAGCCATCGTCTTCTGCTTGAAGCAAACTGGTTTGTTATCTATATGGATAATGCACCCGATTGGGACGAATACGAAGAGGTCAGTCTCATGATTTTTGGTGCTGCTGATTGGAGCTGGGGTGAAAATAAATTTTATGCCCCGACCATGTTGATTTGGGATGCCGATTTAAGCGCACTTGTATTTCCGCTTAGCGCACATCAATACATTGCAGAGGCCAAAGCTGCAGACATAGATCCCGAAAACAGAAACTTCGGAATCTGCTTCGATTACGAAGGCGGCAGCTTAGACAGCCTTGGAATAACAAGCGCATGGCTCTATGTTGACCGTCCGGAAGGCGGCGCACCACCGGCACCCGAACCACCGGCACCCGAACCGCCAGCACCGGAGCCACCCCCACCTGCACCGACACCTGCACCGGCAGCAACCGACGAAGGCGGCATGCCTTGGTGGGCATGGGCACTCATCGCAGTTGGTGTTGCAGCAGTCGCTATCATAATCGTAGTTGTCGTAAAGAAAAAGAAGTAACTGCAGAAACGACAAATAAAGCAAATCTAAACCAATAAAAAACGGGGGCTGTTGAAAAACAGCCCCTAACGCATGTACAGACTAATAATTAACACCTCGTCAACCCTCATTTTTGTATATTAAAATTGCTAAGTGTTGCGTTTGATGGTATACTGAGTGCGATGCTTTTGCTTAAATTTTCTTTCATCAGGAGGTATCTGTGTATGGAGTGGACGTTATCGCAACGTGAAGAGATTATGAATTTGTATGAGAGGCTGCGTGTCACTGATACCCGCGACGGACTTGACTGGATGGGTTATCACCATTACGGCAGCATGAGTACAGACATGCGACCTTTGTGGCGTACAAAGGCAGTGGGTTTTGCGAAGACCGCACGGTACATACCATATGATAAGCCGCGTCCTGACGTGACCGGAGATGAATACACCGATTGGTCTAACTGGTATTACGGCAATGTCTGTATCTATCCATGGATGCAAGAGATACAAAAGTACGATTTCCCGGTGATAGACATGTCTAACCTCGTTGTCGGGCTGATGGGTTCTAATAATACAATGGAAGGTGTACGCGACGGTGCGGTTGGCTATGTCGCATATGGCGGCGTTCGAGACACTGATGAAATTATCATTCAGAACATACCGTTTTGGTCAACAAAAATCGCACAGCCAATGGATCAGGCGCGCATTCAATATGAAAGCCATAATACAAAGATAAATTGCGACGGTGTATGCGTAGTACCGGGTGACCTTGTGGTTGCCGACGGAGACGGCGTTGTGGTTGTGCCGTCGGATTTGATTTTTGACGTGGCAAAGTGGGCATCACGTGAAATGAACGCCGACCGTACAGCACGCCGTAAATTATATGAAAAGTTAGGCTTGCCTCTTGATGATACGGTGTAGCCGGTTGTTATAATTTGTGAATTTTATGTTATATGACGGTTATATTATTTTACTTTCTCCGGAGCACATGTCATAATATAGAAAAACTGAAAAAATAAATATAGAAGGGGTCGAATCAATATGAGGAACCAATGTTTTAATCCATACTTACCGCCATGGGAGTATATTCCCGACGGGGAGCCGCATATTTATAACGGAAGAGTATTTGTTTACGGCTCTCACGACAGTTTCAACGGTTATGTCTATTGCATGAATGATTATGTCTGCTGGTCGGCATCGGTTGACGATTTATCGGATTGGTGTTATGAAGGAGTAATTTACAGAAAGACTCAAGACCCGAGAAACACTGATGGACGTATGAACCTGTTTGCTCCCGATGTAACAAAAGGTCCTGATGGAAGATACTACCTGTATTACGTACTTGACGGATTGTCGATAGTCTCGGTTGCGGTATGTGATTCGCCTGCAAGCGGGTTCAAATTCCACGGTTATGTAGCGTATAAAGACGGCACATTGCTCGGAGAAAGAGAAGGCGACCAGGCGCAATTTGACCCCGGCGTACTTACTGAGGGCAAAAAAACTTATCTTTACACCGGATTTTGCGGACCGGGTGATAAATCAAGAAAAGGCGCAATGGCAACGGTTTTGGCTGATGATATGCTGACAATCATTGAAGAACCGGTATTTGTAATACCAAGTCAGCCATATAGTGAGGGTACCGGATTTGAGGGCTTTGAGTTTTTTGAAGCTCCGTCAATAAGAAAGTTTAATGATACATACTATCTGGTTTATTCATCAATCTCAATGCACGAACTATGCTACGCCACAAGCAAGAACCCGACGTTAGGTTTTAAATACGGCGGTGTTATCGTCAGCAACTGTGATAAACACATAGACACATACAAAGACCCCGAAATGGCAACCTATTTTGCCGGCAATAACCACGGCGGAATGATTGATGTTAACGGGCAAATGTACATTTTCTATCACAGGCATACAAACGGCACAAACTTCAGCCGTCAGGCGTGTGCAGAGCCCATCAAAATAGAAGAAGACGGAAGTATTAAGCAAGTTGAAATGACATCTTGCGGATTAAACGAAAAACCATTAATCGGTAGGGGTGAGTATCCTGCTTACATAGCATGTAACCTGTTTTCAAAATCAGAGAAAAACAACCATCCGCTGCATCATGAATCATGGATGGACGGTTGTTTCCCGAAAATAACGCAAGACGGAAGAGACGGAGACGAAGAACCGGGGTACATAGCAAATATGCGAGACTCGGCAATAGCGGGCTTTAAGTATTTTGATTTTGAAAATGTTAACCGCATAACGGTAAAAACCAGAGGTTATGCTCATGGTCATCTTGAGGTAAAAACTTCATGGGATGGCAAGACGCTCGCAAAGATACCGATAGAATCATCTAACATTTGGGCTGAGAGTTCAGCATTTTTAGACATTTCATACGGAGTTTTTCCGCTGTACTTTGAGTTTAAAGGCACAGGCGGTACTAATTTATTATCGTTCAGGCTGGAATAAGGAAGAGACAACCCCCGGCTCTGCGGAGCCACCCCCTTCGTGAGCGAAGGGGGCTTGTGAGTGAAAGATGCATGAACAGTAATTGACCTGTTTAAAGCAAAGGAGAAAATTGTTATGCAAAAAAATCCTAATTTCAGAACACCATTGGTCACGCATATCTACACGGCAGACCCGTCGGCTCACGTATTTGAAGGTAAATTATATATCTACCCGTCACATGATATAGTTAATGAAGGTCTTGACGACGGCAAAGGCGATCATTTTAAGATGGAGGACTATCATGTCCTGTCAATGGACGATATCGATGCGCCTTGTATTGACCACGGGGAAGCTCTCCATGTAAAGGATGTGCCATGGGCAAAAAGACAAATGTGGGCACCGGACTGTGTTTACAAAAACGGCAAGTATTACTTCTATTTCCCGGCAAAGGACAAGGATGATATATTCCGCATAGGCGTAGCGGTAGGGGACAGACCCGAAGGCCCGTTCAAGGCGGAGCCTGATTATATAGAAGGCAGCTACAGTATAGACCCCGCTGTTTTTGTTGATGATGACGGCAGGGCATATATGTATTTTGGCGGCTTATGGGGCGGACAGCTTGAAAAGTGGCAAACAGGGGAGTATGTTCAGGGCGATGAAAACATGACACCCGGCGATGACGGTCCGCAGGGCGATGAACCTGCACTCGGTGCTATGGTAGCGGAAATGACGGATGACATGCTGACCTTTAAAGAAAAACCGAAGGAAATAAAGATATATGACGAGAACGGTAAGCCAATAGCCGCAAAGGATAAAGACAGATGGTTTTTTGAAGCCCCGTGGATTCACAAATTTGGCGGAAAATACTACTTATCATACTCAACAGGACCGACGCATTATCTATGCTATGCTGAAAGTGACAGCCCCACAGGACCGTTCACCTACAAAGGCAGAATATTAGAGCCTGTAGTAGGCTGGACAACACACCAGTCGATTGTTGAGTTTAAAGGGAAGTGGTATCTGTTCTACCACGACAGCAAGTTATCAGGCGGGCAAACGCATCTGCGCACCGCAATGTTCACGGAGTTGGAAATCAGTGATGACGGAACGATATCTACGATAAAGCCTTATGATGATTAGGGTTTATCCGGTTAAATTATTGAACACGCTTGAACAGTGGGAATTGGAGTTAGTATTTTCAATTCCGTCAAGCGTAATCATGGACGGTGGAGCGCCGTCAGTAGAGTACAGGACGTACTCTCTGGCGGTAGGAATTGCAAAAACTAACTCCAATTTCCACTGCCGTAAACTGTTTAATATGAGGAGATAAGCATAATGAGAAATTACAAGCATCGGCAAGGTTCGGCGACTATCTGTGTTTTAGGGCAGGATGGATTGCCCTTGGCAAATACGGAGATTTTAATTCATCAGAAATCAGGCAGTGTGTTGTTTGGTGCTGCCGGTTTCGAAGCTGTTAATTTGGTAAATGGTGATTTAAAAGGTGTCGAGAAGGAATATACTGAAAAACGTATTGAAAAAATGCTGGACATCTTTGATTTTAATACATTACCGTTTTATTGGGGGCGTTTTGAACCGGAGCGCGGCAAGCCGATAACGGAACGTACGTTAAAGGGTGCAAGATGGCTGCAGGAAAGAGGCAAAATCGTTAAGGGTCATCCGCTGTGCTGGCACACAGTATGTGCACCGTGGCTTATAGAAAATGATTTTTCAGACGAAGAGATTTTGAAGCTGCAATTGGAGCGGATTAAACGTGATGTGACAGATTTTGCGGGCGTAATAGATGTGTGGGATGTAATAAATGAAGTTGTTATTATGCCGATATTTGACCGCTATGACAATGGAGTAACACGAATTTGCAAGAGCGAGGGACAAGTCGGGCTTGTAAAAAAGGTCTTTGATGAAGCAAAAAGAGCAAACCCCAATGCCACGCTGCTCATCAACGATTTTGATATGAGCACGGATTACAGTGATTTGCTGGTCAAGTTATTGGATGCGAACGTTCCTATAGATGCAATCGGGCTTCAATCACATATGCACCAAGGCATTTGGAGTAAAGAACATACCGAAGAAGTATTGGAGAGATTTTCCAAGTTCGGACTGCCGTTGCACTTTACGGAAATCAATCTTGTGTCGGGTGAGCTGATGCCGGCACATATAGGAGACCTGAATGACTTTGTTCCCGATGAGTGGGCATCAACGCCCGAAGGCGAAGCAAGACAGGCGGAGCAAGCAGCGGAATTCTATAAACGGCTCTATAATTGTCCGCTCGTAGAAGCCGTCACATACTGGAGCTTCTGCGACGGAGGCTGGCTAAACGCACCTGCCGGCTTAATGACAAAAGACGCAAGAATAAAACCGATATACGATGCACTCTATCAGCTAATTAAAAAAGACTGGCTGACACCGGATATGACCATAAAAACAGACAACAAGGGCGAAGCTGAAATAAAAGGCTTCCGCGGCACATACACAGCAACATATGACGGCGTGGTCATGGAGTTTGAAGTAGAGTGATAGCTTGTGTTGACAATTGCGGATGTTTTGTGTACACTCAAATAAGGGGGGTGTTATATTATGTCAAATACACGTTCTAGTGGTATGCATATCAGAGTTAATCCTGAAATAAAAGCAGGTGTAGAACCGATACTTGCCGCAATTGGTTTGTCTTTTAGCGATGTCTTTAACCTTACTCTAAGACAGATTTACCTTAAACGCAAACTACCTTTTGAGTTATCCTCTGTTCAACTAACCGAGAACGGTTACACACCGGAATTTGAAGCAGAAATAATCGCTGAATCTGAAAGAGCATATGCTGCTGTTGCAGACGGAACTGCCAAGGTATATAAAAATGCTGCTGAACTGCGGGCTGCGTTAGATGCGGAGGATGATGAATGAATGAGGAGGATATCTTTACAATTTTTCCATCTTCAAATTACAAACGGACACGCAAACTTGCAAAAAAACAAGGACTTGACATGGACTTGCTCGACTGGGGTATCGACCGGTTAGCTAGAGATATTGCTTTGCCCTCAAACTGGAAAGACCATCAATTAAAAGGAAACATGAAGAGTTACCGTGAATGTCATATTGGTGGTAAGGGTGATTGGCTGCTTGTGTATGAGAAGCGGAACACCAATATGATTCTCTATCTGTTTGGAACAGGAACGCATTCTGAGTTACTTGGATTGTAATAATAGGGTGCAATAATGCGGGACAAACAAATGTACAAAACATGAAATAAATATTGACAAAATGTGAATAATTTGATTTAATAAGAAGGTAAAAAAGAAAAAAAAGGGGTTGACAGGCTTGATGGGTGGCTTCACAATCTTTAGCAAGCAAGCAAGCAAGCAAGCAAGCAAGCAAGCAAGCAAGCAAGCAAGCAAGCAAGCAAGCAAGCAAGCAAGCAAGCAAGCAAGCAAGCAAGCAAGCAAGCAAGCAAGCAAGCAAGCAA
>WRDH01000012.1 GCA_009783555.1 Oscillospiraceae bacterium
GCAAGACTTTGACAACCTTGGAATCGAGTATTTTTACACATTGATAGACGATGCCGTCGCCCGTGTCGTGCGTTCAAAAGGCGGCTTCATCTGGGCATGCAAAAACTACGACGGCGATGTAATGAGCGACATGATAAGCTCCGCCTTCGGCTCATTGGCAATGATGACAAGCGTACTCGTCTCACCCGACGGAAAATACGAATACGAAGCCGCACACGGCACAGTCACCCGCCACTATTACAGATACATAAAAGGTGAACGCCCATCCACAAACCCGATAGCAACTATCTTCGCATGGACGGGAGCACTAAAAAAGAGAGGCCAGCTCGACAATCTGCCGCAACTCATAGAATTTGCGGAAAAACTGGAAAAAGCAAGCCTTGACACACTAAAATCAGGAACAATGACCACAGACCTGACAGGCTTGGTAGAGCCGGGTTTTGAAGCACACGCAGTAAACTCCTGGGAGTTTATAGACGCGATAGCGAAGAGACTCTAGAGCCGACCGGCTCTTAACAGATCCTATCAGAAATGCACAGGCGCTATATTCTCATAGAGCACAATCAACTTACTTGCAACGGTCATTTCCGGGATGCTCCTTGTTGAGACTCCATAAATGACTATGATGCGTCTGCCATCAAACTCGTCCCCGATAAACTCGACACCGTCTTCTAAAACGACTTCTGTGTTTTCATCAATTCTAAATGCAAACAAGCCATCGTGCGAAATATAATAACCATCATCATTGCCTTCCCATGTTTCGAAAAGATTAACTCTCACATTCACACCGTCCGGCACACCTGCTGCAAACACAGCAGCCATGTACTGAGGCGGATATATTGCAGGAGCGGGTGCATTTGCCGGAAACCAACCTGTAACAATATCACCTACTTCAATCCTGTTGGAAAACGGAAACAACGTATCTTCCCCAACCAACAGAACTGTAATAACGCCATCAGCATCCTCAATGGTTACATAGGTCGCAGCACCTCTTGTTTCAATACTTGCAACAGTACCGTTTTTTGCAATGTAGTAAGGTCTTGTCATATCGATGTTACAATCATCACCTTCGCCGGGCAGAATAATATTTACATCGTCAAAAGTAATATCAGAACCCCAGTCAATATGCATATCATCATCTGTGTTTGAATTATCAAATTTATACTCAAACTCATCATTGCCTTCTGTAAAATCTCCGCCTGTATACATACCATCAGTAATATCATCTGATGCCGGTACAATACCATCTACATTATTCTCATTTTCCACATCAGGACCACCGCACGCTACGGCAACTCCCGAAATTATACCTACCGATAATAGTAATAAAATTGCTTTTTTCATCGTCACATCGATACCTCCTCTTTTCAATATCTAAATACAAAAGTAATATTGCAGAAAATAAGGTCTGCACAGGATTACTTTTTTCTTTATGTATTCAGACGAAAATAAAGTTATTTTGTTCCATTTGTCTCTCCTGAACAGGGGGAGGGACACGAGGACGGTTCATCTGTCTTACCAGAACACGGGGACGGTTCATCTGTCCTACAGTACCGCGAGTGCAGACTCATATGCTTTTTGCTGATACTCAAAAAACATATCATCCCTCTTAATCGACTCACCTACAAATTCTCCTGCGATAATATCTGCAAAATAACTCAATAACGGGGGATTTCGCACAAGAACAGGACCTGTCAGGTATGTGCCCAGCTGGTTCTTGTACTTAATGCCTTCTGTACACGCTGGATAACCTGCGCCCTCACGCGGAAAAACCGAAAACGGACGTTCTATATCACCTTTTTGTTCACCACCGGCGCGGTTAATAAAACCAATAACCTTATCGGTCAAAAACGAGCACTCACACAAACAATCCTCTGTAATACGAGTGTTCAACTGCACAGTCTCAAAATCAAGCAGCCCCATCATTTCATGCCGGACACCGCCGGAGTCCGTCACAGCCTGCCCGAACAACTCATGCGAGTTCCCCGTTGCAAGCATTGGCACCTCGGCATTTATCCGCTCAGTCAACACATCCTTGTACCGCATTAGATCACGCATACAAGCAAGCTGACTGCGCTCCGTACCGCTCCCGATATAAGTAAAGTCGGAATTGTCAAAGTCTATATCATCCCCGACACTCTTTCTATCAATAATAACCTCACACCCGCGATAAACAAGCTCGCGTTCCAAAGCTGCAACATTACCCCAATCACCATAAAGATTCATAAGGTCAGGATATAAGTACAGGATTTTTATTTTCTTTAGCGTGTTATTTTTGTTCAAATTACTTACTCCTCGAACTCTACCTACCATTACTATATATCATTTATTGTTTTATGTACAACGCTTTTAGCAACTTCGTTTTATCCGAAAAACACGTTACCGCATAAATGCTTCCACTGCCATTTCTGTCTAAGCATACAGATAAACCGCTTAGGTCAGCGACATATTTAATCTTCGTTTGGTCAACCGCAGACATCGCAAACCTTGCAGCCAACTCATTTACATACCGACCCGCAAGAATTATACACTTGACATTATCATCTGCCAGCAGATCAAAATCGATATCCCACAGCCATGAAGTCTCACTCGTATAATACTTACGGCTTATTGCATCGACCAACACTATAACAGTACAAGGTTTCTTCTGCTGAACAATCCACGAAAGTGAACAATCATACGCAAAAGAATTTTCATGCTTTGACAATAACAAAAGACTATCACTGCCGCCAACAGGCAACGAAATCACACGCCCGCCGGTAAGCTCGTAATTATCCAACGCTTTCACAGAGTCCGAAACACTCACTCCTACCGCTTCAGCAACAGCAACAGCAGCGCAATAATTATATGCGTTTGTAATGCTTGGCTGCTTGATTTTTAAGGCAAGACAGGGGGACGGTTCATCTGTCCTGAGCTTTGTTTGCAAGGATTTATTACAAGACAGATGAACCGTCCCCCTGTCTTGTATCGCAACCTCAACATCAGGCTCATTTCGCTTCAACCTGCAAGACGAACAACTATAGCTGCCATAATGCCCGGCAATGCGATACTTATAAACCATACGCGCTTTACATACAGGACAAAATGCGCCATCATCGTACATCCCCATGCGCGGTGGAGCAATATTGTCGGGACTGACTCCAAACCATGAGACAAGACAAGGGGACGGTTCATCTGTCCTGAGCTTTGTTTGCAAGGATTTATTACAAGACAGATGAACCGTCCCCCTGTCTTGTGTCTCACCCGACCAAAAAGCCAATGCAGCAACATACGGATCATCCGCATTCAATACTAGTTGAACTCCCTCCCCTGCCGCTTCTATAGCCTCCCTCAAACAATCCTCGACAAATTCAGGATGACCGTTGCGGGTCAACTGGTCACGGCATAAATTCGTCACCAGCAAAACAGTCGGACGCACCTTTTTAAAAATCCACTTAGCGTACCGCTCGTCGCACACCATGACGATTGTATCACGCTTGACCTTACCGCTAAAAGAGGCAATACGAAGAAGAAGTGTAGCAACACCCTCAGTCTGGTTAGAACCTTCATAATTCCAGCCAACATTTCTCCCGTTCGCCTTCAAAACACGCACAATCAGCTCAGAAGTCGTAGTCTTCCCGTTTGAGCCGGTAACAGCAATTATCATATCCGGCAAGCTCAAACACCCAAGCACATCCGGAAACAACCTAAGTGCAACCTTGCCGGGTAAGCTGCTGCCCTTGCCTACACGCTTACCTAAAAAATACAGCGTTTTACATATAAAAACGGCTAAAAAAACCTTCACAAACGCACCATCCTTTGAATACCCTTGCTCGCATCCATTGTATACTGTATGATTAATAAAGTAAATAGGTGGAACAAAATCGCACGCTCTGCGTCATGATACAACTCGACTACTTTACAGCAAGCTTCGACACAAAGATATTAACATTTCACCATTTGTTAACATCTTAACCATCTTTTTACAATATTATTCATATTGACACATGTTATATTCATGTTTTACTCAAGGTAAACATGAGTTTCGACGCATTAACAGAGAGCATTACTAACCATAACCGGTTACACACATTCTAAAAATAATTTATTAAACGAGAGGTAGGTATATTTTATGAAAAACATGAAAATCCGTGCGAAACTGTTCACCGGCTTTATTTTTGTAACCATTCTCGGAATACTGCTGGGCGTGGTCGGCATCGTGTCCATATCAATGATACGGACACGAACAGAAGATATCGCATCATTGCAAGAAGTAAGCAGCGGAGCCTCAAGTGTACTCAATGCGCACTACATCTGGAGACACAACCTCACTGAAGCAGTGCTGACCGGAGGTGATTTTACCGGATCTCTCGATCCCAACGGATGTGCTCTCGGCAGGTGGCTTGCAAGTGATGAAGCAAGAAGTATAACAGATCCTGAAATCTTAGACCTTTTACGGCAGACGGATGCCCCCCACCGTTTTATCCATACCGAAGCTGCTTTAGTAGTTGCGAGTATTGAAGAAGGTAATCTTGCAGAGGCAACACGGCTTCTGGTAGAGGCTATCCTTCCAAGGACACAGGAGGTCATCTCGCTCCTGACTGATGTAGAAACGCGGTTCGACGATATTATAGACGGGTTGAATCTTGAAATACTGGATCTTGAGTCTGTTTTCATCTATATAATCATTGGTGTTATCGCAGTAGCCGCGGTTATAAGTATGTTCCTGGCATTTTATATATCAAACCAGATCAGCAAACCACTTGCTCCGCTGACTGCGTTTATGACCAAAGCCGGCACAGTCGGTGACCTTACCCTCCGTCCGGAAGATGTGGCGGTCATCGCAAAGTTTGCGGAAGCAAAGGATGAAATAGGGCAAACCATCGGCAGTTGCGCCACTTTCGTCAAACATGTTACTGATATTTCCGAGCAGTTGGCAAGAATTGCAAGCGGAGACCTGACCACCGAAGTAAAATGCCTGTCAAACGATGATGCCTTAGGTGTAGGGCTGCGAACGATGGTTGACAGTATGAACGATATGTTCAGCGAAATCAACGAATCCTCCGCACAAGTCTCCTCCGGCTCAAAACAAATCGCGGACGGTGCTCAATCCCTTGCACAAGGCTCGACTCAGCAGGCTGCCACAGTTGAAGCTCTTTCAAAATCCATTGTTGAGATAGCAGAAAAAACAAAAGATAACGCTGAAATGGCAAACAGAACTGCTACTTTGGCAAATACAATCATGCAAAACGCACAAAAAGGCAGCGGTCAAATGGATGAAATGACAGCAGCAGTGCGAGAAATCAATCAGGCAAGCCAAAGCATCAGCAAGGTCATCAAAGTCATCGATGACATCGCATTCCAAACGAACATCCTCGCACTCAATGCTGCAGTGGAAGCGGCACGTGCAGGTCAGCACGGCAAAGGCTTCGCCGTTGTCGCTGAAGAAGTCCGAAACCTCGCCGCCAAGAGCGCGGAAGCCGCAAAAGATACAGGCGGGCTTATTGCTAACTCAATGGAGAAGGCCGAACTCGGTGCGCGTATAGCGGACGACACCGCTGCCAGCCTCACCGAAATCGTATCCGGCATCAACGAAAGCAACCAGCTCATAACAGAAATAGCCGGAGCTTCTGAAGTGCAATCAGAAGGTATAGCAGCAATAAATATTAGTATCGACCAGGTCGCTCAAGTCGTCCAGCAAAACAGCGCAACAGCAGAGGAAAGTGCTGCCGCTTCGGAAGAAATGAGCGGACAGGCGGATACACTCCAACACCTCATCTCCCGCTTCAAGTTGAAGTCAAGCGGCAGCTTTAACAGCCTGCCATCGGCAAGACCCCCGCAGCACAACACTCCCGCCGTAGTGGAGGATCATAGCTATACAGGACTGGATGACACCTCAGGCTTTGGCAAATACTAGTCACATATATCATCTATATCCGGGAAAGCAAAAGATCACCTCTTGTTTTCCCGGATTTTTTCTTTGAGTTTCTGTAAATATTATTTCTATATATCTTGTATATCCTTCCAGGAACTAAGCAAGTTAACCCCAAGCAAAACTTTCTTGATTGCGAATAGGCCTGCTATTGCCAAAACACCGATTAGCAGGTCTAATGTCCTTTCGTGATAAACGACCATTTGGCGCGCAATGGCAAAGAGCAATACATCCACAACCGATTCCGGCGTATGTTTTATCAGCATTTTTGTAAACTCAACGCCGATTACGAGGTTAAGGGTTACTGACAAGATCCCGGCAAACTCCATTGTTAAAATCCCAACCGGAAACCCGGTCAAATCAAAAGAAACTTCAATAATCTTAATGACAACAATGACCAACAATACCAATGCAATAACAATTTCTATAGCTTTCGCAACTTTCTCAAGATAAATAATCCATTTTTTCATTCCCCTCATACCCCCTCTATTTTATATGCCGTTCTATTTTACTTCGCAGTACTTCCATCTCAAATGGCTTTGCAATGAAATCGCATGCGCCTAATTCAACTGCTACGCTTATATTATCAAATGTACCTTCGCTTGTCATAAATATGACAGGCGTGTCTTTATGTTCAGGAAATTCACGAATGATGGCAATAAGATCAAATCCACTTATCGACGGCATCTTATAATCTATCAAAAACATATCCGGAGATATGTCCCGTAACAGCTTTGACAGCTTTTCCGGCTTTGGCAGCGTATATACCTTGTATTTAACGTGGAGCATAGAGTGAACTGCCCGTAATATATCCGGTGCATCATCAACACCAAGAACTATACGCTTTGAGCTGCTGGATTCACCATAACTGTTATCCTCCGTATCGTTTCCGCCGGCAGGGTTTAGCAATTTTTCGATATGTTCAACCAAATCCGGACCGTCAAAAGGCTTCGTTATAAAACCCGCCACACCGAGCTTTGAACCCTTTATTACGCTTTCTTTATCGTTTGAAGCCGTAAGAAAAATTACCGGAATCTTTGCATAACGCTCGTCGCTTTTAAGATGCTTTAAAGCTTGAAAGCCATCAATCACAGGCATCTTTATGTCAAGAAGTATCAAATCCGGCGAAAAAAGTTCAAGAACTTCAAAAAGTTTATAAGCGGAAGATAAAGGGTAGACCTCGTAAGAATCTTTAAGGATAGCCCGTCCTTGCATACGGCTTGAATTATCATCGTCAACAAGCACTACCTTTTTTCGTTTATTAATCATAAACTAAGACAACTCCTTTCACAGAACCATCCAAATCATAAAATCATCGTTTCGACAATTTTATCAACGATTTCATCAAAATTCATCGACTCAACATTTTCACAGATCCACTGAACAAGACCATCATCATCCTCATATTGATATCTTGTCATCTCCTCCATAGCTGCATCCACAGCATCCATATCGTAGGCGTTACACGCTGCTGCCAGAGCGGAAAGCGCAGCTTTATCCGGCTTATCCTTTATTGGTTTTTTGGTTAATGAATCATAGGTTTCCAGCAGACCCTCAATATCATCAATAAGGTTTTTTACTACTTTAATGAATGATTCATTTTGCTTCTTAATGTAGCCGAACTCAAAAGCCTTCGCTGCCCTCTCCAAATCTGATGCTAATCTGCCGACTGAATCCGCGCAGATTCCGTAGCTTGACCCTTTGATACTGTGGACCGATATTTCATAATTATACAGACCGTTTTCTGTCACATTAGCAATCGGTTCAAGCAGGTTTCTCGTATTTATCATAAAAGACCGCAAAACACCGATATATACTTCTTCATCACCGCCAAACCTCTCTACACCCAAATCATAATCCAGGCTGGTTATCTCTTTTCCGCTGAAAACCCTCTCGGATGTTCTATGAGGCTCTTCCCGGACGCTCTGAGACTCTTTCGGAACTTCAGTGATTTCCATCATTTTCTCTTTATCTTGTTTGCGAATCCACTGCCTGATGACTGCATCAAGCCTGGCAATGTCTATAGGCTTTGACAGAAATGCTTGAAAACCTTTACTGAGAAACATTTCTTCATTTCCAACAACTGCATTTGCGGTCAGCGCGATAATCGGGAGATTTACGGCATAATCGGTTCCCAGTTCACGTATATGCTGTGTAGCTTCAATCCCGTCCATTCCGGGCATCATTTGATCCATGAAAACCGCGTCATATTTAACACGCCCTGCATCAATCAAATCGATTGCCTTCTGCCCGCTGTCTACACAATCTATTTGCATTTGATATGGCTTCATAAGCCCCTTTGCCACATCCAGATTTGTTTGATTGTCATCAACAATAAGTACATGCGCATATGGAAGACTGACACGCTTGAGAGTCATTTCTTTTGCACGTCTGCCGTCCATATAGCTGAAACTGTTAAGGCTTGCAACAATATCGGGACCGATAACAGCATCGTCAACAAACTTCTGCTTAAGCCTTGCGGTAAATACACTGCCTTTTCCGTATTCGCTCTCTACAGATATTGAGCCGTCCATCATCTCACAAAGCATCTTAGCTATCGGAAGACCCAAGCCTGTACCTTCAATCATCCTGTTTGCATTTGTATCCAATTGCGCATAATCGTCAAATAATCTAACCAGATCGCTGCGCTTGATGCCTTGGCCCGTGTCACCTACTTCTATTGTCAGCCATACGGTATCGCCCTCTCTTTCGCAACTTATCCCGAATCTAACCTCACCTTTGTCTGTATATTTTATAGCATTTGACAAAAGGTTATTCATGATTTGATTCAATCGCAGTTCATCACCGTAAAGGATTTCATATATATTCTCGCTGATGTTCAGCTTCAGTTTAATGGGTTTTTCACCTATCCGCAGAAGGTTTTGCGTGACGGTATCATTAATAAGACTCGCTATGCTGTACTCAACCGGCACAAGATCAAGCTTACCTGACTCGATTTTTGAAATGTCGAGAATATTGTTAACGAGACCAAGAAGTGTTGTTCCCGCATTATGTGCTTTAACCAGATTTGATCGTATATCTATGTCGATATTGTTTTTTTCAAGACTGAGCCATGTGAGACCTATGATAGCGTTAAGAGGCGTACGCATTTCATGACTCATTGTCGCCAGAAAATCGCTCTTGGCGTTATTTGCTCTTTGTGTTTCAATTAATGCCGCTTCAAGCTTTTCTGCTGCTTTTCTCATATTAAGCGTCATTTCGTTACGTACGATGGCATTGGTTATAAGCAGGCAGCCGGAAAGTAGCGAAGCAGCGACCTCTTCGGAAAACACATTTTCATTATAACAGTTATCGCAGCTCACAAAACCCCAAAACTCATCCTGCACATATACCGGTGCGGCAAATATGGATTTTACTCCGTGTTCCTTCATCCGCTCTTGTTCGAGCGGCGGCAAATCTCGCACTACTGAGTTGACACACTCACCGCGTTTAAATAGTTGTTCGAATTTTGGGAGGTTATCTTCATATGCAAGATTCTTTAACAAATCATCTTTACTGCGCAAGAAAACACTTGTAACCCACTCGTATTCGAGGGAAAAGTGCAGCTTTCCGTCTATTATACTGTTTTTCCACATACGGAATCTGCTGGCCTTTACGGCTTTTCCCATCATGCCCATGCATATTTGCAAGTTATCTTCAAACTCATCAATTTCCGATTGCAGTAATATGTTCGCAGCCGTATTCATGTTATCGAGCAGCACGGATTTCTGCTGGATTTCACGCATCATTTCTTTCTGCTCACGCAAATCACGAATATATCCGGCTACGGCAAAATCATCATCATACGCAACGCGGACAAGAGTTACTTCCGATGGTATCGGGATGCCATCCGATGTTTGGTGCATCCATTCAAACACATTCTTGCCATCTTCAAATGCTTTTTTTATCTTCGTCGGTGCTACCTCCGACGAGCGGGAACCGTCAGGTTGAAAATCCGGCGAAAGGTCATGGAACCGGTTTGCGTAATCTACTTTGTCTTTCATATTAAACAATCGTACCGATTCCTCATTACAGTCAAAGATACGGCTGTTTTTATCCCAGAGATTGATAACAATAGGCGATGTATCCAGCAACAACCTCGTACGCTCATGCGCTTCATGTATTTGAACGGCTTGCATGCTGCGGTTTATGGCACTGGCAAGCATACTGCTGATTGAGCTGATAATACTGATCTCGTCCTCTGCAAAAACTTCCTCCAGATCGCAATTTTCAATACTCAAAAATCCCCAAAACGTTCTTTTGATAAACATGGGGATTACCAATACAGCCTTTATGCCATAACCATCTAAAAATCGTTGCTCCTGTTGCGACAGATCTCGAAGCAATCCGTTTATATACCTGCCACTCGAGAATATTTCTTTCCATTCCGGTACTGCCGAATAAGGAAACTCTATGCCGATCGGAACAGATTCCTGTTGTTTACCTACTTCGTTTTGCCATTCATAGGTGTGGACAAAATACAGCTCTCCGTCAATCAACTCATTTCGCCAAATCCTCACCCGATCCCCACCAATCGCAATCCCCACGATTTTTAGACTTTCCAGCAACGCCTCGGAAATATCTATATCATCTTCAGTAGAAAGTAAGGTCTCAACAGCCAGATTGCCTGTATTGATCATTTTATTACGCTTCTCGATCGCCTCCATCATACGGTTATGCTCGCGCATATCTCTCGTATAGCCGGCAACTATGTAATCGTCTTCGTACTCCAGGCGGACAAGCGTGACCTCACAAGGTAAAGGCTCTCCGTGTGACGTTTGAAATGTGAACTCCGAAACACATCTGCCTTCGGCAAATGCTTTTTCAAAATACTTTTGACCTGTTTCGGTAGAAACACTGCCATCAGGTTGATATTTAGGGAATATTTCAAAATACCGCTCTAGAAATTCCTGCTTGTTCTTAAACTTAAAGAGCCTGACAGCCTCCTCATTACACTCAAACGGCTCATATTTACTATCGCTTACCCTTTTCATTAAACGGCAAGCAAGAGGAGTCGCGTCAAGCAGCAACTGCGCACGCTCATGTGCGGAAGAATTGTTATTATTTTTCACATCCATAATTTCACCCCCACACAGTATTTTTTCTGATTTATTTTATCATGATTTGGCTATGGAAACAAGAGAAAGAGCCTTTAACAAAACGTAAATTTCACCAAAACTCGTCATTGCGGCCTCTGAGCCGCAATCCCGTGAAGTACGCATTATCAATGGGATTGCGGGTCGAGCCCGCAATGACGAAGTATGTTTAGTTATTTACCCTCTATGCACTAATCGCCTCTCTTGCTGTACCACAAAGCTGCTTAAACACTTCGGGTTCGTGTATTGCCATTTCCGAGAGCATTTTTCTGTTGAGATTTATTCCCGAAAGCTTTAAGCCGTGCATGAAGCGGGAGTAATTCATTCCGTTTGCTTTGCATGCGGCACTTATTCTCGTTATCCAAAGTCTGCGGAAATCTCTTTTTTTCAGCCTGCGTCCGGTGTACGCATAGGTGAGTGATTTCATAACAGCCTGATTTGCCATCTTGAAATGTTTTGACTTAGAGCCCCAATAGCCCTTAGCTAGTTTCAATATTTTTTTTCTTCTTTTGCGCGTTGTTACAGCACCTTTAATTCTGGCCATTTCTACCCTCCTATTTGTACGGAATCATAAGCTTGATTGCGGCTTCATTTGTGACATCGGCATAACCTGTTTTACGCAGGCCTCTCTTGCGCTTTGTCGTCTTCTTGTTGAGAATGTGGTTTTTATACGCGTGAGCGCGTTTAACCTTCCCGGTTTTAGTGAGGCTGAATCTCTTCTTCGCCCCGCTATGTGTCTTGATTTTTGGCATAACTAATTATCTCCTCTTTGAATGTTCTATACAAAAATTCTCTTGTCGCTTAGATGTATCAGAATGACATGCAATGCCATCCCGAACAAAACTAAGAATTTTGTTTTCGGTGTAAAACACCTATCAGTGTTTTGTTTGCTTCGGTGTTAAGAACAATGACATATGTCTGCCGTCGAGCTTCGGGTTTTTATCTACGTTCCCGACCTCCGCGCATTCCTCGGCAAACTTTACCAGCAGCTTTTCCCCGATGTCCGTGTGTGCCATCTCTCTGCCCCTGAAACGTACTGTTACCTTGAGGCGGTCGCCTTCTTTCAGGAATTTTAGCCCGTTTTTCAGCTTAATGTTAAAGTCGTTTATGCCGATACTCGGCGACATACGTATTTCCTTTACCTCTACGATATGCTGGTGGCGTCGCACTTCCTTCTCCCGCTTTGCCTGTTCATAACGGAACTTGCCGTAATCCATGATTTTGCAGACAGGCGGCTTGGAGTTCCCTGCGATCTTAACAAGGTCAACCTCTTTCTCGACAGCGATTTTCATCGCGTCTGCCGACGACATGATGCCCAGTTGTGTTCCATCCTCGTCGATAAGACGAACTTCACTGTCGGTAATCTCCTCGTTAATTTGATAGTTTACGTTGCTTATAAAAAACACCTCACTTCAATTTTCCAAAACAAAGACGGATGCGTAAACACCCGTCAAACAATAATACCTCAATGGTATCTTGCCACCTAACATTTAGGTTTTGAACCACAACTCGCTATACGCGGCAGGGTGAGGACGGGGTTACCGTTCTGCTTACAATATGCGCCACAAGTGGCAATCCACCGATGACAATCGCAATGATACACTGTATCAGTATATATGTCAAGAAATATTTACCACAACCGCTCAAATTCACCGGTGTCATTATCGCTGTCGGTTATGTAAAGAACACCGTTTACAATCTCAAACGAGAATTTATATTCAAACCCTTGACCATAATCACTAATTACCGTAAGTTCATTTCCATTGACAGACCATAGACCAAATTCATCATCAGCCATTACAATGGCATTCTCATCAAAATAAACAAGCTCTGACCACCAAAAGAAGTATGTACCCACACCGCCGGAGAACGACCAGGCACCTAATAGTTCATGATCTATCAGATCCGGATCTGTAATACCCGGAGGTGGTGGAGGATCAACAGGAGGAGGAGTCCCGTGATCTGGCGGATCAATCCACGGTACGTCCATATAGTCGCCGAACCCTAAGAAATCTTCAAATCTCTCAAGAAGTGTTTCTCCCCAATCAGCAATATTAATAAAGTTAACTTCCTCTATCCTGCCTGCGCTGTTTGATGCTGAAATTGTCAAAGACAAGCTCTCATCCCAAAACGAATCTGTAAACGGGTCATCAATTTCAAGTCTGAAGCCATCACTGTTTCTTGTATAAACACCCGACAGAATCGTTTCAGAAGACCTATCCTCTACGTATGACAATGTAAAATTCCCTCTGTCTGTCCAACTGAGAGTTAACTCACCGGTTTCGTTATCTGACCAACGGTCATCAGTGGTTCCTCTAAACACCACTTCACTACCGTGCGAGGTTTCTCTCATTTCCCATTCAAGAGTAAAAGACATACGATCTCTGCCTGCACCGACATTCATCTCAAAAGTCCAAATGTCGGTCGCCGATGCGCCAAAATCAACTGACATATCAAAAAGTTCAACTTCTCCCTCATATGCAAGGTCGGTACCTATCTCAATCCGCAAAAGCCTGTTATTGCTGCCAATGTAAAATGTTACTGTAATTTCGCCGCTTAAGCTGCGGGTAAAGCTTCGTACCTCACGGCGCATTTCACGAATAAAATCATCATAAGAGGTGTAAAAGAAGCCTAGATCGGAAATATTTGACTCAAGCATTGCTCGTATGTTTTCGTCATTTTCAAGAATATCAAAAAACTCTTCAAACAAATCGGCTATATCACGGTCGGTAATAATAAAATCGATTTTTTGCGCTCTTACACTATTACCGCCTGACATTATATCAATTCTCTCGGAAGTTACATCAAGACGTTGTACAAAATCGCCGAGCAGTTTTCCATACTCTTCCGAAAAAGCCTCCGTATCATCGCTGCCTCTTAAGAAATCGGCAAGCATTTCAACAGCATTAACAATCTCGTCGGTTTCCGTGCGGTCTAAATCCAGCACACGCGCAAAAGAACGAAAATCATCTTCAAATGTATCAAAAACAATACCGTAGTAATTATTGTCAACTTGCCTCAGACGTGCAGCTGCCACATCCCTGTTAAGATATACATCCAAGTCCATACTGATGTTAAAAACGGTCAATCCGACTTCAAGCGCATATTCTCCGCGCCTTCCGTCAGAATGGAGCATGACAGAGCCGCGGGTTTCACTCCAGAGGTTTCTGTGATCAAAATCTACAGATACCGATCCGTCTTGCAGACTTTCAAACAATAACCCAAACAGCTCAAGTGGTGTGCCCTCTAAACGCTCTTCGATGTCGCTTCCGACATTTGACAGTGCCCTGAACACAGTTGTCGTCGGAGAAGAAAGAAAAACCAAAAAGTATATCAATAAAGCAGTTGCAATCAAAGCAACCGCAGCAACAACCGGCACGATGATTTTCCACACCTTCTTAGATGGCTTGGTATTGTGCGGTATTTCAGGCGGTGGTACAGGTGGCTGTTGATATGGCTGGTACTGCTGATATAGCGGGTTTTGTTGATCAGGCGGACTTTGCGGATATGGCGGGTTCTGCGGGTACGATTGATTCTGCGGATATACAGGCTGTATAACTTGCGGGTCTGTTTGTTGATAAGGCGGTTTAAATGCAGGCGGTTCAAGCACAATAGGAGCATCATCTGCTTGCGGAGACTCTTCATTTTCAGAGATTTCATCTGCTTGCGGAGTTTCAATTTGCTCAGATGCACGATTCCTTTCCGGTGTTTCTTCTTGAACAACAGCGTCAACATATTGCAATACTGCTCCGCATTTTCCGCAAAACCTGCTCCCGGGAGTAACACTTGAACCACAACTATGACAAAACATTATTTTTCTCCCCCATTATCATGTAACGATTATTACGACTCCTTCTATCTCAATATATAATATACAAAAGCTCATAATAATGCAATAACGAAAATGCTCGTCATTGTGGGAATATTTCATCCTCCGCAGAGGTGAAAAGGCTCGACCCGTAATGACGGATAGAATGTGATTAATCACCTAATTCATCATCAAGCCCCTCATCATCGTCGTCTTCAAAAGCCTCCAACATCACCGGAACTGCAGCTTCTTCCAACTCATTAACATCAACACCTGCATCCAGCACCTCAACATTTCGCAGCTTCCTGTTGATCGCCTTAGTTCTTGTCCCGACTATTTCGCCGATTGTTTTATCTGCGGTTTGAATTTGCTTCTGCGCCTTTTCGAGCATGTCGCCAAACTTGATGAACTCTGACTTCACTGCACGTAAAGTGTTCCATACATCCAGTGACCGTTCTTCTATCGCAAGAGTCTTGAATCCCATTTGATACGAACTTAAGAGCGCGGCAAGCGTTGTAGTTCCAACGGCAATGACCTTGAACTTCGTACGCAACTCCTCGAACAAGGCGACATTTTGCACTACCTCGGCATAAAGCCCTTCGGTGGGTAAAAACATGAGCGCAAAATCCGTGGTTTTCGGCGGCATTATATACTTATCGGCAATCTCCTTTGCGGAAACGCGGATTGCTTGCGCCAGCGACTTTCTGGCGTCCTTTATCTCATCCTTATCATCGGCATCAACCAAGCGGTTGTAATCCTCAAGCGGAAACTTCGAGTCAATCGGCATCAGCAACGGTTCATCGCCGGGACCGGGAAACTTTACAGCAAACTCCACCCGCTTGCCGCTGTCAATTTCAACATTTGCAACGTATTGCCCCGGTGCAAGAATATCGGATAACAGTTTCTCAAGCCTGACCTCACCATAGGAGCCGCGCTCTTTAACATTCATCAAAGCATTACGCAAGCTCTTGGTATCGGCGGCAAGATTCTTCATCTCACCAAGCCCTTGCTGAACACTTTCGAGTTGCTTGCTTACCACTTCAAACGACTGAGCCAAGCGTGATTCCAGAGTTTTTTGCAACTTCTCATCAACCACTCCCTGCATCTGCTCTAGCCGCTTCTCATTGCTCTCCTGAAGACTCTTCATTTTACTTTCAAGCGTCTCATTGACCTTCTCAATATTCCCCGCACTATCGCGTTGAATAGAAGAAAGCCTGCTGTCAAGCTGCATCTGAAACTCACGAAGCTGTTTATTGGTTTCCTCGCGGTTGCCCTGCAAAGTAGATTGAATACTCTCGGAAATAACACCGAACCGCTTAAACTGCTCGGTGGTATTATCACTAAGCTGCCGCGAAAAACTTTCCTGTTGTCTCGCCTCGTTCTCTCGCTGCTCATCTTTACTCTTCCGAAGAATCTCAGCAATCCTGTCAACCCCGCTCTTGCTCCGCCCGACAAAAAACAAAACAATAACAACCAAAAGTAAAACAGCAATAACAATACTTAACAGCAATTGAATATCCATACAAAACTCCCTTTTCACTCCTCCAGCATCTTTCCCAACAACTCGTTCACCGAACGCGGGTCAGCTTTACCGGACGTCTTTTTCATTACCTGACCGACCAGAAAACCGAACACTTTTTGGCTCCCACCCTTAAACTCATCCACGCTTTTCGGATTCTCCGATAAAACCTCTTTGATTGCAGATTCCAAAAGCCCTGTATCACTCACCATTGCTAGTGAGTGCTTTTCAATATACTCATTTGGTTCTGCGTTCTCTTCAAATACTGCAGCTAAAACTTTTTTCCCTACAGAGCGGTTTATTTTACCCTCATCGACCAGCATGATTAATGTTGCGAATTTCAAAGCGTCAATGGTAATATTATCGTCACCTGTATCTGCATCCTTCACGATCGCAAGAAGCTCACCCAAAATCCAGTTCGATACATCTTTTGCTTTGCTAAAATGTTTCATTACACCGTCAAAAATATGAGCTAAACTCTGACTGCCTGAAATAATCTTACTATCGTACTCGGGCAACCCAAGCATGGTCGTCAGACGTGCAAATTTCTCATGTGCAGGCTCGGGCAAAGCCGTACGAACACGTTCAATCCACTCTTCACTTATATGAACAGGCATTATCTCGGGATTCGGGAAATAGCGATAGTCCGCCGCTTCCTCTTTTTCACGCATTGAATATGTCATGCCGATATCATCATCCCACCGTCGTGTTTCCTGAATAAGCTCTTCACTGCCTGTCTCCAGAGCATCAATATGCCTTTGAGATTCATACTCAATGGCTCTTGCAATAGCTTTTAGCGAGTTCATATTTTTAGTCTCCGTGCGCGTACCTAGAGTTTGACACCCCTGTTCCCGAACAGAAATATTTACATCACAACGCATTGAGCCCTCTTGCATTTTGCAATCCGAAATACCTGCAAAACTAAGCAGTAAACGAAGTTTATCCAGATACTCCGTGACTTCATCAGCCGTGTTAAAATCGGGATTGGAAACAATTTCAATAAGCGGCACGGACGCCCGGTTGAAGTCGATTAAAGTCATGCGTGTCCGTGGTTCGTGTACCAGCTTCCCCGCGTCTTCTTCTATGTGGATTTGCTTCAAAGTTATGCGCTTGCCGTTATCAAGCTCCACCCAACCGTTTGTACAAACCGGCGCAAAATACTGCGTAATCTGATAACCCGTCGGTAAGTCAGGGTAAAAATAGTTCTTTTTATCAAAAGAAATCACCTTCGATATCTCGCAGTTTGTAACAAGCCCCGCCGCAATAGCAAGTTCAATAGCCCTCTTGTTGACAACAGCAGGCATACCCGGCATACCCGAACAAGCAGGGCAAACATTTTCGTTAGGCTCTGCACCAAACTTCGCCGAACATGAACAAAAAAGCTTAGACTCCGTCGATAGCTCCACATGAACTTCAAGCCCCATAACTACTTCATATTGCATAATAGTTGTGCCTCCAAGATATCATCTCGCCCTGTATTTGCAACATAAACTCCTTCAGGTGTCGCAAGCGATGGCAAACCACAGAGCCTTGACAATGTTAGTAAATTATAGAAACTGTTCCATTTTTCTGTTTGACTTTTTTCTTGTCCTTTGTCATTTGTCATTTGTCCTTTGTCATTTATTATCACATCATACTTATCAAACTCCAAAGAATCACGAATCAACCGCCTTAACCTCATCGCCTTGTCGTAATATCGCATATAGTTTTCCTGCGATAACACCATTGCACCAATTACTGCGGCAAGCTTAATATCCTCGCCGAACGCCTCTGTCCGGCTCTTTGTATAAAGCTCATGCAAGCCATTGTACCCCTTAGCCCTGTACCCAAACTTTATTCCATCATAACGGCTGATATTATTCCCAATCTCCGCACAACAAAGTATCTGCATGATTTGCGGAAGAATTTCAGAGTATTTTTCAGAGTCTCGCTTGCGAGGCTTTAGACAGGGGGACGGTTCATCTGTCCCCGCATCAGCTGTGTATTCTTTATTATTCGTCATTTGTCCTTTGTCATTTGTCATTTGTCCTTTGTCATTTATCCTTTGAATCATAACCCCATCTTTACTATCAAACCCGGTAATCATCTTCAAAACTTCAAACCCAACCACTGGCTTCTTGCAAAGAACGCCAATCTGATCCATAGAAGAAACCGCCGGAATAAGACCATATCTTGATACCGACCCATACGTAGGATGAATGTAATAAAGCCCTTGTTTCGCTGCCGCAAGGCTTATCGCACCGATGTAGTCGTTGCACAGGATAAAATCTGCTTCGCTATCGGCAAGCAGGCAAGACAGGGGGACAGGTACACTGTCTTGTGTACGCCCAAGACAGTGTACCTGTCCCCCTGTCTTACCGTCCACCGAACTACCAAACAACCCGTCAACACCAAACTCGCCAACGTCACATCGACCGACAATCTGCACCCCGGCAGCTTCAAGCCGGGTCACGACAGTAGCATCTATTGGCGAAATAAAATCTGCAAGCATCTTCGACCCTGCAGTAGCGGGTACACCCTTTTGCATTATCGAACTATCTAATATTGCATTATAACTCATACGCCAAAGCCTTCCATTCTCACGGGCGACCGGGGACGGTCGCCCCTACAAGACAGATGAACCGTCCCCCTGTCTTCGCCTCAATCTATCGTCGCCGGAACTTGAAAATACCCGTCATGCTTCTCGGGTGCATTCGCCAACACTTCATCCCTTGTAAACAGCTTTACAGCGACATCCTCTCGCAAAACATTATTCACATCCAAAACAGAAACAAGCGGCGAAACTCCGTCTGTATCATAATCATCAAGCGCAGCAAACCCGCCGACAATCTCATCAAAACGCGCAGCAAGCCTCACCCGCTCCGAATCCGGCAAATCTAACATCGCCATATTCTCATAATCCTTAAAACACCGCATAGCTTTAATCATTCCTTCCTTAAACCTAGAATAGAATACCATGAAATACCACAAATTTACAACAATACTTTTCAATCTCTGATTGACTAAAAACAAATAATCCCTTACAATCTATGTGAAACAAAAACGGAGAGGAGAATGCAAGTGAATAAAGTATTATTATGTGCCGAGACAATGCCCGAAGAGACAAGAACAGCTCTTGTACCCACGCATGTCAAAGCACTTTGCGATATGGGATACGAACTATATGTACAACAGGACGCAGGGATAACCATAGGACACACCGATGAAGACTATATGGCAGCAGGTGCAAAAATCGTTGAAACAGTTCAAGAAGGATATGATGTTTGCGATATCGTTGTCCGGATAAACAGACCGATTGAAAATATAGTCGGCATGCGGGATAAAACACTGCATATCAGTTCTTTTGACGTATTTAATGAAAAAGAAGCAGTTGAAGAATTTGCGGAAGCGGGAATAAGACTTATAAGCCTTGAAATGATGCCCCGCTCAACGCTTGCACAAAAAATGGACATACAAAGCTCACAAGCATCGCTGGCCGGCTACTATGCCGTGATTTTAGCGGCTTCACGTTTGCCAAAAATATTCCCGATGATGATGACACCTGCAGGAACAATAACCCCTGCCAGAGTATTTATTATCGGTGTTGGTGTCGCAGGATTACAAGCAATAGCAACAGCAAAAAGACTCGGAGCAAGAGTAGAAGCATTTGATACGCGCCCCGTAGTTGAAGAGGAAGTAAAATCACTCGGAGCAAAGTTCGTAAAAATAGACCTTGGCGAAATGGGGCAAACAGAACAAGGCTACGCAAAAGAACTCACCCCCGAGCAAGTAGAGCTTCAAAGGCAAGGACAAGCAAAAGTCTGCGCCCAGTCAGATATCGTCATTACTACAGCAAAGGTTTTCGGGCGAAAAGCACCACTAATAGTAACAAAAGAAATGACGGACAAAATGAAGCCCGGCTCAATAATCGTTGATATGGCAGTAAAAACAGGCGGAAATGTCGAAGGTTCAAGCCCCGACGAAGACGTAATTCTGGATAACGGTGTTATGATAATAAACGGTGACAGTCTGGAGCGAGCTGTACCCAAAGATGCCTCAAATATGTTCTCAGGAAACATCTTCGCGTTTCTCGAACACTTCTGGGACAAGGAAAACAAAACCTTCAAGCTCGACTACGAAGACGAAATAATGAAAGGCTGCCTGATAACATCGAATAAGCAGATTGTCCACGAAAGGTTTAAAACATAACGGCTAATTAACCTCTAAATCAACGCAACACTTACGGGATACCGGGTCAAGCCCGGCATGACGTTACCCCTAATATACGAAAGGCATGGTAATACCAAATGATTTTTCTCTTACTACTATTTATACTAATTATAGCGACATTCCTAGGCAGAGAGCTTATCTCAAAGGTACCGTCGCAGTTACATACACCGCTGATGTCCGCAACAAACGCAATATCAGGCATAACCGTACTCGGAGCGTTAGTAGTTTGTGCCGCAAACACGGACGATACGCTGATTCTCGTACTGTCCTTCATCGCCATTGTACTTGCTACGATAAACACGGTCGGCGGTTACGCAGTCACGGACAGAATGCTTGGAATGTTTAAGAAAAAGGACGGTAAGAAATAATGATAAATGAACTTAACCTCACCGACCTTAACAATCTTGCATACATCCTCGCATGCGTCTGTACGATAATCGGTATAAAAATGCTTGGTAAGCCCGGAACAGCACGTCGCGGAATGCTAATCTCAGCAGCCGGTACTCTTGTAGCAGTGGTGGCGGTATTCTTCGATGGTCAAGTCGTGGATTCATGGGATGCAAGCAACGTACTGCGAAACGGCTACTTCTGGTGCTTTATGGCAATTCTCATCGGTTCTGTGATAGGTCTTGTATGGGCGCAAAAAGTAAAAATGACAGGAATGCCCGAGCTTGTAGCATTGTTTAACGGCTTTGGAGGACTCGCTTCCGCACTTGTTGCTTTCTCTTCATTTTATGTGTTATACAAAGCTGATGGCGGTTATAGCTATGATGCAGTAAACGACATATCAACAGCTCTCGCTATATTCATTGGAACAATAACCTTCACGGGCTCAATGCTCGCCTGGGGAAAGCTTTCGGAAAAAGTAACAGGCAGAGCAATAGTCTTCAAAGGACAAAAATTAATAAACCTTATTTTGCTCCTTGCAGCTATAGCCGCTATGGTAATTTACATCGTACCGGGCTTTGATAATTTTACGCTTGTTGCAGTGTTGACCCTGACAGGAATCGCACTGGTATTCGGTGTGGCTTTCGTATTGCCGATTGGCGGCGGAGATATGCCGGTCGTAATTTCTCTGCTAAACAGCCTTACAGGCGTGGCAGTTGCAATGGCAGGCTTCATTATCGAAAACACTGTGTTGATAGTAATTGGTGCACTTGTTGGAGCCTCGGGTGTAATACTGACGCTTATAATGTGCAAAGCAATGAACCGCTCAATAAGCAACTTGCTATTCAGCGGCTTCGGTGCAACCGATACGGTATCTGCCAAAGGACCGGGTGCAGAGCCTAAAGCAATATCGGTAGAAGATGCATATATGATACTCGAAGCAGCACAATCAATTGTCTTTATTCCGGGCTATGGCATGGCAGTGGCTCAAGCACAACACGTTGTCCGTGAGCTTGCGGAAAAACTGGAGGAAAACGGCGCAGAAGTAAACTACTGCATACACCCGGTTGCAGGCAGAATGCCCGGACACATGAACGTCCTGCTTGCGGAAGCCGACATCCCGTACGAACAGCTTAAGACCATGGATGAAATGAACCCGACCATGCAGATGCAAGACGTTGCAATAGTCATAGGTGCAAACGATGTCGTAAATCCCGCAGCTGAAACCGATCCCGGCTCCCCTATTTACGGAATGCCGATAATAAAAGCCTTTGAAGCAAAAACAGTTTTTGTATTAAAAAGAGGCAAAGGCAGAGGCTTCTCAGGAATAGAAAACGAACTCTTCTCAATGCCAAACACCCTGATGATATACGGCGACGCAAAAGCTACGATATCGTCACTGGCAAACGAATTTACTATGGAGTAGTGGTGGGGTTACGTGGGATTGTGTTGTTTTTTTGACATGATTCTCTGCTAACAAGGTTGGAACGGTGGGGGATTAGGTTGTTATTTTGAAATTTCGTCGAGAGTAGCCACGGATGGTGGAGCGTCCGACAGTAGAGTACACGATGTACTCTCTGGCGGTAGAAATTACTAAATAATAACCTAATTCCCCTCCGCACGATAACAATGAAAGGATATGCACACCATGCTTGACAAGTCCGTTCCTTTCGCAAAAATAAAAATGGTTCATCGAGCCGGTACTCCTATACCCGATTTTCCCCTTCCCGATGGGTATAGATTCGTCTTCTTCAAAGATGGGGATGAAGTGGATTGGGCGAGGATAGAAACATCGGTTGGCGAATTTGACAGTGAGTTTGCCGCTCTGCTCAGATTTACGGAAGAATTTTTACCGGAAATTGAAGAGCTCTACCGGCGTCTGCTCTTTATTGAGGACAAAGACGGTAGAAAAGTAGCAACCGCTAACGCATGGTGGTCATACGCAGGCGATGAACGCAGAGCGTGGCTCCATTGGGTAAGTGTTGATGCCGACTACCTCGGGCTCGGGCTCGGCAAAGCCATAATCTCACGTGTAACACATCTGCTCAAAGAAATAGAGGGCGATGTTGATTTTTACCTAAGCACACAAACCTGGAGTTACGTAGCAATCGACATCTACAAAAAATGCGGGTATGAACCAACAGACGAGAGAGTCCTCTACCCGGGAAAACTCAAGAATGAGTACAAAAAGGCCATGAAGATTTTAGAGAAGCTCGAAAAAAAGCGAAGCCCTCTTTGAAAAGAGGGTGTCGCTGATAGCGACGGGTGATTTTAGGACAGAAGAACCGTCCCCCTGTCTTTTTACCATAAATCAGGAAAAAAACACTCAACCGTTGTCCCGGCATTTAATTCACTCGTCAGGGTGACCTTTCCGCCGTGCTGTTCACTGATATGTTTAACAATAGATAAACCCAAACCGGTACCGCCGGTTTTTTTTGAGCGCGATTTGTCTACCCGATAGAATCTTTCAAATACACGATTTTGATGCTCCTGAGGTATTCCTATTCCTGTATCAGATACACTGATTTTGCATAAGCCGTTTTCTTTATGTATGGAAACGGTGACGCATCCGTTATCCTTGTTATATTTAATCGCATTATCAATAAGATTAAACAAAAGCTCGTCAATCATTTGCTTATTTGCTTTTATCTCAAAATGTTCACCTTCCGGATTAATAATCACACTTTTTTCATCCGCTTTTTGTTGCAAAACCTCTATTACCGACATTGCAAGATCATATAAATCAAACTCTGTATATTCATCCGCACCAATCGTCCCCTCATCAAATTCCGACAGCTTTATGATATCTTCAATGATGTTTATAAGCCGTTTTGTTTGAGTCGTGATTTTTCCTGCAAACGCCTTAATGTCTTCTTCTTGTGCCATACCGTTTTCAATCATTTCAGCCGTTGCGGAAATTGTCGTCAAAGGAGTTTTCAGCTCGTGTGAAACATTGGCAGAAAATTCCCTTCGCTGCTTTTCTGTCTCATGTTTCTCTGAAATATCATGTAACAGTATAACACCTCCTGATATTTCATAATCACGTACCGGACTGAAATAGACATTAAATGTTTTCCCGCTGCGCTCAATGACCATCTCGGCATTCTCGCCTGCCAGACATTTCCGCACAACATCCGGAAAGCCAAAATCTCTGATTATATGAGTAATCTTTTTCCCGATCATATCTTTATCACTAATGAAATCCGAAGCACTTCTATTGACTGACAATAAAACGGCATCCTTGTCTATAAGAATGAGTCCCTCATTCATACTTTCCATAATAACTTCGATGGTTTCGGACCGGCTTCGAAGCATATCGATTTGATTGTTGATTTTGCTTTTTTGCTGATCGATTTTTCTCACGAGCGGTACAAGCTCATCGTATACATCAGAGTTATCGCTGTCAAAGTCTATCGCGGCAAGCGGTTTGAGTATTTCCTTTGTAAGCTTGCCCGCAAGAATTGACGCTATCAGCATAATCAACACAGTCACGGCAGCAATGGGTGCAAGCAATGCGATGAACACACCGGCGATGTTATGCATTGTTTTTGAAATACGCAACACATCACCATTATCCAGTCTAATCGCATAGTAATATGTTTCATCAAGCAACGTTAATGAAAAGCGTGTCGATTCACCGTGTCCGTATTGTATAGCGGAACGGAACTCAGGGCGGTCACTATGATTGTCAAGCGAAGCGATAGAAGCCATATTATCAAGCAACACAGTCCCATCTCTTGCGATAATCGTTATTCGGGCTGCGTCTAAATCACCGGTATAGAAATCTTTTATTCCTGTGCTGCCGATTGTATTATTAATAACATCAGCTATCAGGTTTGCCCGATCCTTTACAGAAGCAATCTCATTATTTCTGATTGCAGTATTAACAATGATACTGACTGATACAGATAATAATATTACGCACAACAATATCATGAGCAAGAAATTTCTAAAGATACGTTTTTTCATGAAAAGTCTATTCCTTTCGTAAATTACAGGCACAAATCACATTTTTACTCCCCGAACTTATATCCTACATTGCGAATTGTTTTGATATTCTGAGCAAGCATACCCAACTTTTGCCTGAGTGAGCGAATATGCATATCGAGTGTACGGCTTTCGCCTTCAAAGTCATACCCCCAAACAGTTTCCAGAATTTTACTCCTGTCAAGAGCAAGCCCTTTATTCAGCATTAGATAGTGAAGCAGTTCATACTCTTTAAATGTCAATATTATCGGCTCACCATCCACGGTAACGGTACGTCTGGTGTTGTCAATTGTAATGCCGCCATATTCAAGCTTCTTGTCCGGTTCATTCTCCACGCCGCTTCTTCGTAAAACGGCATTTACTCTTGAAACAAGCTCCATTACACCAAAGGGTTTTGTGACATAGTCGTCAGCACCGAAATCCAAACCCTTAACCTTGTCAAGCTCGCTCCCTTTTGCGGTCAACATGATTACCGGCAGCTTTTTTGTATTATTTGAGCTTCTCAGCTTTTTCAAAATATCGAGTCCATCGTCACCCGGCAGCATGATATCAAGCAAAACAAGAGCGGGACTGGAGTCATTCATGGCTTTATAAAACTCCAAAGAACTTTCAAACCCGGTCACTTCAAACCCTGCGGAACAAAGTGCGTATTTTACAACCTCACGAATATCTTCATCATCTTCTACTATGTAGATTTTCAGCATGAACTTTCTCCCTCGTTTTCAATAATATCGATATCTTTATGCTTACCGGTCATAGAAAATACGACCCACTCGGCAATATTTTCCGCGTGATCGCCAATACGTTCAAAATACTTCGCTATCATCAGCAAATCCATTGCCTGTCCGCCATTTTTGCTGTCTTCGCGTATAAGCTCAACCAGTTCATATTTTATAATATCGAACAACTCATCGACCACATCATCGTGCTTAATGACCGAAAGTGCCAAATCCAAATCCTTCGCAACAAATGCGTCAATGCTCTCCGAAACCATTTTCACAGTAGCCTCCGCCATTTGCGGTATATGTTCAAGCGCTTTTATATACGGCGTTCCTGCAAGCATAATTGCTATCTCGGCAATGTCGGCTGCTTGATCTCCAATACGCTCCATGTCTGTTATCATTTTTAGTGCTGCGGATATAAACCGGAGATCTCTCGCCACCGGCTGCTGCTGCAGGAGCAGCTTTAAGCACAATTGCTCAATGTCCTTTTCTTTCTGGTCGACCTCTTTATCATAAGCAATGGCTTTTTTTGCCTGAGCTATATCCTGTGTTTTAAGAGCATGTGTTGCTCCTGCAATAGCTGTTTCGATAAGTGCACCCATCTCCACAAGCATATTGCCCAACTGTTCCAGTTGTTCATCATATTTTTTACGCATGATCTTCATTCCTCCTTGTATCGTAGTATCACACCACACGGGCGACCGGAGCGGTCGCCCCTACATAGATTTCTCTGTCTTTTGATATCGCATAATTATAATTAGCCAAATCGTCCTGTTATATAATCCTCGCACCTGATATCTTTAGGCATAGAAAATACCTGTTCACTGTCGCCAAATTCCACCATTTCACCAAGCAGGAAAAACGCTGTGCTGTCGGAAATTCTTGCAGCCTGCTGCATATTATGAGTAACGATGACAACTGTATATTGCTGCTTTAGTTCTGTTATTAAGTCCTCTATTTTTGAAGTTGAAATAGGGTCAAGTGCTGAAGTAGGTTCATCCATTAAAAGCACATCCGGAGAAACCGATAATGCACGCGCAATACATAGCCGCTGCTGCTGACCCCCGGAAAGTGATAACGCACTTTTTTTCAACCTGTCTTTGACTTCATCCCATATCGCAGCATCATTAAGAGCCTTTTCTACGATGTCATCGAGCTTGTATTTAGACTTAATACCATGAGTCTTAGGTCCGAATGCAATATTATCGTATATACTCATCGGGAACGGGTTTGGTTTTTGGAAGACCATGCCGACTCGCTTGCGCAATAAATTTATGTCGATATCGCCGTATATATCTTCACCGTCAAGTAACAACTCACCTGTGATCTTGCATCCTTCCACTAAATCATTCATGCGGTTAAGACTTTTTATCAGTGTTGATTTACCGCAGCCCGAAGGTCCTATAAACGCTGTGATGGCATTTGCTTCAATATCCATCGAAACATCATGAAGTGCTTGGAAATCATTATACCACAAGTTAACATTACGAAGCTTGAATTTGTTTGTCATACTAAGGACCATGCCTTTCTGTGAAACAAAACGCTATAAAAACGTTTTCTATTTCTGCATTCTGCATTATAATTTCTAATTTCTAATTTCTATACTACTAGCAATTTCTATTTTACAATTTTCTTCGCAACTGCTGCACTTAACCAGTTTATAAGAAGAACCAGCACAAGCAACACGACACCTGTAGCTGATGCTTGATTAACATGTAAACCTTCATTCGCAAGAACGTACATATGCACCGCAAGAGTTCTTCCCGAGCCTAAAACACTGTCCGGAACTTGTGCAACAGATCCGGCGGTGAACAATAGTGCAGCAGTTTCTCCCATTACTCTTCCGGTCGCAAGGATTATGCCTGCAAGAATACCGGGGATTGCACCGGGCAGCACGATTCGAAAAACCGTACGCAGCTTTCCGGCTCCGAGCGCATAGCTTCCCTCACGATAGGATATTGGTACGCTGATCAATGCTTCTTCTGTTGTACGCATTACCAGCGGCAAAATCATGATTGACAAGGTCAGAGCACCTGCAAGCATTGAGTAACCCCATCCAATCGTTACGACAAAAAACAACATTCCAAATAAACCATAGACTATCGATGGTATGCCGGATAAAGTTTCAGCCGTCATGCGTACTATTTTCACAAGTCTGTTAGCTGACCCCGCATACTCTACAAGGTATATTGCGCTGAATATTCCCAAAGGCCCTGAAATGAGCAGAGCGAGCACTACCATTATCAGGGTGTTGATTATTGCGGGCATCATAGAAACATTGGTTGTGTTATATTGAAATTCAAATAGACTGAGATTTAAGTGCGGTACTCCGCGAATCAATATATATCCTATAATAAACAGCAGGACCGCAAAGGTTACAAGTGCTGCGACTGTCACGATAAGGAATAATAATCCCGAAAGCGGATGCTTGATATATCCAAGCAATCTATCCTTATATGATGTGGTATTTATGGCTTTTATTGTTAACGGCGGTGCTTTTGCACTAATTGGTTTCAAATTCATAACTGCTGCCCTCTTTTCTTCATTAGGTTAAAGAGCACATTTATAATGAGAATGAAAACAAACAGTACAACACCTGTAGCAATCAACGCTTCGCGGTGAAGCTCTGCTGCATAACCCATCTCCATAACGATGTTTGCAGTCAATGTCCTGACCCCTCTGAACAATCCTGTGGGCATACGCGCCTGATTGCCGGCAACAAGTATGACTGCCATAGTTTCTCCTATCGCACGGCCAACTCCCAAAATTATACTTGTCATGATGCCCGACCCCGCAGCAGGTGTTACTACAAAAAATACACTGCGTTCATGGCTTGCACCCATCGCTACAGCAGCTTCATAATAGCTTTCAGGCACAGCCCGTATAGCTGCTTCACTGACTCCGATTATAGTAGGCAAAATCATTATTCCAAGTAGTATAGAAGCCGTGAAAATACTCTGTCCGTTTCCGCCAAAGGTAATGCCAAATGTTTCCCGGACCATAGGTACAATAACGATCAGCCCGAAGAACCCGTAAACGATCGATGGAATTCCCGCAAGAAGTTGAGTTGCCGGCTTTAAGTATCTGTATAAAATAGGCGGGCAAAACTTAGCCATAAAAATTGCAGTCAGTACACCGATCGGAACACCTACTATTATCGCTCCTGCTGTGATATAGATGCTTCCAAGTATCATAGGGAATATTCCGAAAACCTGCGGTGTATCCGAAGGAGCCCAGACCCTTCCCAGCAGGAAGTTAAAGAAACCTATTTCATGCATTGCCGGCACACCGTTAATAAACAAGAATGCGCAAATCAAAGCTACAGCAAGTATTGATACGGTTGCTGCAAGCATAAAAATATATTTCATTACAGATTCTATTAACTGTTTCTTCACTTATGTTTTTCCTTTTGTATTTTTCTTTATCTAATCACCGCAAGATTCAGGATTTGGCGTCCTGAATCTTTTGCACGGCGATGTTGCTGTGCTGTCAGATACTATCTAATGAACATCTGACCACCTTGTCTTTTCACCGGTGAAGATTTCTCTCACTTCTTCCATTGTGAGATTTGTCAGCGGATTGTCGTTATTGACAATAACTGCGATACCGTCCATTGCAATCGTGATTTGCTGATAAAGATTCTCCATTTCGCTGTCTCTTATATTGCGGCTTGACATACCGATATCTACGACACCATCGATTGCACCGGTTATTCCCGCGCCCGAGCCTGTCGCATGAACTTCGATATTTGCACCTGTATTTATTTCCTGATACGCTTCTGCAAGTCTTTCTACAACCGGAGATACTGATGTCGAGCCACCGACTACAACTGTTCCTGTTGCACGGTTGGATTCAAAGGCAGGTGCGCTTTGATCTACGGGGATGTAACGGTCGGCAACGATTTCCTGACCCTCTTGTGACATTATAAAGCTTAAAAAGTCTTGTGCGACAGGCGAAAGTCCATCCATCGTTACAACAATAAACGGACGGGCTATTTTATAGTTACCCGCCAATATATTTGCCGGTGTAGGCTCAACTCCGTCGATATTTACCGCTTTAATCGAGTTGTCTATAGAACCTGTAGAGATGTATCCAATTGCATATAAATCACCGGAAACATTTGTCATAATCGCATTGGTATTGTTTCCGATAACAGCTTCCGGGCTGGTCATGTCTGTTGTGTTACCATCTGCACTGACTTCGACACCTGTCAGCTCGACAAAAGCACCGCGTGTTCCGGAACCGCTCTCACGCGATACAACTATTATTTCTCTTCTGTTATCGAAATTTGATGTGTCTTGGGCGGGTGCATCTTGAGCGGGTGTATCTTGAGCGGGTGTATCTTGGGATGGATTTCCGTATGCCGGTGCTTCCGATGAGCCGTCATCACATGCTGCGAATAAGAATAGTGCGAGAGTACAGACTAGAATCAAAGCTATTGATTTTTTCATTTTCTTCCTCCATTATTATGTTACGCACATAATAAACGGCGGAAGTAAAAACCAAATACAGGTGTGTGTAAAATCTATGTAAAATCTTTACAAATTGTCAGGGGGACGGTTCTCCTGACAATTTGTTATCTCTTATCCTTCACGCTCTGCCGACGTATAACTATCAATACTGCTGCAGTTGCAACGATTGAGGTCATTAAGCCGAGTACCAGTATCCAAAGCATTGATACTACGCCTGTTTGCGGCAGACCACCGGTGCCGGTGCCAGTGCCTTCCGAAGTATTAGAATCATCAGCAAAGTTTATAGGAATAAACCGCAAATCCACCTGCAAGGGCACCGGAAGACCGTCAAACTCTATTAAGACGCTGCCTCTTGTAATCCTGCCGGTTTTTTCAACAATTTCTTCCACGCCGGCAATTGTAGTCGATAATTGTGCTGTAAAGTACCCGTCCTCACACGGCTCAAGAAGAACATATACACAATCAAGCTCATTTAAGTTGCGTACGGCAATATGCGACCAATCGGTAGTAAAACCTTCTATGGGAATACCATAAACCGATTGAGATACATAAGGCTTGCCGCCCAAAGCAGGCACACCATCGCTGCAGATTTTAAGATTGCCTTCATCAAAACCATCACGCCCGATGACCATGACATTACCACCGATTTTAGAGCCGGATTCATCAACAGTTACGTTGTTTACCGCAAGTGTCGGTACAAAACGAACTTCGACAGTAACGGAACGCGGCATACCCTCAGCAAGATGACTAAGCACCAGTCTCACAGCACCATTTGGTGTAATGTGTAAACGAGCACCCGCACTAATAAATCTACGCAATCCTTCCGGATTATCGGCAGAACTTAAAAGTTCTTCCAACGTTTTTGGCGTGCCGTCCGGATTTAAATAATCAGTGACCGTAATCGACTGCTCCTCGGTTTCGCCAAAATCAATATACCGGATGGTGAAATGACCTCCAACCGTCCAGAAGCCTTCAGGCTCCCATCTAACGGCAAGAGCATCAGGTATACCCTCAACGCCATCTGCTCCCGTGTACATCTGACCACCATTCTCTTCAACAGTTACAGTGCCTCCCGCATTGGTACGGCGGGACGGTGCTTGAGAACCTCCATTTTGCGAAATACCTTCATTCGGAGTTGTGTTTACTATCGAGACTACCCTGATAGCTACGTTCTCTACGTCAAGCAAAGTTGGAGGCAAATCCGCAAGCGGGTCTATACTTGAAGCGCGCCCTAATCGACCATTCATGACAGAACCTTCTTTTAACCCGAATTCATGATGCTCATCTTCCACGATGTAGAAGTACATCCCTTGAGGTAAATCTCGAATAACAAAACTCTCCCCTGCGGCAATCTCGATTTTGCCATCACTTGTAATTTGCTCTATGTTAAGTGGAGTCAGCACACTTTCATCGCCGGCATACTTCCCGACAATCACGTGATAATCATGGTTCGTGAGCAGTGTACCTTGTGTCTCCGGATCGGTTATTTCATTTAGTGAGAAATACACTTCAAATGTAAATCTCGGTGCATTCTCAAGCGGTGCTTTCGGTCCGAAATCCGTATCCTTATGCACCGACAAAGATGTTATTTCATCGGACTTCAGGCTGTTGGTGAAGTTAGCGTTAATGATATATCCGTTGTCGTTATTTGGATTTCGTTGACCTGTGGTACTGTTTTCCGGCACAGGCAGTACCGGTGGGGGTGCAGCCGGTGGAATAATAGCAGCCATATTATAAAAATTTTGTAACGTAGACGGCAATACTTCTTGCACGGCAAATTCCCTGAGTTTGTCCGTGCCGGGTTCATACTTAGTAAGCCCGTGACCTCTGATAGTATATGACCATACATTACCATTTCTAACCCACACTACATCATAGTCACTTTTTGCCACCGGTGCCCAATAAGTTCCCGCATCGTAGTAAACATTCAGTTCCAAATTATTCGGTCTGAAACCAAACCTGTTATTACCATCGTTCCAGGTTTTTATGCCTGATATCGCTATCTTTTCCATAACAACTTCGTTAATGACCGTTGTTCTGAAACCTCCCGCAATAGGCACGGTAGATGATCTGAATGTATAATACGAAGAGTTGGTATTTCCTATAGTACCTCCGGTAGGATTCCCGGTATTCGGAGAAAATGGATTGGTAATCCCCACACCGCTCGCACCTGTTTCAATAACCCTGTAATCCCATGGATTACCATTCGAATCAAACCGCGGCAAACCGGTAAATACTAACTCTTGTACATCCAAAGCAAGCGGGTCTGACCGTAAGGGCCCTCTTCTGTCAGATATCATATTTTGTGTTACGGGAGCCGGAGATGTTGTCGAGTTCACCACATTTTCAAAAGCTGCCGTACCGATTCTTCTTTGTAAAGTAAACGTCAAATGCTCGGGTCTCAGACGATATAAGTCACCAAAATCTCCCCACTGCTTCCTGACCGTAACACTTACTGTGTCGAGATTATTTGTAATTGTTACGGAATGCGCTGTATTAGTATCATCGCTAATGCTTCCTCTAATGCCCCTACTTGATGAACCCACAGCACCATTGCTTCCCGTTGGAGTGTATACATATCCCGCCGAGTATCCGTTGACAGTTGATGTATTTGAGCCAAGCTCCACAACAGAGTAATACAGCGGAACACTTGTACCCGGTACCGTGACAGAACCTCCCGTGTTTCTCATAACCGGCAAACTATTCCATGTATGTGTCCATGTCGACCCTGTAGGTATTACGGTCACAGGGCTTCCAACCGCAGCTCCACCCGTCACACCATCCGGATTTGCAGTTACATACAATTGCAAACGTATCGAATCGGGTCGTGTATCGTAAAGGTTGTTTTGGTCGTTCCAGAGCTTCTCGGCTGTAAGGCTCATCGATCTGGGTGTGTAGCTGTTCTGCACTGTTACAACAGTCGCAGAAGCTGTATTGTCTAAATTCTGTACACGTGCGCTCACAGGCTGACCGGTAGCCACACCTGTACCGGCATTATTGGTGAACCCTGTCACCGAACCAACACGATAGGCGGCAGGACTGTAGCTTGGAACAACGGTGAGCGGCACTTCTATCACACGGTAGGTGTTCTCGCCACCGGTATCATTATACCTTGGCAGATTTGTAAACGTATGTGTCCAACCGTTAGCTGCATTTAGCGTCATTGGTTCGGAGATGATTTCCTGTCCGGCGACATTCATATTCATTATTAGGCGAACTTGAACCGATGCCGGTCTGATGCCGTCTTGATTGTTGCTGTCATTCCACTCTTTTCGGACAGTTATATCATTGCGAGTCACCAGAGTATTGGTGATTGTAATGCTGTCCAACGGGTTAACCGCAGCATTAACTGCACTTGCGGTGCTCTGATAGCTTAGCGGAAATACGTTATCAGTAACATTAACGTTGTCAATACTGATTTCACGCACAGTATACTCAAAAGCAGTACCGGCACTGTTTCGCACAGGCAGATTATCAAACCTTCCTGTCCACTGATTATTTAAGGTAAGCTCCTGCATAACACCCGTTTCTATCCAACCGCCTGTTTGACCGGTAACGGCAAGGCGGTATAACAATTCAACCCTAACCGGAGCAGTCTTTGCAAGCGGATTGTTGCCCGACATCCTGTCATTCCACGCCTTATTTACAGTAACATTCACTGTATCCAGAGTGTTGGTAGCAAATGCCAAATGTGTCTGTGGTATAGCATCAATACTACCACTAATACTTTCAGCAGGTGTGCCGCCTGCTAACTCATATGTGTACGAAGTTGTATAACCTGCCACTCCAACTTCGACAATTGTGTAATATAGTAACTGTGAATTACCCCTTTCAGTGTCAGTACCTAGTTCGTTACTATTAATCGGTAAATTACTCAATGTATATGTCCATGACGGTGCCGAAATAGGTCCAAAGTCTCTTATATGAATCCTGTCTGTGATTCCATCGGAATTTGTCGTCGCGTACAGCCGCAGATGTATTGATGCAGGACGTGTCGGATAATCCCCGAACTCAGTCCAAAACTTTTGTGCCGTTATATTCATGGTTTTCGGCTCATAAGAATTTTTGACCGTTACGGTTACATTGCCCGGATGATTCTCGAAAGTAACAGCAGGGCTAACTCTGTTGCCCGGGGATGCGCCGCCGGTTGCAGGCATGTACGAGAATACTCCGCTGTCTATCTTGTCTATCTGATAAACCGGTTCATCATAATGTGTAACAATTTCTTCCTGCACATGGTATACAGTGTGCTCTTCGCCGTTTGCTCTGTATCTTGGCAGATTTGTAAATGTGTGCGACCAGCTTGGAGCTCTTAGTTCCACATAACCGGAAACAATCTCCTCTGTGGTATTCATATCCTTTATAAGCCGTACCCGCACAAACTCGGGTCTCAAACCGTCTTGGTTTTCATCATCATCCCATTCTTTTGTAACTGTAATATTGCCACGCGTTTGAAGTGTATTCGTGACCGTTATGCCGTACACCGGACCTTCCATGGCATTAACCGTTCCCTCACTGCTCTGATAACTGAGCGGAAAAACGCTTCCGGCGGTATCTACATTACCTATTTTGATTTCACGTACGGTATACTGATATGCTATCCCGGCATAGTTCTGTCTTGGCAGATTTGTAAACGTTGCAGTCCATTGATTTTCTGAGGTTAGCTGCCGTGTAACATTTCTTGATGTCCATTCCGATGACTCTGGTACTGCAAGGCGATAATACAGCATTACTTCCACTGCTGCGGTCTTTGCAAACGGATTGTTGCCTGTTGGCGTTCCGTCATTCCATATCTTGTTTACTGTGATGCTGCTAAGTGTTTGACAAGTATTCGTCACTGTTGCAGTGTAAGAATCTGACGGAGTTGCGATATTGCCTTTTATACCCGCAGCGGTACTGTTGCCGCCTGAATATACTATAGTCGGCTTGTGGTAACTTGTAATCGGTCCAACCTCGTCGTTCTCATTAAGCTCAACAACGGTATATATCAATGGATGGGTAATCCCCCGTGTCGCGGTCGCCTGTGTGCTTGTACCTCCTATGTTGTGCAATAGCGGAAGATTGTTCCACTCTGCGCTCCACAAGTTATCTGCATCAACGATTGCAGGGTTAGTAATCCCCAATCCGGAAACCACCGTTGTGTTACCCAAACCATCTGTAACTAACAACCGTAACTTCACCGAGTTCGGGCGTGTATCATAATAAGGGTATTGATCAACCCATACCTTTTCTGCCGTTATATTCATAACCTGTGGAGTGTATCTGTTGGTGATGTTTACCACTGTAGCTGTCCCGACCGAACCGCTCACCCACATATTCAAAAACGCTCCACTGCCCGCAGTCCCCGATGCTGAAATACCCGTGCCAATCACGAAATCCGCAGGATGGTAATGCAGTATCGACGTTTCTGCCACATGGTAAGAACTTGGGGTTGTCCCATCCCGCCTGTACATAGGTAAATTCTCAAATGTATACGACCAGTAGTTGGATTCTCTCAATGTCACGGGTGCCGATATTATTTCCTGCCCAACAACACCCATATCTCTTATCAAGCGTACTGTCACATATTCCGGTCTTCTGCCGTCTTGATTGTTGTTATCGTCCCATATCTTATTTACTGTGATATTGGCACGCGTCTGTAAGGTGTTTCCAACTGTTGCTTTAACATATGGCGCAGTAGCAGACGGATTACCCACAGGGTCGGTTACAGATGTTGAGAAGCTATATGGAGACTCACCGGTATTGAATGGCATCCCGCCTATCGACACTTCTCTCACGGTATATTGATATGTAATACCTAAATTATTTACCTTAGGCAGACCTGTAAAATTAGCTGTCCATGGTGCTCCTGTAATTGTCCGTTCACTATTGATGCCTGTCGCCGCAATCCACTGACCGTCACCATTTGCGAGACGGTAATACAGCTTTACAGTCACGGGAGCAGTTGGTGCGAATTGATTGTTGTATGTACTCGAAAATACACCCGTGGCTGAATTGCGCCATACCTTTTCAACATCCAGCCTGACCGTGTCAAGCTTGTTTTCGAGTTCGATTCTCGCAACATTTTTTACGATGCCATTCTCAGTCACCGCAGCAGTGTTAAGCTCTGTCACCGATACCGGGGTTGTATAGAAGGTTCCTGTACTTCCTATGCGATACGTCGCCGTATAAGCATGCATTTTCGTCACCGTGCCGGAACTATTTGTTTCCCTCACACGGTAGTGGAAATACTCTCCCTGATCATGCCGTGCGGTCAGTCCCGTCCATGTGTGCGTCTGTGTCCACGGCGACTCGTTTGATACATTCAGCGGTACCGTCGGTACTTGACCGTTTCCGAGCTGCTCTGCGGTCATATCTGCCCAGTTGATGCCATCAGGGCTTCGTTGTATCGTCACATATATTAAATCATCTTCCGGACGTATAAGCTCACGATGCGGCGCTCCTATGCTTGTGTCAATATCGGCATCCGACCAGTTTTTTGACACGGTTAAATCTATCTTTCTTTGATTGTTCTTGTTTGTAAACTGATAAACCATCGAGCCATCCAAAAGCGTTCCATTCGGAGCAGCAATAATGAATGACCCTGCCGGAATCGCTGCCTCAAGCAAATCATACTCCATCCTCGATACTACATCGCCGATGAGTTCCTCAACTGTGTACGTGCTCGATGTAACTCCATCCGCCATAAATTGCGGTACATAAACCGTGCGCTCCGTCATATTGGCGGTTGTGGTCATAACAACATCCATGAACTGAAGCGAATTATTGTCGCGTGTAATCCGGAACGTGATTGAAGACGGTCGCGTACCATCACGGTTGTTATCGTCTTCCCACACTTTGCGGATAGTCAACGGAATAGTCACAGCCGCATTTATTACCGGTGTAAGTGCACTGCCATCATTGCCGGCAACAATAAAGCCGCCTGCGGAACCTGCCGTAACATCCCTGTCGCCAATACGTGTCTCAATAAAGCGGTACTCCCTGATGATATCCGGAGCATTACCATATTGCGGTAATAGAGGATTATTGAATGTTATTGTCATTTGATGTGTTCCGGATGCCCGTAATGCGCTGATTATCTCTGCCCGATTGCGTTCAATAGTATATGGAGTACCGGGAGTTCCGGTTCCGGGTTGATTAAAGAAGTCCCAATCTTTGTAAACAGTGCCTTCATACATTTCCCTGTACTGTAACCGGAGCGTAATGCTCGGAGGTATCATCATCTCCAGCTCAGACGGATTTTCGAGACTCATCGGCACTGACCCTGCGGCAGCTTGTCTTTCCCAAGCCTTAGTCACGGGTACAGTGGTCGTGCGAAGTGTATTTCGGAAGCTTGCAACCTTGTTCGTACCTCCCGTCGCCATCACTCGCAAGTTTCCTGCAGCCGTCGATGTCACAAGACCGTTGCCGATCATTGCAGACGGTATAGCTGCGCCGCCTGTAAGCACAGGTACTTGATAGTGATGATTAACACTGACTTCTTCGACAAAGTATATAAACTCAACACCTGTAAGCGAGAAGCGATAAAGAGTTGCCCCGGATGCCGTTCCCGGTCCACCCGGTGCGACGCCGACCGGAATCGCTTGTGATGTACCCGCATTAACAACATAACCCCACCTGTTATCATTCCCTGCAGTTTTTGTCCAAACAATATCAACGGAGTTCGTTATTTCCTGGAATGTACCCGGTAGGATTGAATTCGGCGCGTTTCCCGCAATTGCTCGGTACACTCTTAGTGTCACGCTCGGCGGACTATCCAATGATGTATCTCCGTTTGCATATAAAAACCCGCCGTTTGGTCTTGTACCAAACAGATTGGTGCTATCTACCCAATCCTTGGTGCCGCCCAGACTCACTAAGCTGTTGTTTACACCTATATCACTGCTAAACCCGTCATATCTGTTGGTTGCAAGGTCATAATGGAATGTTGCGGTAGTGGGGACACGCGGAATATTCGGCGGGAGAGGCGGAGTACCCGGAAATACCGTATGGTTAGGAGGACCGGGAATGAATGTATACCCGTCTAAAGATTCTCTCAGGAAATATCGGTACGGTTGACCGTTATACCCGATTCTGAGCAATTTTCCTAATTTTGTAAGATCCTCTTCATCCTCCGGTAAATCAAACCCTAAATTAGCCGCCGAGAACGTTTGAATCACACCTTGTTGGTTAAATCTTATTTCTATCTCGCCAACTTTTATCTCTGTGTTTCTTATGTCATTTCCGCCAATCACGGATGTATTTGCACCATTACCATTCCAAAACTCACCTGCACCGGTGGTCATAACACGCCATAACTCAATCTTAGCGACAGGATTCAACTCAGTCATCTGTGCCAAAGTGAAAGGAGCATAGTTCCAGGTTTTCGTGACAGACACCGTAACTGTTTGTGCCTCTGTGCTTACATCATACTCATTGGTGACTTCCATCAAGTAATCATTATATACAGGGTCTTTATATCCGCCGGGCGTCTGACTGACTTCCTCTGCACGGTATCTGATATATACACCGAACTCGTCATATTTCTCCATAGCGGCACCGCCGGCACCGAATGCAAATGAAGTATTTCCATTATGGAGAGTTACATTTGAAAATCCCAATACACGCTGCCATACAGGCAAACTGTTGTCGTCGCGTTGCATAAGCGCAAACTCAATCGTAGGAAAGCCGGCAGGCAACGTATCGCTCGGAACATTTTTCCATACCTTATAGCCGGACATAGAACGGGTAGCCTCACGCCTGTTAACGATAATACCGCCGTTGCCTACGCTTCCGGGTTGCCCTTCTGCTGTGACAGTAAATTTACGTTCAAAGTGACCATTAGTAGAAGGAACATCCGAATCATGAACCGGCACTTTATATACCGCCTTATCAGTAACATGGTTAAGCAACGGAACCACTGATACAGGCGATGGTCTTATCCACGGGTTAGGTACAACCGCCGGTGCTATCAGTTCCCAGTACTCGGTGACATAATCACTGCCGGGTCTGTTTGGCATACCTTCAACTACCGAATAGAATATCTCAACTCCTGAAGATGTATATCGTTCTAACGATTCAAATGTGCATTTCCAGTAATATTCGTTATATAAGCCTGTCGTTGACCATGTACGCCCTACAAATCGCTCCACCTCCGAAGTTTTATCATCAATTGTTTGGTAAAGAGTCAGGAAGATATCGGGACGGCGGTAAGCCTCCATACGCGGGTCGAAATCTACGCCTGCAACACCTCCGTAAACTTCACCTCCGTAAGACGCAACACGAGCCACATCATGCCACAGCTTATATACCGCAAAGTTTATCGTCTCCGAACGCTGGTTTGTCACCGTATATGAGTATTCGTCAGCTCTCGGTTCTGTCTGTCCCGGACGATGGTCGCCGAAATCAGTCCTCGTTCTGACAACACTTGCGGAATATCGATGCCCGTCGGAAAGCACATATGAACCGCCCGACACTATATGTGACCTTCCGGGGATTCTGGTTCCGTTTTCAGCCATCTCATGCACATATGTCTCTGTAACGCGGTATATGTACAGCACACCGTCAGGACTATACTTTGGAAGCGTAAGCCCGGGGAACTCCGGCACACTCGTACTGTTCCACTGCAGCGACGATGGATTACTCGCATTCCATTGTAACAGGATTATCCCGTTAAACATCGTATCCGAAATCAGATTCCCTTTGTCGTCTTCATTCGGCCGATGCCAAACATCCTCATCATATGCGTTGGTGTAATTTAAGCGGCGGTGTATCTCAATTTGAACCTGCTGCGGTACCCTCTCGTGGTGCAAAGCGTCATTCCAATTTTTCCTAATGTCTATTTCTACCTCGCCGGTGCGGACATTTCTGAACGTATAAGACGTGCGGTAAGACGTGGTAGCGACATATGCATCCGGAATACCTAAACTTGTATTAAGCGCGGAGCCGGTTGTAAATCCCGCTTTAGCGAATACATCATAAAAATGCGCATCAGTCTTTAGCGCACCGAGTCGTGTACCGTAAGCAGTGCCTAAAGACAAGTATGGAAACGCTGCCGGATTATCTTGATTATACTGCACAAGATAATTAACAGGGTTAGCGACAGTCCCGCGTACAACATGACGCTCCCTTACAAAATAATTATTGTAATTCTGGTCTTCTACCTCTATATAATCACTGGTTGGTTCATTGTCTGCATCCATAATTGGCACTTGGATTTTATGGGAAAGGCGCATAAACGCCATCCAATCATTTCCTCTGGTTAACGTTGCACTGCTTACATAAGTAACGGAGCCACCGACACCGACATGATACAATTCCATGACGACATTGCCTCGGCAGGCAAGGTCTCCGTCATCAGCCCATTCCTTATGAACGGTTACATAACGGCCTGATTCCCCTGCCGGTGTGTTGGTGAAATCAGCCTCGGTTACACCAACCCTCGGGTTTAATCTATCATAGAATCTGAATTGAAATGAGTTATGATACCCGGTTTTAGCAACTTCTCTGACAACATAAACAATTTCACGACCCCGCTCATCATATCGGGGAAGACCTGATATAACAAGCCAACCGCCGGCATCCCCGCCCGCTTGCCCCGCATCAGGCACATCAATAAATAACTGGTTAGTTGTTAAGGTCGGATTTGATGTGCTGGTTGGTCTGGTCGTGACCGTACCGCTATTATCCATTGATATTTTAAGATTCGGGTCAATCCAGTTAATTTGCCCCCCATCTGCGCGGGTCACGACAAAACGTACTGTGCCTTGAGGATTATTCGGATGCGTCCCATTCCAGGTTTTCCTAATCCTTACTTCACTCTCACCGATTAAGGTGTTGGTTATGCGCGTGTTTGCAATCGGTGTACCTTCATCATTTAGCTCAGTGCTGGTGGTACTCTTGCCCATCCTGTAAACATACCCGTCATCAAATGTAATTACCGGATTTAGCTGGTCCTTTGGCACATCAACTTTATCCTCATCTATAGTTACTGCAACCTCTGATATACGGTATTCATACTCACGTCCCTGACCGTCAAATTTCGGAAGATTACCAAATGAATGGGTCAGCTCCATAACTTCAGCACGAAAACCGGATAATTCATAGTCGGTGACCCACTCCCATGTACTCGCTTCCGGTCTGTGCGGAAGCATTGCAGACAGTCTTCGCTCCACTCGCACGGTAATAGATGCGTTCATGCTCTGACGTGCGGCGGCTTCCCATCTCTTTGTCACCGACACGCCAGCCGAGCCGACACGGCGGTTATTTAACGTACCTCCATTAAAAAGTGTGCCGTCTATGCTTAATGCGTTATCGGGAACAAAAAAAGGTGAGCTGCTGCTGTAAACGGGAAAGCTTCTGTAAAAACCCGGACTTGTAATAAGTTCTCTTACAAAATAAACATACTCTTGACCTTCGCTGTCAAAACGCGGCAACGGATATCCCGGAATACCGCTGAAATCTATTACAACTTCATTTTCGCTTCTGTCAATTTCAATTTCAAATCCCGAAACAACCGATGCTGTCCTGTAGCTCATCCCCGGGGTATTCGGATAACGGTTTAGCTGAAAGCTGCCCCTCGGACGAGTGCTTGCAGGAGCATTGTCATCTTGCCAAACCTTCCGGGCATCAAATCCCACTTCGTCTGTAAGCCTGTTGATTATAACACCTTGATTGAAGCACCTTTCAATATCCTCGGCGGAGGCTCCCACATTCTCATAAGAAGCCACATATCTTACAGTATCATATGGTGCCGGCACATTATGCCCGCCTGCGATGCTTAAATCATTGTTTTCGTTAACAAAATAATGGAACTGTGTACCATCGGAATCAAACATGGGAATATCCGAAATAGTTATAGTCCATCTGTTTGAAGCCGGATTGGGCAGCTCAGGCGGAGTGGGCATCGCCGGAATATTATAGGTAATGGTCACATCCGGAATAATGTTTTCACTGAAATCAGCCAGCGTCCCTAATTGCACAGTATCATCCCCGGACAATCTGCTGAAATTAAGGTTTGCACTGAGTTCATCCCAACCGACTCTGGTTAAGTGTTTATTATTGGCATCCTTCCACTCTTTTGTAAACGTAAATACCTCTCTACGGGTATTGATATAACCTACACCAATGGATGGTGATAAATCCGCAATAATATAATCACTTTCAAAAGAGGTGTCCTTCATCTTAAAGGAATAGGTAATCCCAACTGTCTCTGTTGCATATATCGGTTTCGCAGGGTCGGTATCTTCCTCATAACCGATAATCTCGCGCAAGCTCGTTGGCAAACCCGAGTAGGCATACGTCCAGAAATTTGACCTGAGCCCGCTGAAAGTCGGGATAGGAGTATTAATCATCTCTTGTGCATTCTTTAGTGCTTCTTCAAGTGCTGTCTCAAATGCAGCAGGTGTATCTTCGGCAGGCAGTACTTTAACCCAACCCCAATCAACAAGATGCTGTGCGGTAAGTTCCTCAGATTCTCTGCCGGGAATTTCAAAATAAAGGGTAAGCTCAAAGTCTTTATAATCCGGTCTGCGCCCTTCTGTATCCCATGGATATGTCCACCCGTTATCATTCCAATCGATAATTCCCATAAAAAACCTGGAACCCTCGGCATAAAACTCCGCATCATCATCAAACAAAACACCATCATCCATCGCCGCAAAGCTCAACTCAAACTCGCCCGGCAGCACTTCCACCGTCACGAACTCGCCGACGTACTCATCGTCTTCCAAAACGGTGTGGAACACATCGACAAGCCAAGGCTCCGCTTCTTCCCATTCTTCCGTGTCCTCATTGAAGACAGGCTCCGGCATCGGCGGTAAATTGTCTATGTCAAAGTGTACGGGAATCTCAAATTCGATTCTTATTTGTTCTCCGTCTGCTCCGCTATAAAATGCGCTCGCTGTGAGTGCACCTGCATTGCCAAACATTGATATCGAACTGCCGGACTTGCTCTTTCTGATACCATCTTCGCTATCTCCGCTTTGTTCAGAATCCGGTGGCATTGTGTCTGTTTTTGAAGACGCCGCGTCCTTTGCATCCAGCCCTGTACTTGTGTATTTATCCGCGCTATATGCATCATTATACGCAGGTTCGCTTGAACCGTTTGCCGCATTTCCGGGTGCCTCATTGGTCGGATTTTCTGTGGAATTTCCGTTATTTCCGGCTGCATCTCCGCTCGATTCCGCGGGATTTCCACCTGCACTACTATCTAAATCAGTCATATCAGGCTCAATTGAACCGTTATCATCGGCACACGACTCGCAGCAATCTTCTGCAACAATGTCCACGTCGATACCCGCTGCGTTATCAGCGTTTGCGTCACCTTCGGCATTTTCTGCATCCGGTTCAAAATATACTTTGATAACCCCGTCTTCATCAACAATTACCTTCACTCCGGACAAAAACTCCCCGTAAACGTCAAAGGCGACGGCACTATACTCGCCCGTCACCGCTTTAAGAACATCCGGAAGTGAAACCTCTATTGGAAATTGACCCGTGTTAAGTGTAAACTCGTATACTGCATTCATCATTGCGCTGAGCGGTATGCCGACGCCATCGTAGATATTTGCTCCGTCAAATTCTATGCGAGGATGCATCCACAACTCATTTTCGTCTGTCTGCTCTGCCCGGGTTCCGGCAAACCCCCACGGAAAAGGTACGAGCATTTGCAAAACGATTAGCACGCTCATCAACAAAGCCACTGCTCTGCCGCGCCACCGCGGCTTTTTCGCAATAAGCTTATCGACAATTTTGGAGTAGACAGCTCGTCGCCTAATGTCAAACATCACACGAATCCTTCCCAAAAATTCATTTAAGCATGCCAAATTCATACAATATTTCTGCATATAATATCATAAATATTGTAAATATTTTATGAACCGGTGTGATAATTTACATAATATTCATTTTTGAGGTCTGCAAATCACCCGTCACCTGCGGTGAGGACCTCTTTTATTCTTGCTTTCACTGTGTCGGATTCAAAGGGTTTTGATATATACCCGGCGGCACCCAGCTCTGAGCCTTTTGTTATTGCGTCCGAACCGTCGAGACCTGACACCAGAATTACGGGGATGTCGCGGGTTATGTCGGAATCCTTCAGAGCGGCGAGCACTTCATAACCATCCATTTCAGGCATGAGTAAATCAAGCAGTATAACCTCCGGTACATGGGTTTCCGCCATCGACAGTGCGTCTCTGCTGTCTCTGGTTACGAATATACTGAACTCATCTCTAAGAAAATGAATAAGAGCGATAATATTGCTTTTTTCATCATCAACAATAAGTATGCGTTTTTTATCCGCAGAAGCTGAGTCAGCCGACCCTGAAGATGCACTTTTTTCACTGCGTCCCGGTTTCTTATCCTCATTTTCAGCCGCCAGAGCAGTATTGATAATCTTGAGTCTGTCCAAAACCATCTTAAGCTCACTTTCAAGATGATTAAGGTGAGGGGCTATATCATCTACTTTATTTTCCTCGACCATTTTCTCCACTATTGCCGCAAGCTCTTGAAGCCTATGCTCTCTTATCAGCCCCGCATTGCTTTTTAGTGTATGCGCCAATAACCTGGCTTGTTTAAAATCATTTGTAGTTAATGCTTCTTTTAATTCACTAATTCTATTTTTATTTTCGTCCGGGAAATTGAGTTGTAATCTAATGAGCAGTTCATTATCTTTTTTGTTGATTGTCTTTTTGTTTACCTTGGACTTGCTGACAGGTATCAGGAAACTGAGCAAACATCGCCACAGGTCCCAAGTTTGAAACGGCTTTCCGATACAGTCCATCAGTCCGCTTCTTCTGTAGTTTTGAAGATCCGTTGTCATTACGTTTGCAGTTAATGCAACAATCGGAGTGCCTACACCAAGGGCATTTATCCTTGCCGCTGCTTCAATACCGTCCATTATAGGCATTTGCATATCCATCAAAATCAAATCAAAGGGTTTTTGATTCTTTTTCATACGCTCCATAACGATTTTTACACCCTCTAAGCCATTTTCGGCAATCTCACATTCCAGACCGACGCGGCCCAGATGCTCCATTATGACATGTTGATTCAATCTGTTATCTTCACAAACTAAAACTTCACCCTCAAAGTGCGGTCTTTCAACATTATCCGAAATAACATCTCCGAAAATATCGTCAAACAGGCTTTCCGTATCGGTTATGGTAAATTTAATTTCAATAGTGAACTTGCTGCCGACGCCAAGCTGGCTGACTGCAAACAATTTGCCGCCCATTATCTCAACAATGCTTTTTGTAATCGGTAGACCAAGTCCTGTCCCGGCATTCGGGCGGGTCAAATCGGTATTAATCTGAGCAAAGGGTTCAAACGAAAACTCCAACTGCTCGTTAGTCATGCCTATGCCGCTGTCTTCAACAACAAAACGCACAACTGCCTCCTCCTTATCGGTGCTCATCAGCAGCGCAGAGAGTGTCACTGTGCCTTTTTGCGTAAATTTCGCGGAGTTGGAAAGAAGATTAAGAACTGCTTGATAGAGTCTGACGGGATCTCCCAATAATTGCATATCCCGTAACTGCTCATCAACATGAATAGCAAACTTTATTCCTTTTTCGTTTAATTGCTGAGAAATCATCGTTTGGCAACTGTTTATAACACTGTTCACGCCGAAGGAAATGTATTCCATATCCATTTTGCCTGCTTCAATTTTAGAAAGATCTAAAATATCGTTGATAACCCTGAGAAGAAGTATTGTACTCTCTTTAATTCTCTGTATATATCCTCTGGTCTCGGGATTAGGCTCAGTGTCCAGAGCTATCTCGGAAAACCCCATTATACTGTTCATGGGAGTTCTGATTTCATGGCTCATGCTGGCAAGAAATGAAGACTTGACCAGTATATCTTTTTTTGCAGTATCAACAACAGATTCAAGCTCTTTCCGGGTCTGTATCAGTTCTTCCGTCTTCGACTCAACAAGCTCGTTCATCTTTTTCTTAAAGTGATGCAGTTCAAGATGGAAATGTACTCTCTTTAGCAAAATCCCATCAACAATAGGCTTGAGAAGATACTCGGCAGCTCCCAACTCCAGTGCATACTCTTCTTTTTCACGATCTGCAATTCCTGTCAGGAATAAGACGGGAATGTCTTTCCATTTGGGGCTGGCTTTGATTTTTTGCATAAAATCAAAACCGTTGATTTCAGGCATTTCCAAGTCCAGCAATATAAGATCCGGAATCATTTGACCCATCAATGAATATGCTTCAGTCGCCGACTGCGCGGTACTGATATTATACAGCTCACCGAGAATATTAGTTACAACCGTCAAAACAAGCGTACTATCATCGATAACGAGAATATTGCTATCAAGAGTTATGTCTTTTTCCATAGCTATACCTACCAGAATAATGATTGTTTTGCAATCATTATATCATATGTATTTTAATAATAACAGAGTTTAATTTCTGTTCATAATTTTATACACCATTATAATGTATAATAACCACTAGCGGTTATTATATATTGATTTAATGATATCGTTCCACTCCTCGCTGAGCGAGAACCGTGAAACATGATAATAACCACAAAGTACGAAACTATATAATCGAGGTGGACAATGGCAAATAAAGAAGTAAAAAACGAGCTGCCGGTTTATTTATTTCATCAGGGCACAAACTATCGTGCCTACGAGTTTCTCGGATGTCACTTTGACACAAAAACAAAAATCGCAGTATTTCGGACATGGGCTCCAAAAGCAAAGACCGTACATCTTGTCGGCGACTTTAACAATTGGGGCGAAGAAGAGATGAAAATGAAGCGCATTTCAGACGGCGGCGTATGGGAAATCACCGTCGACGGAGCCATGCAATATCAGCGTTATAAATACGCAATAACATCCGGCAATGACGGCGGCGTATTAAAAGCAGACCCATATGCGTTTTGCTCCGAAACAGAAGGAAAAACTGCATCCATTGTCTTTGACATCAACGGGTATCAGTGGGGTGACAGCAAATGGCAGAAAAAAATCGGTAAACGTAAAAACCTCGACTACCCAATGAACATTTACGAAGTACATCTCGGATCATGGATGAGGGATACCGACGGGCAAGCATTCAATTACACAGAGCTGGCAAACCGCCTTATTCCATACGTTAAAGAAATGAACTACACCCATATTGAAATAATGCCGGTTATGGAGCACCCCTTCGGCGGCTCATGGGGATATCAGGTATGCGGATATTACGCGCCGACAACGCGTTATGGCAATCCGCATGAATTTATGCAATTTATAGATCTTTGCCATCAGGCTGATGTAGGCGTTATCCTCGATTGGGTACCGTCACATTTCCCGAAAGACGAACACGGGCTCATCAACTTTGACGGCGGTCCGCTCTACGAATGCCACGGCGAAGATCGCATAGAAAACCGGGAATGGGGCACCCGCTGTTTTGACTACGGCAGAACCGAAGTTCAATCCTTTCTCGTTTCAAACGCGATTTTCTGGTTGGACTTGTACCATGCCGACGGGCTAAGGGTTGATGCCGTCAGTTCCATGCTGTATCTCGATTATGGTAGAAAAGCCGGGGAATGGACTCCAAACACAAACGGCGGTAATGAAAACCTCGATGCGATTGCATTTATTCAAAAAATGAATAAAGCAGTATTTGAGAAATTTCCGCAAGCAATGATGATAGCGGAAGAATCCACAGCATGGCCGCTCGTCACAAAACCCATACATGACGGTGGACTCGGATTTAATTACAAATGGAACATGGGTTGGATGAACGACATGCTTGAATATGTCGAAGTCGACCCGTTATACAGACGAGGCATACACAACAAAATAACATTCTCATTCATATATGCGTTTTCCGAAAATTTTGTCCTGCCGATATCTCATGACGAGGTCGTCCATGGAAAAAAATCACTTCTTAATAAAATGCCCGGCGACTACGAAATGAAATTTGCGGGACTCCGTGTATTTCTCGGATACATGATAACCCATCCCGGCAAAAAACTCACCTTCATGGGTGCAGAGTTCGGACAGTTCAGAGAATGGGACACCGACACGGGACTTGATTGGCTGCTGCTTGAATACCCGATGCACAACAACTTAAAAAACTATGTAAAGCACCTGAATTCCTTCTATAAAAGAAATCCTGCACTATGGGAAATAGACTTCTCATGGGACGGCTTTAGTTGGATTAGTGCCGGTGACCGCGACCAGAACACAATAGCATTCATACGAAAGGATAAAAAAGGCAAAAGCATTATCTCTCTGATTAATTTTGCGCCTGTTATAAGGGACGATTACAGAATAGGCGTACCTGAGGACGGTATTTATAAGGAAGTATTTAATTCTGATTTAGCCGAATACGGGGGGTGGGACAACAGAAACAGAAGAGAAATAAAAGCAGAAGAAATTCCGATGCACGGCTACAACTACAGCATTTCAATGAAATCACCACCTTTGGCAATGGTATGTTTGAAACGAAAGGATTGATTAAATGAGAATTTCCGAGCGAAAGGAATGTATTGCGATGCTTCTTGCGGGCGGGAGAGGGTCGAGACTCAAATCCCTGACCGAGCAAGTCGCGAAGCCGGCAGTCACATTTGGCGGAAAGTACAGGATAATTGACTTCCCGCTCACGAACTGTGTCCGCTCCGGAATCGACACGGTCGGAATAATGACTCAATACCAACCATTATTATTACATGAATACATCGGCAAAGGACAACACTGGGATCTCGACTTACTGCACGGAGGGGTTTCAATCCTGCCTCCGCACAGCAAGCCCGGCAGCACCGCTTGGTACAGTGGAACTGCAAACGCGGTCTTTCAAAACCAAAACTTTATCGAATCCTTCGCTCCGGAATACGTGCTGATACTTGCTGCCGACCACGTATACAAAATGAACTACAGAACAATGCTCGACTACCACAAGAGTGTAAACGCCGACTGTACAATTGCCGTCATCGAAGTGCCGCTTAAAGACGCAAACCGTTTCGGCATCTTAAACACGGCATCCGACGACAGCGTTATCGAATTTGAAGAAAAACCCGATAAACCAAAAAACAATCTTGCATCAATGGGAATATACATATTTAACTGGCGTACATTAAGAGAGTATCTCAATAATGACGAAATTGACACCGACTCATCTCACGACTTCGGAGGCGATGTGCTTCCAGCTATGCTGCGTGACGGTCTTCGGCTTTTCGCGTACCGCTTCGACGGCTATTGGAAGGATGTCGGAACGGAAGAAAGCCTATGGCAGGCAAATATGGATTTGCTCGACGATTTGCACCTCGGTTTTGAGGACTGGCACATTCTTTCAAGATCCGAAGGCAGACCGCCGCATTTTATCTCGCCGACAGGCAGTATAAAAAACACCCTGATAACAGAAGGCTGTGAGATATACGGAAGTGTTGAAAACAGTATATTATCGGTAGGGGTTGTGGTGGAAGAAGGCGCGGTTGTAAAAGACAGCGTTATCATGGAAAACGCACGCATATGCAAAAACGCTACCGTCAACTATTCAATCCTTGATGAAGAAACCGTGGTGTCCGAAGATACCATTGCCGGAGAATCCCGCGAAATCGGCGGTAAGCTTAACGTCTACTCAAGAGGAACTGTCTTTAAGAAAAAAGTAACCGAAAGGAGGAGGAAGAAGTGATAGGATTATGCCTTTCCGACCCTCATCCCGACCGAGCCGGTGACGGATGTCCGGTAAGAACACTCTCGGCGGCACGCTATGCAGGCAGATACCGCCTTGTAGACTTTATGCTTTCTAATATGGTTAACTCAAAAATCTATTCTATAGGAATGATACTCAACAGTCATTACCAGTCTCTCATAGGTCACATCGGTATGGGTAAAGACTGGGATTTGGCTCGTAAATCCGGCGGCGTAATGTTTTTTCCGCCATATTACGCAGACGATCGCCGAAGTGTTAACAACGAACTCGACGGACCTCTGCAGAGAGCTGCGGAACATCTTGCAGAACAAAAAACGGAATTTCTGGTCCTTGCCGACAGCAGCATCGTATATAACATGGACTACAGAAAAGCATTTGAAGCACATAAAAAAAGCGGCGCAGATATAACGGCAGTATACACAAAAAAGAAAATCACACCGGGAGAGCGCGAAAACACCGTATCCTTTGATTTGACAGAAAACGGAAGAGTCAGCGGCGTAGGGCTTGCACCTCCAAACGCCGGAACCATAAACGTATCGCTCGGCGCATATATTATGCACAAGCGCCATTTCATTCAACTGACCGCAGGCGAGAAGAACTGCGGAATGCTCCGTTTCTCAAGAGTGTTGCTTGCAAATGCACTCGACCGTTTAGATGTAAATTCCTACGAATTCAAAGGATACTCCGCACATATATGCTCGGTCGAAACATTTTTCCACTACAACCTTGATATCATGGACGTGGATAACAGAAACGCATTATTTGACTTTGAAGGCAGACAGATATTTACCAACCGCAGGGATTCATTACCCGCAAAATATGGAAAGAACGCCGAAATCAAAAACTCGCTGGTAGCCGATGGCTGCCAAATCGACGGCACGGTTATAAACAGTACAATATGCCGTAATGTAAAGATAGCGCAAGGAGCGGTCATAAAAAACTGTGTACTCCAAGACGACACGGTAGTAGAAAAAAATGCAACACTTGATTGTATAATCACCGACAACTCCGTATTAATTTCCGAAAACCGGAGCATGATGGGCTACAGAACATACCCGGTTTACATCGAACGAGGAAGAGTAATTTAGGAAAAGATTTTAACTTAATTAAAAACTGGAGGTTTTTACAATGCCTAGGAAAAAGAAAATGAAGATTCTCAACGCAGTATCGGAAGCTGTGCCTTTTCTTGCCACAGGCGGAATGGGGCAAGTTGCAGGAGCACTCGCAAGCGTGCTTGCACAAAGCGATAAATCACTTGACGTACGCGTGGTTACGCCGCTGTACGCAAAATTCCGCGATAAGTACGAACCTCAAATGAAGTTTCTCGGAGCTACCGAAATTCAGCTTGCCTGGCGGACGCAGTATTGCGGCATATATGAACTCTCACACGATGGAGTTACATATTATTTTGTCGATAACAGGCATTATTTTGACAGGGAGAACGCATACGGATATGTAGACGACGGTGAAAGATTCGCGTTTTTCTGCAAGGCGGTATTCGCAGTTATCGATATCTCAAAATTCGTTCCCGATGTCATACACGCACATGACTGGCAAGCGGCTCTTGTGCCAATTTACCTGAAAACACATTTCTACGAAAAATACGGAAAAATCAGAACGGTACTTACAATACACAACATGGAATACCAGGGACAAATGCCGGGCTATATCCTGTACGATGTGTTTGAGTTATCCGAAGAGGACAAAGACATTGTCTGGTACAATAACTGTATAAACCTTATGAAAGGCGCAATCATCTGCGTAGACAGATTTACAACAGTCAGCCCCTCCTATGCAGCAGAAATACAAATAGACGGCGGCTACGGGCTTGAACCGATAATCAGAGAAAACGCATATAAGCTCAGCGGCATAATTAACGGCATTGACACCTCTACATATGATCCTTCGACAGACCCGTTTCTCGGTAAAAATACATATTCTACAGAAAATCTCAAAGGGAAAGCAGCAAACAAAAAGAAGCTGCAAACATTTTTCAACCTGCCGAAAGCATCCCGTACAATGATTATATGCGTAGTTTCACGGCTGGTATCGCATAAAGGGATTGACCTGATTACATACATGCTCGATGACCTTCTTAAGCTGGATGTCCAGTTTATATTGCTGGGCACAGGAGATCCCGCCTATGAATACTTCTTTGAAGAAAAAGCATTCAGCAATCCGGACAAGGTTGCTGTCAGTATTGCCTTTAACCCTCACACCGCCACTATGCTATATGCCGGTTCTGATGTCCTGCTTATGCCGTCACGCAGCGAACCATGCGGACTCGCTCAAATGATAGCCTGCAGGTATGGAACAATCCCGGTAATCCGAAAAACAGGCGGACTCGGTGATACAATACAAGACTGCCGTCACGGAGACGGTAACGGCTTCGTATTTGAAGACTACACCTCCCATGCGTTATTAGACACAATAGTTGCAACACTTGACTTGTACACAAATCACCAAAAAGACTGGACAAATCTGGTAAAAGCCGCAATGAACTCCGACTTCAGTTGGGACCATTCGGTGAAAGCCTATAGTAGTTTGTATAGAGAGTTGGAAGAGTAAATGACAAATTGCATATATTAAATAGTAGTATTGCCTTCTTTGAGAAGAAGGTGACGCGCAGCGGCGGATGATGTTCAATTAAATTAACAAAGGAGTAATCCTGATATTGTATATTTTTGACGAGAGTGACATTTATTTCAGAAGTCCGGGCGGTGCTGTAGAGGCACCGGGGAAGCTTACGCTTCAAATAAAATTGCGTAGGGGTGAGTCAAAAAACCCCCGCGTCGGAGTTTATCTTGATGGTTCTGCATCGAATGAATCCGCCATGGAATACGTCTGTGCGACAGGTGCTTATGATGTATATAAGCTGGATGTCAGCTTTGAAAAAGCAGGATTGTACTGGTATTATTTCGTGTGCGATTACGCGTGGGGTGCTTCCTTTACTGTCCCCGAACATGAAGGCGGTGCATTTCAAGTCACAGTTTACAACTTGGATGCGGCACAACCTGACTGGATATGGGGAGGCACAATATATCATATTGTCGTGGACAGATTCCGCGGCGACGGTACAGTAAGGCTCGGACCCAATGCCGTACAAAGAAACGACTGGGGTGGTTGCCCGTATTTCCTCCCCGATGAAAAGGGCATTGTAAAAAACAACGATTTCTTTGGCGGTAATTTGTATGGAATTATAGAAAAACTGCCGTATCTTCAAGAACTTGGCGTTACATGTATATATTTAAGTCCGGTTTTTGAAGCTGATTCAAACCATAAATATGACACCGGCGACTTTATGAAAGTCGATGAGGCATTCGGCGGGGATGAAGCACTTGAAGAGCTCTGCAAAAAGGCAAGCAAATTCGGCATGAAGGTAATCCTCGACGGTGTTTTTAACCATGTCGGCAGCGACAGTATCTATTTTAACAGATATGGTAAGTACAACAGTGTAGGAGCTTATCAAAGCCGCCATTCCCCATATCGTGACTGGTTTATGTTTAATGACGACGGCACATACGAGGCATGGTGGGGAATTGAGTTACTTCCTTCTCTTAATAAGCAAAATAAAAAATACAGAGACTTTCTCTGCGGTAAAGATGGTGTCATAGCGCACTGGATGAAAAAAGGTATTTCCGGTTGGAGACTTGACGTAGTTGACGAAGTTCCGGATATATTACTCGATCCTCTATGTCAGGCGATGAGAAGAGAAAACAAAAACGTCTTTATTGCAGGAGAGGTTTGGGAAGATGCATCACACAAAATCGCCTACAGCTACAGACGACGTTATTTCCTCGGCGGGCAACTGAGCTCCGTCACAAACTACCCGTTAAAGGATGCGATAATCGCATGTGTCAAAGACGGGAATGTGGCGACACTTGCATATACAATGGCGGCTCTTTGCAAAAATTACCCGAAGCATGTTCTCGATTCACTGATGAATATAGTAGGGACACACGATACAATGCGTATTCTATCAGTGCTTAGCGGTGCGGATTACCCCGGCACCAAGCTTGAGATGTCACACTTCAAGCTATCCGAAAATGAGCTGAATCTCGCTAAAAAACGGCTCAAGCTCGCTGCGGCACTGCAGTTCACATTGCCGGGTGTACCGTGCTTATATTATGGTGACGAAGCAGGAATGGAAGGCGGCGCAGACCCCTTCAACAGAGTTTGCTACCCTTGGGGGAACGAGGATAACGACCTTCTTACCTACTACAAAAGACTTGCGTACATAAGAACAATGCAAAACGCATTCAAAAACGGTGAATATACTCTTATTGAAGCGCGGGACGGACTCTTTGCATTTACAAGAGGAGAAGGCAGCAAGCGTGTAATGGTCGCGGTAAACGTTTCAGACGTCGATCGAAGAATCACCGGACATGAATTTAACTTCGACCTCCTAAAAGGAGCAAAAGCCGATGACATAATCATTAAATCTAATGAAGCAGGAATATACTATTTGGATAAATCCAAATAACATATTCAATATGTGCCAATTGCTCCCTTGACAGAAACCACAATTGATGCACGATTTGTGTCTGACAAAAACGAAAGGAATGTTCATTAACATGATAGAGAGAAGAAAAAAAGGCAAATCTTTACAGCTTGACTATAAGGACCCCAAGGTGTTTTCCATGTTGTTTCTTGATAAGCTTGAGGTCGTAAGAGGAATAACGATTGAAGATGCTACTGCCGACGACTGCTACATTGCGCTTTCGTCATTGATCAGAGACCAGATAATGAAGCAGTGGACAAAGAGCAACATCCTTTTTGACAAAAAGGAAAAGAAAAAGCAAGTGTTTTACTTCTCACTTGAGTTTCTGCTCGGTCCGATGCTTGAGCGCAACATCATGTCGCTCGGGCTTAAAGATGTTTGCAATAAATCACTTACAGATCTCGGACTTGACCCGCAGAAAATATATAATGTAGAGCTTGACCCGGGGCTTGGCAACGGGGGGCTTGGCAGGCTTGCCGCATGTTTCCTGGACTCTCTTGCGTTTCTCGGTATCCCCGGAAACGGATGTACGATCCGCTACAAATATGGATTATTTGAGCAAAAAATAGTCGACGGATATCAGGTCGAAATGCCCGATAACTGGTTGAAAATCGAATCCGTTTGGGAGATTAAAAAACCACATAAAGCGGTGCTTGTTAAATACTATGGCAACATTAAGGAAGAAATGGTTAATGACCGGATGGTATTCACCCACGAAAACTACGAATCCGTTATCGCCATGCCATACGACATCCCGATACCCGGTCATGAGAGCGGGACTGTTAACACTTTGAGATTATGGGGTGCGGAAGCAATACAGCAATTTGACTACGGTCAATTCTCAAGCGGCGACTATCTGAGTGCCGTTTCCCGTAAGTATTCTGCGGAAGCAATATCCGAAGTTCTATACCCCGATGATTCAAACTACCAGAACCAGATGCTAAGGCTAAAGCAACAATACTTCTTTGTATCGGCAGGCTTAACCAGCATATTGACGCATTACAAAAAGAACTTCGGCGGCATAAAAAACATGGCTGATTTTGTTTCCGTCCACATCAATGACACGCATCCTGCGCTTGCGGTACCGGAGCTTATGCGTCTTCTGATGGACGAAGAAGGTCTGGGTTGGGACGATGCGTGGGAAGTGACAGTAAAAACCATCTCCTTTACAAACCACACGGTAATGCCGGAAGCTTTGGAGCGTTGGTCGGAGAGTTCTTTCTCGGAGCTGCTTCCCCGTATATACATGATCGTCTGCGAAATCAACAGACGTTGGTGCGAACAACTCAACCAAAGATTTCACGGCGATATGGGAAGAGTCTCGAGAATGTCAATTATACAAAACGGTTCGATTGCTATGGCATATCTTGCACTTGTCGGCAGCCACGCCATCAACGGAGTTGCGAAGGTACATAGTCAAATACTCAAAGAAGACTTGTTCCGCGACTTTTACGAGGTTTTCCCCGAACGTTTCACGAACATGACAAACGGTATTGCACACAGAAGATGGGTCAACAAAGCAAACCCGCAGCTTAGCGATCTCATTTCAAAGACAATCGGAGATAGCTGGATTAAAGAGCCCCTAAAGCTTAGTCTTCTGGATGATAAGGGCGCAGTACGTGATAAGGCGTTCCTTGAAAAATTGCGCGAGATTAAACGTGAGAAGAAAATACAACTGGCAGAGTATATTAAGGAACACAACGAGATTGTCGTAAATCCCGATTCTATCTTTGATGTTCAGGTAAAACGGATTCATGCATATAAACGTCAACTGCTTCTGCTGCTTAACATCGCAAATATGTACTTCGATATTCTCGACAATCCGAACATCGATTTTGTACCAAGGACTTTCATTCTTGCAGGCAAGGCTGCTCCGAGCTACCATTTTGCCAAAGAAATCATTAAGTTCACTTCTGTACTGGGTGACAAGATCAACAACGACCCGCGTGTCAAGGATTTGATAAAAGTAGTCTTCCTGGAGAACTATCGTGTTTCGCTTGCAGAAAAGATTTTCCCGGCAACAGATTTGAGCGAACAGATTTCAACCGCAGGTAAAGAGGCTTCAGGTACAGGTAACATGAAGTTTATGATGAACGGTGCGGTAACTATTGGTACATACGACGGTGCTAATATTGAGATTTTCGAGGCTGTGGGCAAGGGTAATTATATTTCATTCGGTCTAACTGTTCCCGAAGTCTTTGAGCTGCAAAGAAATCAGAGTTACAACAGCCGCGAGTTCCTCTCACGCCATACAAGGCTCAAGCGGATAGTACATGATTTTATCAACTCCGACTGGAGAGATGCGCTAAGAGCGGATTTCCCCTACATCTTCGACTCTTTGCAGACTCACAACGATGAGTATTTCGTCCTAAAAGACTTCGACTCGTATATAAAGGCACAAAAAGAGGCCTCCGCTTTGTATAAGGACACCGAAACGTGGTCACAAATGGCCGCAATGAACATTGCTCATTCAGGCTGCTTCTCAAGCGACGAGGTAATAAAGAAGTATGCGAAAGAAATATGGCATGTTTGATTGATGGGTGCTTGTTGGGCTTGGGAAGGTGCTTGCGGGACTTTGGGGTTGTAAATTACAATTCCCTACCGCCAGGAGTGCACGTCCTGTGCACACTGACGGCGCTACACCGTCCATGGTTCCGCGTGAAGAAATTGCAATTTACAACCCCAAAGCCCCACTGCGCACAGGCATCATATTGCAAAACAGTTAGCTAAAAATTGGTGGCATACCAATGGTTCGTAGATGGTGAATAGTATTTTATAAATGAGGTTATTTTATGTTACTTAAACGTAAGTTCCCACGTTCTTCCGGTGTTTTGATGCCACTCCCCTCACTCCACGGTCCTTTTGGTATCGGGGTTATGGGAGCGGAGGCTTATGAGTTTATCGACTTTCTTGTAAGTGCCGGATTTCACGCATGGCAGGTGCTGCCTGTTGAGCAAGCTAGAATGTATTGCAGTTCTCCGTATAGTTGTTTGTCAGCTTTTGCGGGGGAGCCTATGTTGATAGATCCTAGGATGCTGCTTACTATGGGGCTTATTACTGAGGATGAGTTAGCTGAACGGATGCTTGATATGAGTGATTCTTATATTGAGTATGAGATTATTCGGAATAAGCAGTTGCATCTTTTGAGGATTGCTTTTTCACGTCGGTCGCGTCAGCATGATGCTGCTTATAAAGAGTATAATCCTTTTTGGCTTGATGAGTACGCTCTCTTTATATCACTAAAGCATTTCAATGACTTGCAAGCATGGTATCAGTGGGAGGATGAGGGGCTTCGCAGCCACGATGAGAAGGTTTTGAGTGAATACCGCAAAGAACATGGTGAGGATATCGAGTTCCATAAATTTGTGCAATGGCTTTTTTATGTGCAGTGGGAAACGCTCCGGACTTATGCAGCAGAGAGGGGTATATCCATAATTGGCGATATGCCGATTTATCTGGCGGATGATAGTGCGGAAGTTTGGAGCAGACGGGAATTATTTAATGCCGGTGCTGACGGGAAGTTAGAATCAATAGGCGGAGTGCCACCGGATTATTTTTCGCCCACCGGGCAGCGTTGGGGCAATCCCATATATAATTGGGATTTGATGAAAAAGGATAAGTATAGATGGTGGATAAACCGTTTAAGAGCTTCGCTCAGGAGATATGATGTGGTTCGTTTGGATCATTTCAGAGGGTTTGAAAGCTATTGGCGCATACCGGGGGGTGCTAAAACAGCAAAAAGAGGTAAGTGGACAAAAGGTCCCGGAATAGAACTGTTCAGAGCACTGGAAAGGTCACTTGGAAAGCTGTCATTGTCTGTAATTGCAGAGGATTTGGGATTCATCGGTAAAGATGTCGTGCAGCTAATAAGCGACACCGGATTTCGATGTATGCGTGTCTTGCAGTTTGCTTTTGATGACGAGGGCGTCCATATGCCGCACAACTTACCCGAAGAGTCCGTTGCATATACAGGCACTCACGATAACACTACAATGCTGGCATGGCTTTTTAGTCTTGACCCCGAAGAGCGTGAAAGAGTGCTTTTTTATACAAACTTTCAAGGCGACTGGACAGTCGGCGGGCCAAACTGCGGTGTTTTAAAAGCGTGGATGCACACGTTATTTATGACGCGCTCATCAATAATAGTTGTGCCAATCCAAGACCTGCTCGGTTATGGAGCGGACACCCGTATAAACACCCCCGGTACCCCCTCCGGCAACTGGAGGTTCAGAATAAGAGAAGGAGTCCTCTACGAAATTGATGCAGGCTTCTATACTGCTCTCCATAAAGCTTACCAAAGAGAAGATCAGTTAAAAAAATACAAGCCAAGAAAGAAAAAAGAGAAGAGTTCTCCTAAAGAATATGAAAGGACAACCGGTTAACTCTTAACTATTTTTGAGGTTTGTACTATGCAGAAAAAAGATAGTTCTAAAAATAACGTAACACAAAAAAAAGATGCAACCCGGGCAACTACGAAAATGACACCCGAGCAGATTAAGCGGCGCAATGATGTCCGGAAACGGTTGCAGAAGTCCGCCGTGTCTGATATTGACACGGTTTTTACCATGATTGGTTCTTCTCCTGATGGAATAGACGAAGACCTTGTTGAAGATTTCAGAGATAGATATGGTGACAATAAAGTAACTCACGGAAAAAAGATACCACTCTTCAAACGCCTGTTTGAATCATTTGCCAGCCCATTCACACTTATCCTCTTAAGTCTTGCGATAGTATCAGTTTTCACCGATATTATTTCAGCAGCTCCCGGACAAGCAAACTACGCTACAGTCATAATAATTGTTGTTATGGTTCTTCTTTCCGGGGTTCTCAGGTTTGTGCAGGAAACAAGAAGCGGAAACGCCGCCGAGAGTTTGCTGAAAATGATAAAAGTAACAACAAATGTAAAGCGGTTAGGAAAAGAAAATGAGGAAATCCCGCTGGAAGACGTTGTTGTTGGTGATATTGTCCATTTAGCGGCAGGTGACATGATACCGGCTGATGTAAGGATTATTCGTGCAAAAGACCTGTTTTTAAGTCAATCTGCACTCACCGGAGAAAGTGTCGCAGTCGAGAAAATAGCAGACACGCAAAAAAACGCTGATGAGCTGACAGAGATTCCCAACCTTGCGTTTATGGGCACCAATGTTGTTAGCGGTAGTGCTTCCGGTGTTGTCATTGCTACGGGTGACGACACTATTTTTGGTGAAATAGCGAAAACCCTCGGTGACAAGCACGTCAGAACAAGCTTTGAGAAGGGCGTTAACTCCGTATCGTGGCTGCTCATACGTTTCATGCTTGTTATGGTGCCGATTGTTCTGTTTGTCAACGGCTTTACAAAAGGGGACTGGATGCAGGCTGTATTGTTTGCCCTTTCTGTTGCGGTCGGTTTAACGCCTGAGATGCTTCCAATGATTGTAACCACCTGCCTTGCAAAAGGCGCAATGGCAATGTCAAGGGAAAAGACTATTATAAAGAACCTGAACTCAATCCAAAATCTCGGTTCAATGAACATTCTTTGCACTGACAAAACCGGGACATTGACACAAGACAAAGTCGTCCTGCAGTATCACATGAACATTCATGGAGAAAAAGATGCACGGGTCTTGCGCCATGCTTTTCTAAACAGCTATTATCAAACCGGTTTGAAAAACCTCATGGATAATTCCATTATCGACCGCACACATGAAGAAGAAAATGATGTGGTAGACCTTCGTGATCTTACAGAAAGATACATAAAGATAGACGAAATCCCGTTTGATTTTGAGCGTCGCCGCATGAGTGTTGTTGTTGCAAATTACCCCACACAGGATAAAACACAGATGATAACAAAGGGTGCGGTTGAAGAAATGCTTGAGGTTTGCACCTTTGCCGAAGATAACGGGCAGGTCGTTCCTCTTAATGATGATGTACGCACACTTATACTGAGCAAGGTCAATGATCTAAATGAAGATGGTATGCGGGTTATTGCTCTTGCTCAAAAAACAAACCCCTCTCCTGTCGGTGTTTTTTCACCTGCTGATGAATCCGATATGGTGCTTATGGGGTATCTTGCGTTTTTAGACCCGCCAAAGGAATCAACCGCCGCAGCAATTAAAGCACTAAATGAAAACGGTGTAAGTGTGAAAATCCTGACCGGTGACAACGAGAAAGTGACACGCCATGTCTGCCGTCAGGTGGGAATACCGGCAAAACAAATCCTGCTCGGCTCTGACCTTGATAGCATGAGTGATGAGGAACTGGGAAAAGCTGCGGAAAAAGTCAGCGTTTTTTCAAAGCTGTCACCTCAGCAGAAAGCGCGGGTCATAACCGTCTTGCGGGACCGCGGACATGATGTTGGTTATATGGGTGACGGTATTAATGATGCAGCTGCTATGAAAGCATCCGATGTCGGCATTTCAGTGGATACAGCCGTTGATATCGCAAAAGAATCGGCAGATGTTATCTTGCTCGAAAAGGATTTAATGGTACTGGAAAAAGGCATCATCGAAGGACGTAAAACTTACGCAAATATGATAAAGTATATTAAGATAACAGCAAGTTCAAATTTCGGAAACATGTTCTCAGTCCTCGTAGCAAGCGCGTTTTTACCCTTTTTGCCTATGCTCCCGATCCATCTTCTTTTGTTGAACCTGATTTACGACTTTAGCTGCTCCTCAATCCCGTGGGATAACGTCGATAAAGAGTTCCTCGCTGTCCCGAGAAAATGGGATGCATCCTCGATCAGTAAGTTCATGCTCTGGATAGGCCCGACAAGCTCGGTATTCGATATGTCTACATTCGCCTTATTATACTTTGTCATTTGTCCCACAGTGGCAAACGGGCAGATGTACCACCAGATAACCGACCCCACATTGCAAACAGCGTTTATTGCGGTATTCCACGCAGGCTGGTTCGTGGAATCAATGTGGACACAAACATTTGTAATCCACATGCTGCGCACCCCGAAAATCCCCTTCATCCAAAGCCGCGCATCCCTCCCCCTGATATTAATCTCATTCTCCGGAATAGCCGCTCTAACAATAATCCCCTTCACAACCCTGGGCACAACTCTGGGTCTCGCCGCTCTGCCGTTAGCGTTTTTCCCATGGCTGCTCCTGACCATCGCAATGTACACACTGCTGGTGACGGTGTTCAAGAAGGTTTATATCAGAAGGTACGGGCAGTTGCTGTAGCATTCTATTTAAAATAAAATATATGGAAATTCGTTTGAGTATGTGGTAAACTGTCCAAGGTTTACTGAATTTGTATGTGAAAATCGGGGTGTGGCGCAGTTGGTAGCGTGCGTGGTTTGGGACCATGAGGCCGAGAGTTCGAGTCTCTCCACTCCGACCAGATTTTTCAGAAGCCTGTAGTTGCAATGGGTTGCAGACACTAAGAATAGCGCATACACGATTTATACACGTTTTCCCACAAAAAAATAAGGCTTAACCTTGCATCAACGGCGACTATATCAAAAACGGTATAGTCGCTGTTTGTATATAGCTTAATATTGATGTTACAAGGTGCGTTTTTTGTTGTTTTTCTTTTGTGTAAGCAACGATTTTTGAGGCGGTGGTATATCTGTGTAGCCCCTAACTTTCAAGACGATTCATGCTGTTTTATCGGGACTTTACGAGTCAAGGGAAGTGTGGAGATTTTATCCCTGTGTCCGCAGACAAAAGGGGATAAAATACTACCGACCTTGACTCCGCTCCCAGAGTATAATTA
>WRDH01000013.1 GCA_009783555.1 Oscillospiraceae bacterium
CAAGGGTCTTCGATGAACTGCGTTCACGGTGCTTCGCACCGCCCTTGACACGGCAAATGTTCCGAAACCGCAAGAAAAAAAGTCAAGGATATCAGAAAAATATCCTTGACACCACTTGCTTAACTCTAAGCACTCTTTTTACATTTCAATATTATCAAACCTGCCGCCACAGCTGCTGCTCCCGCACTAATGACAACTATTCCGATTATTAGCGGCATATCCGGTTGCGGTTCATCGGCTTCAAAACTATCCGTAACATATCCATCATCAAGAGGTAAGTTTATGGGGCTCTGATTAGCAAGATACACCGCAGGGTCAAACTCCAAATCTTCGGAACTAAGGACAATCGGATAAACAATAGGCGATTCTTCTTCCATAAAGTTAAATGGTGACCAGACTTCTTCAGTGATTATAATTTCTCCCTCAATAGCCTCACCGGTTATGGCATCGAATAAATAAGTCAAATTATCTACTGTTGTGATTGTGAATGTATTGCTTGCGCTGTCAAATATTCTGCTTTCATAATCATACCAGAAAGCCATGCTGACACTGTATAGAACTTGTCTTCCGTCTCCTACAAGATTGGGGATCCTGTAGCTGTGCATCAAAATCCCGTCTCTGTAAAATTCAACGCCAATATCCTGCGAAACTTGTGGAACGAAAACAAAACTCCGCATATCATCGGTAAAATGAAAGTCTCTGTCAAAAACCATATAGCCCAAGCTTATTTCATAAATCAACTCTAACGGGTCAGCGTTTTTATACACCCCCATCGCAGGAAAATTCTCATCAGCGTGCGGGTTAAACACAAATACCCTGCTTCCATCCTCCGACTCACGAATAAACGGCTCCGGCATCACAAAAGAATCCGCAGAAGCAGTTATCCCTCCAAATAATGTGGTAAAGACAAATAATGCAATAAGGAATATTGTTATGCGTTTCATATATCTACCTCCGTCAAAATCTGTATTATTAGATTTGACGGTTAATTTCGCATTATGTTCCATTTTAGCCCTTTACCCCTCATCATCCTCCCGGAAGCGTTTTTCGGCGATTATTTCGTTGCCGCTTTTTATGACTCCTCCGCCGTAGCGGCGTTGCAGTTCGAGCAGGGTTTTATCAAGGGTTTCGTCTTTTACGATATCTCGTTTTGTTCCTATATCATCGAGTGTCATTTGTCTGTACTCCGATTCTTCAAAGCCGCTCAAACCGATGCCAATCAAGCGTATCGGGCGTTTGTCCACTGTATCGAGCAAGGATGCGACGATGTCGTATATATCTTTTGGCTGGTTCACTATCTCCCCGCTCTTGGAGCGGGTTATCAATTTCATATTGTTATATTTGACTTTAAGTGTAACCGTGCGGGCATATAGACCGTCATACCTTATATTCAAGCTCAATTCCTTTGCCAGTAACCGCAATGCATCTTTGAGATAGTCGAAATCGGTTATATCGTGCTGAAAGGTCGTTTCCCTGCTTATTGATTTTGCTTCACCTTCGTAATACGGTGTGACCTTGCGGTCGTCTCTCCCCTCTGCCAGATTGATAAAGTGCTGCCCGTGATTTCCTAGCACTTCCAATACCCGTTCTTTGTTATCAAGCAGATTTCTGACGGTGTTTATACCCCGGCTTTGCAGTGCTTCGGCTGTTTTGGGACCGACACCGTATAAGATTCTCACATTTCGGTCAATTATGAGATTCCTTAGAGCCTCGGCATCGGGTATTTCAAAAAAACCATCGGGCTTTTTCTCCTCGCTTGCCAGCTTTGCCGACATCATGGAATATCCGATACCGACCGAGCATGTCAGCCCGGTTTCTTCTTTTGTCCGCTCTTTTATCGCCCGACCGATTTTAGCTGCTCCACCGAAATTATATGCAGACCCCGTAACATCAAGAAACCCCTCGTCAAGAGAAACAAATTCTACTAAATCCGTGTAAGACAGCCATATTTTACGGAAAATTTCCGAAGCCGCCGCATATTTATCTCCGTTCGGATGCATGTATACCCCATGCGGGCATCGCCGATATGCTTCTTTTATACTCATAGCAGAGCGGACACCGAACTTCCGTGCCTCGTAACTGCATGTCGCAACAACGCCTCGCTCATGCGGGAGTGCGCCGATAATCAGCGGCTTGCCTTTAAGCTCGGGATTGTCCCGAACTTCAACCGCCGCGTAAAAAGCATCCATATCAACATGAATTATCGTATAACTCATAAAACCGGCACTCCGTATGAAAATTCTTTATATCTTCCTCAATCTCAGACTACAGGTCAACTCACTCGTCATTCTGCGCGCCAGTCGCAGAATCCACGTCGCAACGATGCTATATATACGGGAGAACATCTACATACTGCAATAGATTCTGCGACTAACGCGCAGAATGACGGTGCCGGAATACCCCGTGACTAGTGTCAATCCCAATCCTCACCGCTTAGGCGTTGTTGCAGCTCCTTCAACCTTTTTCTCCGTTCACGGTAGTCGGGTAAGATACTCTCAACGATTGCCCAAAATCTGTTTGAGTGGTTCATCTCCAGCATATGCGCCAGTTCGTGAACTACTACATAATCAACAACCTCATCGTCCGCCAGTATCAGCCGCCATGAATAATTTATGTTTTTCTTGGAAGAGCAGCTCCCCCACCGGGATTTTGCGTTGTTGATTTTCACGGCAGCCGGTGTTACCGACAACTGCCGGGCGAAACCGTCTGTTTTCTCTGTCAAATCCTGTCTTGCAATCAATTTGCAAACTTCTATACAAGCACGCTTAACCACTTCCGGCGACAAATCCGCCGGTAAACAAATCTGCTCGTCATCGAAACCGATACGTTTCCCGGATATCGCTGTAATTAAACGCGGCTTCCCGCAACAAACCACAGTACTCCCGTAATCAAGGCTAAACCTCTCACGGCTCTTTTCCCGCTGCCTGTGAAGCTTAATATTGTCCAGTATCCACTTTTGCTTTGATGCAATGAATTTATCAATCTCACGCTTAGGCATTCTATTAGGAGCACGGACCTCAATATCGCCGTCACGTATATACAGAGCAACAGTCTTTCGCTTTGAACGGGTTAAGGTGTAAATCATGGTAAACTCCATTTCAAGTGAGTTGACACTAATTTTACACCACAAAATACCTAAGAGCAATCAAATCTGCTTTCATTGGGGTGTTAATCGTGGGACTTATGCACATTACCTTTCAAAAATTTCCGCCGCCAACACTAATGCACACAAGTCCTTACTTACGATATATGACCTGTATTATTCTATCAGGAACTCGGGATCGCGCTTTCAACAAACCAACGGGGTTTTCCTGTTTCGGAATAAGTGTCTTCAAAGAACAAACGCCGCTCCTGCCCCATTATCCGCACAGTGTATCTAACTCCCATGCTCCCCGCTGCGGATGCGGCACGACGTACATCGAGCACCCTGTCGATTTCATACCTGTACCCGTCCTCCCACTTGATGGCAGCAGGCATCATCGTCCCATCCTTACTATAATCAACTGATATATCCACATATATACGTTGCATTATCAAAACCTCGCGAATGTCACATTTTCTTCCCGCGCATTCAGTGTTCCCAGCTTTTCGTCCAGCCTTGTCAAACCTCTTTGAATGCTGTGGAATCCGTAGGCTTCCCGAATTGTGTCTACTGCCCTGTCTATCGCTCTTTGATTATCGTTTTTTATCTCGTTTTCAAAAAGGTTCATTTGTTCCGGTTCGTCTGCGGAAACAAGCGTTGACACCCGAATGCCAATGCTGCGCAGCGGCAGCGTGCGAACTTCCTTATATAACTGAAAGCCAACTTCAAGAATGTCCCACGTTGTGTTCGTCGGGCGTTTTATTTTGCGTTGGTGAATCAGCCACCGCAAATCTGTGGTACGCAGCGCAAACTCCACAACATAACCTTTGAAGCGTTCCTCCCGAAGCCGCATTCCAACACTCTCTGCAAGTGTCATCAAAACGATGCGTACATCCTCGTCGTTTACCATATCTCGCGATGTTGTTGTCGAATTGCCGATTGACTTCACCGGCGGACCCGTACCCTCGGCTCTGATCGGCGTGGTATCTATGCCGTTTGCAAATGCGTAGAGAACTGTTCCGTTTTTTCCGAAACGGCGTTTCAAAAAATCAGGATTTGCAGCGGCAAGCTCCCCTATCGTTTCGATGCCCATGTCATTGAGTTTACGCTTTGTTGCGCGCCCGACCCCCATCATAACATCCGCGGGGAGCGGCCAGACTACATCCTTCATGTTGTCACGTGTAATTTCCGCCACAGCATCCGGACCTGCTATGTCACTTCCAATCTTGGCAAAAATCCTGTTCCAGCTCAGACCCATACTTGCGGTCAGACCTGTCTCCGCCTTGAGTCTTTCCCTTATCTCATGTACGAGGCGTACCTCTTTACCTATACGGCAAGTCCCGGTTAAATCTATCCACGACTCGTCTATTGAAAAATCATCCCGCAGGTTACTGTAGTCGGAATATATCTCACGCACCCTGTTTGTCACACGCCTGTATAACTCTATGTTCGGCGGGACTGTGATAAGATTCGGGCAAAGCAGCATTGCCTGCCACCGCACCATACCTGTTTTGATTCCTGCTTGTTTTGCAAGATCGGATTTTGCTAAAATGATACCATGCCGCTCCTCGACCGACCCGCAGACAGCCACGGGTTTCCCGCGCAGATTCGGATCGCGCGCGATTTCGATTGACGCATAACAAGCGTTTAAGTCGCTTAATACAATTTGCCTGTCCATCACAAACTCTACGCTATCCATTTCTATACATAAAACTTGATACCTCAGCCGACTTTAGTATAATCCCTATATTTTAAGATTTCAATATGGCATATTGCACAAAATTTAAGGTTTTTGCTATTTTTTGCTTGCTTTTTGTCTTTTTTTCTGTATACTGGACATATACTTCGTATGTAGAAAGAGGAATCCATCAAATAATTTACCGGCATTTTTGACCTATCAGGTTAAAATGTATAGTTTTTTCATACAGTTCACGAGGTGGGTTCTCCGTCATTCTGCGCGCAGTCGCAGAATCCAGTCGGGTAGCTGTAGATCCAGAGAAAAAAATAAAGAATCGTGGCAGATAATAGAAAATCAACCTCATCGAGAAAAGAACCCACGTCAGCGTGATTTAAGTGACGATTTTATGGATTCTGCGACTACGCGCAGAATGACAAAGGAGGCAAGGTTTGAAAATTCATTTAGGCGCGACTCTTTCCCAACTTCGTAAGAACAAAAAGCTTACACAAAAAGCACTGGCCGCCAAGCTCTCGACCTATGGGTTTGAAGTAAAAGACAAAACCATATACAACTGGGAAAAAGAACTCTCCCAGCCAAGCATCCCGAACTTCATTGCGCTTTGCGACATCCTCGATGTTGACGACGTACTGTGGCAATTCGCAGGCATCCCAAAAGGGCCTTACGCCGGACTTAACAAGAGCGGACGGCAAAAAGCACGCGAATTCATAGACTTACTGTTTCACGTTGGCGCTTACAAGGTAATAACCGGAAAAGGTGACTTGGGCGTAAGAGGTGCCGACTCCTTTGATGACACTCCGATGAGCGAAACTTACCAAAACAGCAACAATTCTAACCGCTTCGGTCAATCTCGTGAGCCGCTCAGTGATTTGCACCGCGACCCGACACGTAACCCGGCTAACGAATCGCCCCGTGAAGTGCCCCGAATCCTTCGCTTATACGATATCCCTGTATCCGCAGGTACAGGAAACTTCCTCGACAGCAGCAGCTATGAAGAAATCGAAGCACCCTCTTATGTCCCCATCGCCGTGGACTTTGCGCTCCGTGTCAGCGGCGACAGTATGGAACCGCTCCTGCAAGACGGTCAGGTAATATGGGTAAAAGAACAAGAAGTCTTAGACAGCGGAGAAATAGGAATCTTCACCTACTCCGACGATGTCTACTGCAAAAAATTGATCGCTGACGGCACCAGAGCATATCTGCGCTCCTTAAACCCAATATACAGCGACATAGAAATACTGGACGACTTCGGATTTAGAGTAATCGGCAAAGTTGTTTAACAAATTATGCCCTCTTCACGAAGAGGGTGCCGTTGAAAACGGCAGGTGATGTTATGTGTGGAAGATATTTATTAGAAGATGAGGCTTATGCCGATATACTGCAAATATTGCATGATATTCAGGCGGCAAAAGACCGCATAAACATAGACAACATTTCCCGTGTCGAAAACCTCGCCACGCAAAGCACCGTGAATGATATGATTGCTTCCGGTCAGCTTGCGCATGGAGAAATATTCCCGTCAGCCATCGTGCCTGTGGTGGCAAATTTTGAAATAGTCACCATGAAATGGGGTTTTCCGCATTGGAAGAATTCAAGTGTAATTATCAACACCCGCTCCGAAACCGCCTCGGAAAAAAACATGTTCCGCAGACCCTTGAAAGAGCGGCGCTGCGTTATATTCTCAAGCGGTTTTTATGAATGGTCCTACAATAGCGGCTTACCCGACGACGATAGCACTTTTCTTTATCCCGGGTTTCCCCACGGCAGCCTTAACCTTCCCCGCAGCGGTAAACGCAAGCCAAAAAACAAGTACCTGTTTCGCGAACCGGGTAAGACCACACTGTACATGGCAGGTATATCAAACACGTTCCGCGATGCCTTCGGCAACGAATACGACGCGTTTACCATCCTGACTACAGAAGCAAACGACTCGGTTGAACCCTTTCACGACAGAATGCCCGTCATCCTCGCTCCGGACGAAATAGACATGTGGATAACCGACAACGTCTTCACAGGGTTTGCAATGCACCGCCCCGGTCCGGACCTTACAGCAACGTTGGAAGCAAATGAAAACACCTCATATAACACACAATTATCTTTTTAACCACTTGCAGATGCCTTTGTGCAAGTGGCAAGGATATTTTTCTGATATCCATGACTTTTTCTTGCGGCCTAGTATTATTGGGATATTATGAGATCTCCTGCCTTTAGTTGCCAAAATGGTGTCGAGAAATGCTATTAATCAACCTCCAGTTCATCGATACTTTGATTTGGCAACATCGGGAAATCGATATATGAGTCATGTATAGGATTCATCTTCACATAACCTTTTCTATAATTGAATGAAAAATCGAAATGTGAAAGAATATCTATTCCTAACAGATTCCGATAATCTCTATCGTCCTCCGGTCTAATGTAGAAAGGCCAATTTTTTAACGATTTCCCTTGTATTGTCGAAATCGGTAGAACAACACAATATGCCGGCTCATATCCTCTGCCTGCACTGGACACCTCTTTTATCGGTCCAATTATTGTGTTGTTCTTCACCCATGCATCATCATAACTTAACTGTTTCAAACTCTTTTTGCTAATGGTGGTTATTCCGGCTGCTGTGTCCAGTTTGAATGGGATTTGACGGTGTATATGCCTTTCCCTTGGCTTTATTGAAATGAGGACATAAGCAAGTCCGTTTTCATCCAGTTCTATTATCTCCATACAACTTCAAGTCCTCCGACTTCTACAGGCTCGTCTACAGAACTACCTCTTAAAACACTAATATCTAAGTCCGTATCCATGCTTTCATCTAAACCTTCATCATATGTATCTGCGAGGAACAGTACATACCCCTTCTCTTGATATGGGTTTCTCAAGTTTTGTTCGACAATAACAAAGCCTATAAAATATTCAGAGTATTTATGCATCGCTTCCAGAACAGTTACAACTTCTCGATTATCTATCTGCTGAATCATTATTTTACCTCCGTTCTATCTTCAAAATTCTTTGTGGAGTTGAATCATACTGTTCATCAAGTTCTTTAACCATATACCATGCCAATCTTCATAAATAAAACTACTCTGTACCTTCGAGTTGTAATTATAACACTAATATCCTCATTTATAAATATAATTCTTGATTCTGAATGAGGATATAGAGTTAATCAAGTGGTGTCAAGGGTAACTTTGATTAAAATCTATTACCGTTGTTAATTAATCCCGAAAATACTGCCATTTAGGTTCACGGTGTATGTACACCGTTATTGCCTTTTGCGGGCAACGATTGACACAGCGGTAGCATACTGTGCAGTTGTTTAGGTGCTCGATTTCCTTTGCTTGGTATACTAGGTTTTTTGCAGGACAAATATCTACACACAAGTTGCAAGCGTTACAATCTTCATGGATGCGCAAGTTCCCAATCACCTTCTTTTCAAGCCGTGTGGGGGTGATTTCATTTGTTTTTCTCTGCCACGGCTTGCCTTGTATGTAACCAAGAATCACCGAAATCTTATTGAATCCACGTTTTTTCACTATACCGTTTTTGATGTTGTAACAGACTATGTTCATTTTTGCATCGGTTTTCCGGTTCTCTTTTTTCATGGATTTCTCGCTTGGTGTAAACAATGCTGACCATACGGGGATATTTCCCATATTTTGCTGCATATTAAAGTGCTCAGCATAAATGACTTTTATTTTGCCATCCTCAAATAAATCTGCAAAGACCCTTGCGCCGTCTCCTGAAAATGCTTGTTGTGTTGCGAGGATAACAATCTTTTTGCCAATTATATCGCTTTTATGTTTATGAACAAAAGCTCTCATGATGTGAGGAACTCTTGAACCGTATATTGGGTAACAAAAGGCGATTGTATCGTGCGTTCTTATTTCAGCAGAAAAGTCAACATCCTCTTCGATAGAAAAGCATTTAGCATCCATCTTTTGACTGAATAATTCCGAAACATATTTTGTGTTACCTGTTCCCGAAAAGTATAATGTTATCATTTTATGGATACCTCCCTAATGTATTTCCAAAAGACGGTGATATAAAATGCGGCGAGTGATAAGCCGTATATATAAACAATGATTTCAAATATTGTACCAAATGTCAAAGTATCCCACAAGGACGAGTAGAAGCCAAACATTAAACCGATTAAGGCGTGGAGAATCCATCCTCCTGCATTTAGCAATCCTGCAAATACTGCCAGTGTGTCAAACTTTTTCAGCAATGAATAAACCAGAAGCCATGATAACAAGGTAAAGGCGGCATTGGGTAATGCAAATGACATAAACCACGTTACATATCCATGAACGATTTCTTCGGGTGGAAGAACCCCAAAAAACCTGACTAAGTACAATGTATTCACGGTTGCGTGGAATATACTTACTACAATAAGCAATTTTCGATTTTTCAAACTGCACCTCCCGGAGCATTCGTTACAAGTCAAACGACGGATGTTGCGTTTGCCTACATTTTGTATTATAATAGACACATGTACGGATAGCAACAATCAATATCCTATGAAATGGTCTATAAACGGACACAATTTCACTAATGTGTCGGGCAGCAAAAGGGTGCATCTTATGAATATTGAAGCAAAAGAGGACAGGCGTGTCAGAAAAACAAAAAAAGCCCTTCGAGAGGGGCTTGCGGAGCTGCTTACAGAAAAGAGTATTCAGAATATCACTGTGAGGGAGCTAACTGATAAAGCGGATGTCCACCGCTCTACGTTCTATGCAAACTTCGTTGATATATATGATTTATACAATCACATCGAAGAAACGGTAATCAACGAACTGAGAGATATATTCAATGTTACGAATGGTTTAGACACGACGCAGTGTATTGTTCTTTTGTTTGAGTATATTTCCACAAATAAGCAAATAAGTTGTTTAGTCTTGGGCAGCCATGTTGGTACTTCTTTCATCCACAGTATTTCCACCGTTTTCAAGGACATATATATCGACTATTGGCGCACGACTATTAACATAAATTTGCCGTCTGATAAACTGGAAATATACGCACTCTTCCTCTTTTCCGGACACCTCGGTGTTATAAGGGAATGGGCAGTAAATGATTTCAATACTTCTCAAGATGAACTGCTGGAAATAATTTCTGCCATTGACATAAATACAGAGATGCTAATCAGACGAAAGTTTGCATAATACGATTGGAAAAACCACATCCAAGTGATGCGCTAAAGGCCTACCATGTTAACGATGTCGTAAACAAGCAAAAGGAGAACGGTGTTGCACACACCTTTAAGTACGTGGTGTAGTCACGCACACATGTAGGGACGGAGGGATCCATTTTACTGCAAAGTGCTTTAGTGTATTACTGAACGAGTTAATTGAAAGAAAATTAAATTCGTAGTATTATAATCGAAAAACTCAAACGGATTATTCCGGAAGGAGATGCAAAGTGCCTTTTTATGATTTACGGTGCAATAGCTGCAACAAAGAGTCCAATATAAAAGCGACCATGGCTGAAAAAACAGAAAACCGCATCCCATGTCCGGAATGTGGTTCTACAGATATGGTAACTGTATATAAATCAGCCCCGGCTTTCATTAAGAGCAGTGGTGATAACATACAGGGATGTCCAAGCGGCGCAAGCTGTGGCAACGCAGGTTGCCGTTTCGCCGGATAAAAAAGTTGACCCCGAAAGGAAACCACTATACATATGAAATACAAACTAATAGCATCGGACATGGACGGCACACTTGTCAACGATAGGTCCGAGCTCACGGAGCGCACAAAAAGCACCATCCGCAAAGCGGTAGCCGCAGGCGTTCTTTTTGTCACCGCTACAGGCAGACCGCTTAGCAACGTACAGATAGTCAACGAACTTTTCGAAAAGGACATGCCGTTTATCGTCTTTAACGGTGCCGCTGCATATATGGGCAAAAGCGAAAAGCTGTTATTCGAAAGATTCCTCGAGTTCGACCTCACCAAAGAAGCCTTTGACATCGGACAAAAACTCGGCCTGGCACAAATCGTCTGGACAGGACCTCGCCTGTGGGCAAACCGAAACTGCGAAGCAACAGCAATATACCACGGCTATTGCAAAGGCTTGGACTTATCAATAACAACAGACCTTGCCGAAATAAAAGACGAGGTCAAAGGAATTTCAAAAGTCCTTTGGATAGAAGACCCCGCCAAAGTAAAAGAACTGTCAGTAGAAATGAACAAACATTTTAACGGCAAGCTAAAGTGCGTATCCTCAATGCCGCACTTTTTGGAGTTCATCAGCAATGACGCCGGAAAAGGCACTGCTCTGGAAGAAATCGGCAAAATATTCAACATAAACAAAAGCGAAATGATAGCCATCGGAGACAGCTACAACGACATCTGCATGCTTAAATATGCCGGCTTCGGAGTAGCTATGGAAAATGCCCCCGAAGACATTAAAGAGCTATGCGACTATGTAACACTCTCAAACAACAACAACGGCGTTGCCGCCGTCATTGAAGAGTTTGTTTTGTAAGTTAGAGCAAAGTGATAATGTACAGTGGGGTATTCCTCCTAGCCCTGTCATTCTGCGCGTTAGTCGCAGAATCTATTACTGAGTACAGCATTCACTTATATATATAGCATAATTACGACATGGATTCTGCGACTGCGCGCAGAATGACGGTTGAAACTAAACCATCATCTTAAATATCTCTCGTATTGCATCAAAATCCAGCACCATAAACGACCCTATCGTGCGTACCCTATGATACGTACAAAAATCAGCAAGCTCATCGACATCACCTTTACACTTATCACCCACCGATTCCGTCAGCGTTACCGGCATTTGGATCAAACGGAAGTAATCTTCGGTTGCCTTAATGCCTTCCAACGCTGCTGCCTCATCATCGGAGTTTGTTATCCCCCAGACACAGCGGGCATATTTTGCAAAACGTGCTACATCGTGGCTATACACATATCTTGCCCATGATGCCCATGCAATCGACAAGCTTTCACCGTGCGGGATATCGTATTTCCCCGAAAGCGCGTGTCCAAGCTGGTGAACAGCAAAATCCATCGTTTGACCGAGTCCCATCAAACCATTGTGCGACAAACTGCCCGCCCACATAAGCTCTGCTCTCGCTTTATAATCAAGCGGTTTATCCATCGCCGTTTTACCGTATTTAACAATGACACGCATTAGTGCTTCAGCCAACTCATCAGTCACGGCATTGACAGTGTCCGGTGCAAAATAGCGGTCAAGCGTATGCATTAAGATATCCGTCACACCGCAAGCAGTATGCCTTGGCGGTAAAGTATAGGTTAAGACAGGGTCCATGATAGCAAACTTCGGTCTGTTAAACTGCGTGCCAAGACCGCGCTTGATACCCAAAGCTTGATTTGTCATAACCGCCGACATACTCGTCTCACTCCCTGCAGCAGCGATAGTGAGAACAGTACCAATCGGCAATGACTTTTTGAGTTCAAACTTCAGCGTAATAATATCCCATATCGGAACACCGGGATTGGCAAGCCCGTGTGCAACAGCCTTTGCAGTATCAATAACGCTGCCGCCGCCGACACCAAGCACAAAATCAATATCTTTATCCGCAAACTCATCAGCCGCCTTCTGAGCAAACTCCACAAGCGGATTAATCTGCACACCACCAACGCAAGTATGTTTTATCCCCTCATCATCAAGCGATTTTTTGACAATATCGAGAACTCCGCTCCTCTCAGCACTCCCCTGCCCATGAAAAATAAGAACATTCGTCCCCCCGAAAGCCTTGACCTCCTGACCGGTAAGACTAGCCGTGTCAGCACCAAAAACAACCTTTGTAGGACTCCAAAACGTAAAACTATTCAACTGATAACTCCTTCATTATATATTTTTATTTGCATTATAGTACAACTCACAAGCTATACATTAACCTGCCGGATTTAACATAAAATCATCCATTGTGCCCCAGCCGCCGTCTGAGCGCACATACACACCGATAGTTATCTCGCCTGATTCCGTCGTAATATTATCTATCACCGGCTGGCGCCAGTTTACCCAGCCGTCTACGTCTGTGTCAACGCGGTATTCCCTGCCGTCAGTACGGGCGAATATATATATTTCTTCATTTACTACATCGCCGCCTTGTATGAAAACCGCGAAGCTATACGTGCCGGGACGGAGTCCCGTTACGGTCTGCTCCACCGTGAACTCAACAAATGAAGGATCCCAAAAATGCACTGAATACCTGCCGGTTCTTGCATCTGTGGTTTTTTCCTGAAAACGAAGCTGCTCTGTGTTTCCGATGTTATTAAGCACCCACATTGAACGGTCTTCATTCTCAAAACTATGGTTTTCTATATAGTTTTCCTCTTCCATACTAATAAAGCAAGACACCGTAAGACCCTGTGCAGTACCTCTGACCACGTACACGCCAACAGGACTGTTGCTGATTTCATCCAAGTCAACTGTATCCCATTCTACAGTCACGGTCACTTGTTCCCCGTTGTTATACGTCGCTTCGACAGTCTCAGGCAAAACTACCGGATTTCGCAAGCGAACAGAAATATGCACATTGGAAACCTCGTCCAGTCTTAGGGTCGTAGTGCTGCCTATATAGCAATACCCGAACACCCTCAAAGACGGCAGCGGATGACCATACGCGTCGAACAAAGCCTGATTATCACAAGCACTTCCGCCGTACCAAACGCCTGCATCATCAGGGTCGTATGAGCTTGCAAAGCTGCTCGCCCAACCACTTCCGTGTTTCTCCCAAATTGCAAAACGCTCCTCCCACGCCTGTTCGGGAGTAACGGCATTTTCACTCACAGGAACAGGAATCCAACCCGGCTCCCAATAGAACACACCGATACCCGCTTCGCCGATAGAAGCAACTGTTTTTACAACATCGGCGATTGCGCGAGCCTGCCCTTGAACAGTGAGCGGATATGGCTGGTCAAAAACTGCGCCTTCGCCTATTGTGTTTGCATGACCGTCAAAATCCTCCCAACTGTACGCATACGCTACCTCGGCAACCATTACTTTTTTGTCAAACTGCTCTGCTACTTCACTTAATTGATTCGCCAGATTTTCAAGCGTACCATGCCAAAACGGGTAATATGAAGATGCAAAGATATCGTAGTCAACATCGTTGACTTCCAAACGCCGTGCGTCCGTTACGAAATTGCGGCTTTCAGGATTTGTAAAATGAACCGCTATCAAGATATCGTGTCCGGTATCTGCGCTTACATCACGCACAGCCTGCGCACCTGCCGCCATTAAAGCGGTTATCCTCGGCCAGGCATTCTCACCGCTCATGCTGTTGTTTGTTTCATTGCCGATTTGAACCATGCCGACATCCGCACCGCCATCTACAAGCATTAAAACGCTTTCTTTTGTGAAATCATACAACGCCTGTACCTTATCATCAAAGCTTAAATCCGCCCACGCTTTCGGCACTTGTTGCTTACCGGGGTCGGCCCAAAAGTCGGAATAATGAAAATTAACAAGCAGCTTCATACCGTACTCGGCAGCACGAACACCCAACTCCAAAGCGGTCTCAACCGTATTGTTACCGCCGCCGTAGCCGTTGCCAAACTCATCAAACGGGTCGTTCCAGACACGCACACGGATATAGTTAAACCCCTCTTCGGCGAGCGTCTTGAGCATATCCTGCTCATTTCCATTAAAATCATAGAACTTGACACCACTCGCCTCAAGCGCTAACAAACTCGAAACATCCGCCCCTCTGATAAAATCCGGTGATAACCCGGGTACAGCATCAACAAACAGCTCCCCTTCCAGAGGCCCGTCACCCAACCACCACGGCTCATCATTCGTCCGACAGCCAAAGAGACCAACCAGAAGTATTATTGATAGTAATAGCACAAGCAATCGCCGCATTTGATTTTTTCCATTCCTCATTAATTATTTGTCATTTCTCATTTATAATCCTACCCCTTCACCGAGCCGCCTGCGATACCTTCGACGTAGAACTTTTGCATAATCACAAACAGGATTGATATCGGGATGGAGATGAGCACGCCTCCTGCACAGAAACGGGCAAAGTGTGTGTTGATGAAGTTGCGGTCAATCATGTTAAATAATCCGATTGCAACTGTCCAGTCTGTTGCAATGCCTGAGTTAAGCATTATCCTTGCAAACATAAAGTCCATCCACGGAGCCAGAAACGCAGTGATTACCGTATAAACTATAATCGGCTTTGAAAGTGGTATGATAATCATTCGAAATACCTGAAACTCCGTTGCTCCGTCAAGCCGTGCCGATTCACTGAGTGTCTCTGATATCGTGTCAAAGAAGCCTTTGGCTATAAGATACCCCAGCCCCGAGCTGCCGGAATAGATGAGTACCAGCCCCCAATGATTGTTCGTCAAACCAAATGAACGTAGTATAAAATACACCGCAATCATAGCAAGAAATCCGGGGAATAAACCAAGAATGACACCGATGCTCATGAGTGTCCTGCGTCCTCTAAATCGCATACGGCTCATTGCATAACTTACCATCAGCACAAAAATGCTGGAAATAATACATGAGAAAATAGCAATTTGCAAGGTGTTCATAAACCACACGGGGAATCTCGCCACTGTGTCTGTGGTGTCAAACAGAAGTATTTCATAATTTGCCAATGTGAAGCCATCGGGGAAGAAACGCCGGATATTCAATCCCGGAAACTCTGAAAACGAGTTAAATAACAGCCAGATAATCGGAATAAGCCAGAACACTGCGAGAGCAAATAAGACCAGATGCCGTAACGAAAATGCGGCGCCATGTAAAGCATAATTCTTTCTCATAGTTGGAATTTATCCTCCTTATTACGATTAATTATCAGATTAAATGCCAGTAATGTAAACAACGCGCTCACGATAAATACCATAATGCCGATTACCGATGCCATCTTGTAGTCATATTGCTCCTGTGTCAGTCGGTACAACCAGGTTACAAGCAGGTCGACCTCTCTTGCATTGGAGACTGACAGCATCTGATCTGTCGTGCGGTATAAATCCTGCGTCAACAGGAATATAACGTTGAAGTTATTTATGTTGTGCACAACCTGTGTTACAAGAAAAGGAGCTGTTACGAACAACATGTAAGGCATTGTAATTTTGGTAAACTGTTTAAATGAGCTGGCTCCGTCGATTCTGGCACTTTCATAGAGTTCCTTCGGAATATTCATCAGAACACCCGTTGCAATGAGCATCATAAAGGGTACGCCTATCCAGATGTTTATCAGGATTATCATAGTTCTTGCCCAAGTCGGATCAGTTAAAAACGGAATATAACTAAGATGCGCGGGAACCATTCCTATTCTTATAAGAAAATCCGTAATCCCCAAATCCGATGCAATCGTATTGGCTATACCCTGATCCCTAAAAAAGTTGCGGATTAGGAGCAGCGTAACAAATTGCGGAACGGCAGCAGGGACTATAAACATTGTCCGCCATACACGTTTAAATCTTGTGTTTTTATTGTTGATGAATGACGCAAGCCCTATGCCGAGAAAATAATTCGAAAAGGTTGCGGCAAATGCCCAAATCAACGTCCACGACAATACTATCCCGAATGCGTAGCTGAATGTATCCGTTATGCTGTCGCTGAATAATACTTTGAAATTATCCAGACCCACCCATGTAAAGAGCGATGCAGGCGGCATATTAAGCTGGTCATAATTTGTGAACGCCACCGAAATCATAACTACAAGCGGAACTATTGTAAAAAGCACAATTCCGATACATGGCAAGGCTAATAGGGTTATATAAAACTTTTCATCTCTTGCCGATTTTATATCATCAATAAAAGTCGGTATGCGTTTGCCTTGTTTGGCACGGACTTCAAGTGCGCGAACGCTGCGGATGTTTTTGAGGTATATAAACAACGCGCCGGTAAGAACGATGATCGATATTATCCCGTAGAGCAAAATTTGAAATGAATGATCGAAATCGTTGAATTCATTTCTCATTGTTTCGGGATTAAATACAGGTTGAAATTCAACTGTACCGAGTGTACCGAATCTTGACAGGTAGTGCGCGGCAAATGTAAATGCGAAAAAAATGATAACAACTTGAAATACAGTCATTATCAACCCCTTAACAATCTGCCCCCGGCGAAAATACCCTGCACCCATCAGAAGCAGGGAAAGCTTGACAAATAAACCGCCCTCCGCGAAATCAACTGCAATGCCCTTGAAAAAATCCAGTATAACTCTAAACGGATTCTTTCTCTCGATAGTAGCTAACGTGCCGGTCATAAGCATCCACCCTTTCAACAAAATATTTATATTTATTCTTCAATCTGTATTACTCAAAATTCACTTGTCCTTCGTTTCTGTTGGTCGGAATAACGCCTATGTATGTGCTACCGCGCCCGAGAACCAACTCCGTACCATCTTTAAGTGAGTAAGTAAACTGCGAAGAATAGTCAGGTCTGTGCCATTCTATTTCGATAATCTGCCCGCCATGTACAAAATACCCTTCACCGTTACCCGTTGTCGGCATATCACGTCTGCCCGCGCCGGCATGCGGTCCTGTCCATGCGCTCACCGGTGTTCTTATTATTATCAGATTTGAAAATGATACATGTGTGCCGTCATTTGCATCAATAAAGTCCGAACCGAACTGTCTCATGAAATAAGTATTTGTGTCCGCATTATACATAAATGTGCTGCTCTTTCCGGAAGAGAATCTTACCACAATCTCATGTGCAGTTGATCCGCCAACAGGCGTTGCTTCATCCGAAAATTTGAGAGCATGGACAAAGTCCTCTTCATGCGTAAGCCTTGAGGCATAGTTCGGAAGGCGATTTGTCAGTCTGTCACCGGTTGTGACAACGGAATGTAATCGCTCCAGAGTCCGGCCGGGGACCCTGTTTCGATTTACCATAAAAAGGGACTGCCCGCGCCCATCCTCTGAAAAAAGCGTCGCATCCAGTTCAGTGGCAGTTTCACGCGAATGCGGCGGAACCCCGCTTGCCATCATAATCGCATCATAACTTACTCCGATAGATATATGGTAAGGCCGGATACTCCGTATAGCTCCAATGTTACCGACATGCTCATAGTCTTGAAATATGCCCGTCATACGTGTAATGCCACCTTCAACCAACGTTTCGTAAACAATACTGGCTTTTGATATTCCGCTCATCGGCTGAGCACGCCGTTCGTTGCTTATCATTATTGCAACAGGTCTGATGCGCGATATATCCTCATCACCCGTCGGCACTCCTGTAAGTGGATTACGCAGTGTATTGTCGGGTTCCGGCGTCGGCTCCGGCGTCGGCTCCGGTGTCGGTTCCGGTGTCGGCTCGGGTGTCGGCTCCGGTGTAGCTTCCGGTGGTGGCGTCTGAGATATAGCAGGCCCATCAGGTTCATGTATATCATCTTGTGTACTCCATGGGCTTATAATGAGCAATGTAACAATAACTGCCGCAACAACAACCACCGCCAGGCTTCCTTTTATCGGTTTACTGCGCTTTATTTTTTGAATTAATTTTTTTAGTTGATCCATATGTCCGCTCCGTTTTCGTTTTTATAACCACGCAGGGGTTATTATATCAAAGTGTTATTTACTATGCAACCATCAAAAGATGCAGAAAAAAGGAAGACCGTAATCTTCCTTTTTCTTATTATTTGTTATATGCAAAAATTGCTATGCAGTAATACCTGCAACTGCATTATCCAGTATTTCCTGAAGAGGAATATTGTCGGGGTTACCCTGACGGACTATCTCACCAAGAGTTTCCATTGAACTCCAGTAGTTACCGCCCGGACCGAAAAATGCGGAGTATTGCGCTTGCAGAGAAAGTGCAACTAACGCGGGATCAGCTTGCACTGCCGGAGATGATGCAGCTTGAATGTTTGACGGACCTTGGCCGCGCAATTCAAAGCGAATGACCTGACTGTCGTAGTTGGTCAGCCAATCCGCGAGTCTCATTGCCCAACCGGCTTCTGCGCTGAACTGGTTTACGCCAATCAGTTTGTGCCCAACAACACCGCCCATTTGGACTTGTCTTCCGTCCACGGTGAATGTCGGGAGCTTTGTCGCGCCATAGTTATCGCCCCATGCTTCGCGTGCGTTATTTGAGTTCCACGGACCATTGACTCCTGCAATAACTGAGCCGTCATTGATGCCGGTTACAAACTCATCATTGCCTAATGAAGCAAAACCGGGGTTTTTCGAAATATCAAGCATACCCTGGAGAACATCTGTGCCGCCCGCTTCATTTATGTTTGTTAATGTTGACACGCCGTCGGGAGCAAGCCAGGCGTCAAATCCTGCACCTCTGAAGAATGCAATATTGTACCAACCGCCTTGAAGCTCCATTGCAATGAACTTGCCTGCATCCGCAGCTATTTCCATCATTCTGTCAAAACTTTCCAGATCTGAAGGTTCAAAGTATGATTTGTCATAGAACATGAAGTAGCCGTTATCGGCTGTAAGCGGGTATGCAACGAGTGTGCCGTCGACAGATGCGGCTGATACGGAACTTGCAACGTTTCTGGCTTTGATATCATCTGTGTTGAGCAAAACCGGTTGAAGCGCGCCTGCCATGTAGAGTTCCATAATCTGGTCGTCAGCAAACGTGAAGACATCGGCTGCAGCCTGAGGATCTGTAAGGATCGTGTCTTTAGCTGTGGACTCTGATTCTACGCCAATGTTTATTACGATGGTTGCTTCATCAGCATGTGCAGCGATAAATGCATCGGCTCTTTCACGGAGCATTGCTTGATCTTCTTCACCGCCCCAGAGTGTCAGTGTTACTGTGTCTCCGCCGCCTGCCGGTGGTGTATCGCCTCCGCCTGCCGGTGGTGTGTCGTCTCCTCCGCCTGCCGGCGGTGTGTCGCCTCCGCCTGCCGGCGGTGTTCCACTCGGGGTGTCTGTATCGGCGCATGCAACCAGCGGTACGCAGATAAGTGCCAGTATCAGTAGGATTGATAGTGCTTTTTTCATTAATTTACCTCCAAATAAATATTTGTTGTATATTATCACAAACTGACCCTTATGTCAATCAAGGTCAGTTTGTGTACACAATATTTAACACTTTTGTAATATTTGCATAATTCTACTCTCTTAATGAATATTCCATAATGCATCTGTCATAGTGGGGATTCAAGGTCAGGGTTCAGCCGTCAGATTATGCGTATATCTCAATTTTACCCTTAGCACTTGCCCATTCGATAAACTCAATAAACCCTTGTGTTATCACGCGCTGACCTTCAGTGTTCGGGTGGGTGCCGTCCTTGCATAAAAGGTTTCCGAGCTTTCTGTACTTTAGAAATGCTCCCCGCAAGTCAACCAGCAGTGTTCCTGTTTCACTTGCAATTTTCTCTATGGTTCTCGAATAATTCTCATGCCAGCGGTATATCGACTCAACACTGCCAAGCCATTCCAAAACGTTTGCTTTTTTTTCGAGACCTCCGCAAAACCAGTTGAAAAATCTCTGTGCGTCAAGCGGCGGAAGGGTCGTAAGAATCGGGCGAATCCCGTTTTCTTTAAGAAACTCAATGATTTTTTTATAAGTGTCCGCAAAGACATCCAACGGAGTGTTCGGCGCATGCTCTTCGTCAGGGCGTTCGGAAACTGCTCTCCAGTCAAAATCGCAGTCGTTTCCACCCAGATTCAAAACAATCGCATCACACTTTAATTCACCCTTATAAAACCTCTTTTCAATAAGAGAAAATGCTTTTGATATTGTACAGCCGAATTTAGAAAAATTACTGATGCTAAGAAGAAACTTCTTCTCGAGCATTTCGACATCAATGTTGTTATCAACATGATACCGGTTGTTTTCATCATCGACCTGAACACCTTTTAATATCGAGTCACCGAAGACCTCGACATTGCGATGCAATTCCATTTACATGACATTCCTTTCGTCATATGCGTCAATTGCGCTCCCATAGGAAGCAATTTTATACTTTATGGTAATCATAACTGTTAACAAATTGTGAACTTTTATTTCTCATCCGATAAACGAAACCTTGTTCAAATCGTGCTCATGCGGCTCTTTCCCCGAGTTTATTTCGCCGACAAGCACTCCTATTGCGAATGAATGGTCTTTCGGAAAATTAAGGCGCTTTGCGTATTCATCGGCGTTCGGACCGCCAAGCGGTATTCCCGCCATTCCGACGATACATGTTCCGAGTCCCATCGATTCAGCGGCAAGCACGAGATTCTGGCATAAAATACCGCTGTCGAGTGTTCCCCACTTTGTCCCGTCGGATAAGACAACTGCAAGGCACGGGGCATTATAAAACAGCTTCCCTCCACGCTCCATCATGCGCTCATACGTCGACTTGTCCTCGGCAGTGCTTAATATGTCTATACCTTCTTTGTCAAGCTCGTCAACAATTGCTTTATCTGTGACAAACACGACATGCCAAGGTTGCAGGTTCATCGCACTCGGAGAAGACAGTGCGGCCTTGACCAATTCGTCAAGCTGTTCCTGTGAAACCGGCGTATCCTTAAAATCACGGCATGTGTAACGTGCGTTGATGTTTTTTAATGTTTCGTTCATTATAAAATCACCCGCCGCCTGTAGCGGCACCCTCTTCGCAAAGAGGGCTTATCCCTTTCTTTATTGACATTAGATGTTATTGCGTTATACTCTAACATAGATAGTAATAACTATCAAATTTATTATTAATCCGGAGGAATTTATCATGGGTATTTGGGGAATTATCCTGGTCGTTGTACTGGTCATGTCAGCAGTAATGATTGTCTTCGGGCTTTCCTTCAACTTCGCCGGTCCTAAGAGAATAAATTTCATAATGGGCTACAGAACGCCAATGTCCATGAAAAACCTCGAAACTTGGAAATTCGGCAATATCTACGCAGGCAGGCTCATGTGGATTTCGGGTATAATCCTGCTCATAGGCTCATTGGCTGCACTCTTTGCAATAATGAACAGTTCGACAACAGTAATCCGCAACGTGGGTATCGCGATAATTGTAATCCATGCGGTGATGATATTCGGAACGATAATCTTGTCGGAAATTGCATTGAGGAAGAATTTTGATAGTGAGGGAAACCGAAAAACTTAAAGCCCTCTTTGAAAAGAGGGTGTCGTCTACTGACGGCGGGTGATTTTTGGCACTTGCGAAACCCAATTGTAAAGCATTTTATCCGCTTGCGCTCGCAGCATTATAATTAAATTTCCATTCTCAAACACTCGGACTACCTTTGTGATGACATATAGTTATATCGGGTTTCCGTCCGCAACTCGCCTGAAAATTTAATTATAATACTACTCACCACTACATAAGGAAAATTAGTTTTAATATCCTTTACGACGTACCCCTCATTAACGCTTCTACTATTTCAGGGTGAGCTATTTCTATGTTCACCCTGTCGAGCAAGCCAAATGTTTGTTCCCAGCCCCAGTCGCGCCGTCTTAAAACCCAATAGCTTCCGTTGTCCCACCAAAAGCATGGGATGCCTTTTGATGTGGCGTAGGCTGTGTAAAACTCCGCCCATGCTACTCTTGCCTCAAGGTTATCCCTGTTTATTGCACCCATTTCTCCCATTATTACAGGGATGCCTCTGCTGACAAACAGTTCGTGTGCCAAATCAAATGCTCGCATTATCGGTGCTGTATCATCCAAATTATCAGCACTCCATTCCGAAACGCTGCCCGCTCCCGTTCTCAGCGCAAAATTCCACGGTTCATAATAATGCAATGATACAATGAGCTTGTCTATTGCCGAATCTTCCGGCAACGCAAATGCTCTTTGCGCTGTTTCATTTGCTGAAGCGGCATAGGTCGGCACCAGTAATATGCGCTTTGCATTATTGCCGCCTGTGCTTCTCACTGTATCTACAAAAACTTGATTTAAGGTGTTTAAATTCCTATGCTCTTCCGGTGTTCCGCCTCTCCACTCATCAGGGCTTCCTATTGTACGAGGCTCGTTAAGCCCCTCAAAGAGAAGCTTCTCATTGTAATCCTTAAAGGCCTCTGCAATCTGTTCCCATATTCTCGCATGGGCAATTTTTGAGTTTTCAATTTCATCGTCAACAAGCTGAAAAAGTATATCATCATGATGAGTATTGACAACAACATACATATCGAGCTCTACTGCATAATCAACAACTTCCTTGACCCTTGCCATCCAATCCTCACGGATATTATGCTCCTCATCAATAACCTTAAACCACGTAACAGGTATACGAATTGCATTAAACCCGGCATCCTTGAGAACGGCAAAATGTGCAGGCAATGTTACCGGTCTGCCCCAACCTGTTTCAAGCTCCGTTACTGTAGTATTCGCGTATACACCGCCCCCGAGATTAGCAAATCCTCCGGGACCGTTATGAGCATCAAGAGTATTCCCCAAACTCCACCCAACACGAATATCCGCCACCAATTCGGCAGCAGTAATATCTCTAAAACCTGTATACTCGTCATATCCGGGAGTCGGCGTTGGCGTACTCACAACAACAGGATTATCAAAATCGCTCCCCTGCCCGTCACCATCTTCATCACTGTTGTCAGCAACACTATCAGGTAACTCCTGCTCACCATTGACAGACTCACCCGATACATCACGCTCACGTTCCATATACCCACATCTGATTGTTGTCAGAAGCAGAGCTATCGCTAAAACAATTAGTATATATTTTTTCAAATATAAAACCTCAAACTGTATTACATTACCTATTTCAACAGCAGCTCCACAGCCTTGCTCAGTTCATTTAATGCTTCTTTATCACCTGTTTCGACAGCATCAACAATACAATGTTCGAGATGGTCTTTTAATATTATCTCGCAAATCTTGTTGATTGCACCCCGCACAGCAGCGAGCTGTACCAGAACCTCCGCACAATCTCTCCCCTGCTCAACCATGTTTCGCACACTCGACAAATGCCCGCTCGTGCGGGCAATTCGATTTATCACAGACTTTGTGTGGGTATGGCTGTGACTGTGTTTCACACCATCATGTGTATGTGTATGCGTATTGCCATCATGTGTATGTGTATGTTCATCCATAAATACTCTCCAATATCCCCTTTTCGTATAATTTTAACACATAGCAATAGAAAAGCAAGACAGGGGGACAGGTACATTGTCTTCCTATCTCTTTGTACCTGAAACAACATACATATGCTCGTTTGACAGTGCTGTATCTACATCAACATACAAAGACATTAGCTCCGACAGTTCCGAAGCGGTCATTAAGCCCAGAGAAACTTCACTTGCAACCTGGCTGTGATGACCGTTGATATCTTCCCTGCTCATACCGTGGGCAATCGTCAACTTACCGCCGCTACACAGAAACCCTGTTAAGACTTTAATAAGCCTCTCGGGATCAGGAAAATGCGGGAATGCGTTATAAACCACACAGCAGTCATACAACTCACCCGGCATCAGCTCCTCGACATCCCCGTGAATAAACGTTACACGCGGGTCACTAAACTTCGATTTCGCAATTTCAATCATAGCGGAAGATATATCAATGCCCGTAAGCTTCCCTACATTACGCGCAAGGTAATCGGGAACAAGCACACCCGTTCCGCAAGCCACATCAAGCACGCTTTTATTTTCCCCGACACCTGCAAAATCCAGTATCTTTCCGATTTTTTCATCGTCACGAATCATATCCGCATCCCACTCGGGAGCAAGACCGTCAAAAAACTCAATTATATTTTGCTTATTCATAACCCGTCCAATCCTCTCCTGCGCCCGAGACACAACGAAATAAAGCTACCCTCTCATTTGTCATTTCTCATTTATCATTTCTCATTTATCATTTAACCCCTTCGGATATCTCCTTGGTATCAACCTTGCCGCTTCCAGGGCGAACACAATGCTCGGCAGCAAAATAATCTGGATGATTATGCCCGGCAATGCAGTGACAAAGAAACTCGTCGTCCAAACAGCCATTGAATACTCACCTGCCGAAAAGATTAGTGCTCTGGAAATACCGGCAAGAATTCGACCGATAACCATTGCAGTTACAAGGCTGATGTATAAATCGAGATAAACCTTCTTTGTGCGCACAAACTGCATCATCAATCCCGTCAGCAATCCGTAAAACCCAAGCTCTACCATCATACTTGGCAGAAACGCTTGCGGAGGCATTCCCGTTAGCAAGCTAGAGAGCAACGGACCTGCCAGCCCGGTAAGTAAGCCGAACGGCCATCCGCAAATCAAACCGCAGAGCAAAACCGGAATGTGCATCGGAAGAAACCGCGGTCCCGCCATAGGCACTGCATGAAAAGCCATTGGCAATACTATGCACAATGCAATACACGCTGCTGTGAAGATAGAACATTTAACATACGACATTTTTTCCATTAGATTGAATCCCCTTTTTTATATATAAATTTGTATTATGCAGATAACAAAACAAGCCGCAACTGCTGTGACATCAAGAACTCTAAAAGGTACTCCCGCTTTTTTTGTGCGTCTTTTAGCGTTGCGGTATCCTCTCGCTTCCATTGCCAAAGAAAGTTCATCGGCACGCCGGAAAGAGGAAATAAAGATAGGTATCAGTAAGGGCAGAAAACTCAAGGCTTTTTCCCGCAGCTTCCTGCTTTCAAAGTGGGCACCCCTCGCAGTTTGCGCTTTTCTAATCATATTGCTCTCTTCAAGAATTGTCGGGACAAACTGAATAGCGATATTAATAATCATAGCCACATCCTCAACAGGAACTCGAAGCAGCTTAAGCGGCGTTAAAAGACTGCTGAGCGCATTTGTCATATCAATCGGGGATGTGCTCAGAGTCAGAACATTCCCTAAAATCATTACAACACACACATTGAATACTACCTTTATACCCTGCCTTATCCCCTCGCCTGAAAAGCTTATAATCCACCATGAAAACAGCGGATTGTCGGAACTGAAAAAGAACGCATTCATAAAGAAAATCACGATAAAAAACAACCACAATCTGCGTATCGGGGATAATACCGCAAACAAAGAAAGCTTCGATAGCCATATAATAACCGTGAGCACCATGATAATTGCGGCATAACCGTAAACGGTTGATGTGGATATAACTGCGACCAGTAGAAAAATCAGACTGACAATCTTCATCCTTGCATCAAGCCGGTGGATTATTGAATTTATGGGAACAAACTTCCCTATCAACATGCGAATAGCCTCCTATTGATATATGGCGATTGCGAGAGTCCGGAATCAAAATTGAAAGTTGAGGGGTGAAAATTATACGTAATCGCTAATGTAACGTTCTTTCAACGTTCTGCAGCTTGCTCTTTATCGCGAATAATAGTTCATCATACGATGTAGCCTTGTCCGATATCTCCATACCGTGCCCGGAAAGCATATGCCCGATAGTTCTTGGTGTTCCTGCGTTTAAATACAGCTCTTCCAGCTTATTTATATCCGAAAACACTTCCTTGACCGCCCCGTCTGTGACAAGCTCGCCATCACTAAAAATTATCACGCGCTTACAATACTCGCTTATCGCATCGGCATTGTGCGAAACCATTACAACCGCAGTACCTTCACGGTTCAGTTCATCTATGATTTCAAGAAACGCATTACGGCTCATCTGATCCAGTCCGGCGATAGGTTCATCAAAAATCAAGTATCTCGGTTTCGTAACTAAAGCTCCTGCAATTGCGACCCGGCGTTTTTCTCCGCCGGAGAGAGATAACGGCGACTTTTTGCGTATCAAATCGAAATCAAACCCCATAATTTCAAGAGACCATCTAACCCTCTCGCTTATCTCATCACGGCTTTGCCTGCTGTGCTTAAGCCCGAAAGCCACATCTCTCTCAACAGTGCTTTCAAATAGCTGATACTCCGGAAACTGGAACACAAGACTTACAGCTTCACGCAACTTGGCTCTGTCGTAATCTCGCATATTTATGTCCAAGCCGTCAAACAACACACTCCCGGAAACCGGCGTAAGAAGCCCTGCCATAAGTTGAATCAAGGTAGTTTTTCCGCATCCGGTATGCCCCATAATACCAACAAACTCACCATCGCCGATTTTAATACTTATATCCCGCAATGCCTGTATTTCACTGCCATCAGCGGACTTGTAGGCAAAGGAAACACTCTCTAACTCAATCGGCATATTTCCTCCACAAGCTCCTCATTTGTCAGCGGACAGGATTTTAAGCAAATGCCTTCGGCCTTAAGGTCATTAAAGAGTCTTACAGGTACAGGCGAAACCAACCCGACACGCTGCATTAGCTCTGTGTTTGTGAAAATCTCACGGGGTGTTCCAAACCCGGCCACTCTTCCGTTATGTAATAGTAATACTTTATCTGCATTCACAGTTTCCTCGACATAATGTGTAATCATAACCACGGTTTTTCCGGTTTCCTTGTTCAACCTGTGTATTTCTTCGAGAATCTCTTTACGTCCCATCGGGTCAAGCATAGCCGTGACTTCATCAAAAACGATTATATCAGGGTCAAGCGCCAAGACTCCTGCCAGAGCCACCCGCTGCTTTTGCCCTCCCGAAAGCGAATGCGGCGAGCGTTTCTCATACCCGCTCATTCCGACAAGCCTGAGAGCATTCTCTACCATGTCCGGGATCAATTCCCTGTCAACCTCATAGTTTTCAAGACCAAAAGCAACATCCTCCTCAATGACGGAAGAAACAAACTGATTATCGGGATTTTGAAAAACCATGCCGCAGAGCCGCCGTAAACGCCAAATCTCACTCTGATTTTTTGCATCTATGCCGCATACTGTAAGTTTACCTTTTTGAACCGGGAGCAAAGCGTTAAAATGCTTTGCAAGCGTAGACTTACCACTCCCGTTTTGCCCAAGTATTGCAACAAACTCACCCTTCTTGATTTCAATATCGATGTCCGTAAGTGCTGATGATAATTGACCATCGAAATCATAAGAAAAGCTAATATCGGAGCCATGAATAACTGTACTGTTGTGATGCACTGTATTATTCAAAAATAAAAATCCTCTTCCGCAAAGTTAAGAAAACACCATAGTATAACCGTTACATAATTATGCACATATGAATATATAATGCTCCACCTCCAACGCGCAAGCCCCACGGGGGGATATTTTTTTCAAAGACAGGGGGACGGTTCAAAAAAGACAGGGGGACGGTTCATCTGTCTTGTCGTTTTGACGACAATAAGACAGGGGGACGGTTCATCTGTCTTGTCGTTTTACGACAAGATAGAAGGACCGTCCCCCTGTCTTAAACTCTCTCTATATCGTATTCAAACTCTCCGGATTAAGAATCAGCACAGGACTGTCAAGTTTTTCTCTTGTCGCTACTTCGCGAATGTACTGTGATGTAATGTTGCCCGTGGTTTCACCGATGACGTCTTCAATGAAGTTCGTAATATATTCGACCGAAACAATTTCATCAACTATTACGCCGCGCTTTTTATCTCCTGTCTCAATGACCATCATCATAACACGGTCATCATCGGCTTTTTTGGCTGATATATAATCACCCAGCCCGAATAACCTGCGTAAATCAAGCAAATCAATCATAACGCCGCGTGACTGTGTAATACCCGGGCAATGACCCGGTGCATCCACCACAGGCGTAATTTCTCCAATAATCTCAATGGACAGCACATACTTACTGTTAACACCGTACTCCGTGCCATCAAGCCCGAAAACAATCCACGGATAATCCTTCTCAGACCGCTCCTCTTCAGGACCCTCACCCAAAAGCTCTCTGCGTAATTCTTCCCGCAATTCATCTCTAAGCTTCTCTAAATCCTCATTGCTGATAGCATTAGCGTTATCGCTACACAAACCAATCAACTCCTTCGTATATTTTCTTTGAATTTTACCCCCGAAGTCACAAGTTGTCAAGGGTACAAATACGCGCTACTTATCAAAAAATGCAGCTTCAAGCATTGCGCAAAGTGTGTTGCATATCATAGAATGCAGTTGCTGCACCAAGGCAGCTTCGGATGCGGGTGTGCATATGCAAATATCGCATAGGTTGAGTATTTCGCCGCCGCTTTCACCGGTTAAACCTAATGTTGCAAGACCGGCGGCTTTTGCTACGCGGATTGCGCGGATGACTTTTTCGTCATTGCCGGATTTTGAGATACCCAGAACAACATCACCGCGGCGACCGAGACCGTACACCTGTTGTGCAAAGACCATTTCCGTGCCTGCATCATTTGCGGAAGCGGCGGCGGAAAATGGCTGACCGGTGAGAGAAATGGCAGGCAAAGCCTCCTGCAGCAAGACTCCCTCACCTCTTAGAGAAGAGTTTGAAGCAAAAACACTCGAGACAGGACGGCGCAATAGATACCCATTCATAAGCTCACCGGCCATAGTTTCGCAATCAGCAGTGCTATCTCCATCACCACAAAGCAAAAGCTTACCTCCGCTCTTGAAACAGTCATACAAAACCTTATACATACCCCAAATTGATTTATTAAGCTCATCAAGCTCAGGACAACGATTTAGTAATGAATAATAATGCACCTTAACCCTGTCATGTAAATATGTTCCGGCTGCAATGGCTGTGTCAGATCTTATATCCAGCCTTCCGTCAAGCATATAACCTTGCGCATAACATGCTGTCATAATACTTGCAAAATCACCAAGCCGTTCACCTGTCGAAGCGGGAACAATCTTACAAGCATTAAGAGAAAAACCAATGGCTTCCTCCGCCAGCAAACGTTCCATCTCCGGACGCAAAAACTTCTCCGCACGCACGAAGATATTTCCTATCACAATACGTTCGGGATTAAAAGCATCAATCAGCAAAGCAAGAGCTCTCCCGAGATTCCCTCCAATCAAGCTCCAGATTTTTATCGCATCCGGATCCCCGTTTTCGGCATATTGCATAAGCATCTTCACATTATACCGCTCCTTTGGAACATCATCTCTCACCCAACCCGGTATTACATCGCACTCAATAAGTTTTCTCGTTTCAGATGCTATTAATTGACTTATACCGATGCCGCTGCAAAGACCTTCAATAGAACCCGCTTTCCCAAAACCGACCGGTCCGTCATCAGCAAGACGTATATGCCCGACCTCACCGCACATATCATTGGCTCCGGTAATCAACTGACCATTCGCAATAACACCGCAGCCAAAACCTGTACCCATAGTTATATACAACATATTCCGGCAACCATTCCCCGCACCAATCGCCCATTCAACCAAAGCATATGCATTTGAATCGTTTTGCAAAAACGCCGGCACACCATACCTGTCCTCAAGCTTCTTAACAATAGGAATATTCACCCACCCGGGCAAATTATCCGGACACAGAACAACACCTTTTTTACTATCAAGAGGTCCGGCACAACTGACCCCGATAGAATCAAGAAAACCCGGTAAGCCGTCCATATCATCAAGAACTTCGTCTATAACCTCACACAACCGCTCCCAAATCTGCTCAAAACCTCTATCGGCAAGAGTCTCAATAGAAACACGTTTAAGGACATCAATCTCATCATGCACCGCAGCCAAAATCACGGCACAATCAATCCCCTCGATATCCAACCCCAAAATATACTTCATATAATTGACCCTCCTCCCCCACACGCCAATCTACTACTGATAATAGTAACGAGGAAGTACACAAATGTCAATAATATGTGATATAATATTGTCAACTTTAAAAATAAGAGGTGCGATATGATTGTTGAGAAGATTACTATTGGAGAAAAATTTCCGCTTGACGGGTTGTTGACAATTCCCGATGTCGGGGAGGCTCCTTTTCCCGCGATTGTGTTGGTTCACGGATCAGGACCGAATGACATGGACGAAAAGGTCGGCAATTGTTATTGTTTCAGGGATCTTGCTGAAGGTTTTGCAAAACGCGGCATTGCAACGATACGGTACGATAAACGAACCAAAACTTACGGCAAACAGATGGTCAAAGGTCCGGACGCAAGCAGCTTGACCGTTTGGGAAGAAACCATTGAAGATGCGATTTTTGCTACGGATTTAATAAAAAAAGACCCGCGTATAAATCCTGATAAAGTTTTTATCGCAGGGCACAGTATGGGTGCTATGCTAGCTCCCCGTATCGATGCCGAAGGCGGAAATTACGCAGGTCTTATCCTGCTCGCCGGTTCTCCGAGAAGACTTGAGGATATAATGACTGAACAGCAGGACAATGCAATCGGGAACATGAATCCCATCATTAAGTGGATTGCAAATAAGCAGATTAAGAAAATCAGAAGCAAGTGGACAGGACTTTATGAAATGTCCGATGAAGAAGCCAAAAACACCACTTTCCTAGGCAAATACAACAAGCTGTATTACTTGAAGGAATGGGGCTCAAAACCTGCCGCCGATTACCTAAAAGTCTTGACAAAACCGATTTTAGTTACACAAGGCGACAAGGACGTTCATGTTTCCGTCGAAAGTGATTTTAATGCGTATAAAGAAATCTTAAAAGATAAGCCCAACGCCACATTCAAGCTTTACCCGGGTTTGAACCACCTCTTCATGAAGTCAATATACGGCACCGTCAACAAGGTAATGAAAGAGTATAAAGTCCCGCAAAAAGTAGAAGAGTACGTGATGGATGACATTACGGATTGGGTGAAAGGACATTAATACTATGGATTATTTTAACACAGTCGAAAAGAGATATTCTCACAAGGAGCGCTTTCTGCCTGATGCAGTGCCGCTTGCAAGTCTTGAAAGTATTGCAAAAGCGGGGCTTGCTGCACCTACCGGTTACAATTCACAATGCGTCAAGCTTGTTATACTTAAGAACCGTGAAGAAGTGCAGCCGCTCTGTGATATAGTCCAAACAGAGGGCTTGCTAACAGCACCGGCAGCTATTGCAGTGCTGACCGATAGCGAAGCGCATCAGAACGAACATAACTTCGAACTCGAAGACTATGCCGCCGCCGCAACGCAAATGCTGCTCGCCGCAACAGCTTTGGGTTACGTGTCGCTCTGGCTCGACAGCCCGTTCTTTGATGAAAACAATCAAAAAGCAGCACTAAATGCACTCGGAGCATCAAGCAGATATCACCTGCGAGTGTTACTCCCAATCGGATTACCCGAAGGAACCGGCTCACGCCGCAACAAACAATCTTTTGATGAGAGAGTTTACTACGGTAAGATGACATGAATAGACTGATATTACTGTCGCAGTTACTATTCACAGGGTACTCACAATCCCGTCATTCTGCGCGTAGTCGCAGAATCCACCAGTATTTCTCTATGGGCTTAATAGAGCGTATACCAACAAGTATCAGAGGACTCAATATATGGAACAAATCATAAATATCCGGGAACGCCCTGAATGGCTTGAACTTGCTGCGGACTATTTTTCGTCAAGATGGAACATAGACAGACAGCTATATCACGACAGCATAAGTGATAGCCTGACAACAGTTGACGCTCTGCCGCGGTGGTATCTAATGCTACGCAATGCGGTATTGCAGAACTCAGGTTTATACAATACGGAATTACACAACGCAAAACCGCGCAACTTCGACATCACCGAGGATAATATCATCGGCGGATTCGGGTTAATCGATAACGATTTCATGGTCAGAACAGATTTATACCCATGGATGTGCGCATTATATATCGAACCTGCCGAAAGAGGAAAACAACTTGGTGAAAAGCTTCTGGAGCACAGCCGCCGTGAAGCCGCCGCACTAGGCTTCAATAAGGTATACCTAAACACCGACCACATAGGATATTACGAAAAATACAACTGTAGCTACATAGGCGACTTCGCCCACCAAAGCGGCACAGATGCAAGGGTATACAAAGCGGACGTGATTCAATGGATTTCATAGCAAAACTATATCGCCCATACCGGCACAATCATCGTATCTTTGTCGAGTGCTGACAAATCTTTCCTGGTACAAATCACGGCTCTGGTTCCCCGGGGCATACTCGCTTTATCCAACACCTTGAATGCATTGACGAGTTTCGTCTGTGGGGATGCAGTTTTCTTGATTTCGATAGGGTGAAGTTCTCCGTCGCTCTCCAAAATCATATCGACTTCTTTGCTGTCAATATCACGGTAGTAATGCACGTAGTATGGGAGGGCATTGTTTGTATAAGTTTTGATGATTTCGGAAACAACATAGTTTTCCAAAATAGAGCCGTTAATCGCGCCATTCATTAAGATTTCCGGCGACGAGTACTTTGTCAAAAACGCCACTAAGCCCGTGTCGAAGAAAAAAAGCTTGGGCGTTTTCTTAATGGTACGATTGAGCAAATTGTTTGAAAACGGACGTAAATAGAAGATAACTCCCGACTTCTCCATATAACCCAGCCATGTCTTTGCTGTGTCATCAGAAACGCCCACATCCGAAGCAATGGCGTGAATATTCAACATTTCTCCGGCTCGGCAAGCCGCGGCACGTACAAAATCACGGAATAAAAATTCATCCTTTAAATCAACCATATCTTTAATATCCCGGTCGATATAAGAATCAATGAAGCTGCTGTAAAATATATCACGGTTTTCGTGTTTCCCGCTGATATGGGCAGGCATAGACCCATTCCAAATACGCTCATATTGTCCGAGCACATCAGCAGGAGTGCCATATTGTGCGCGTTTTTGCAAAGCACACAAGGTCACGGTAAAAGGCAAACATTCGCCGCTACCGTAGATTTCATGCTGTGAGAGTCCCGACATACGCAGAATAGCGACGCGTCCGGCAAGTGATTCTCCGGCTAACTTCATCAGTTGATACATCTGCGACCCGGTCATCAAATAACTCCCCGCCGGTGCTCCGTTATCAACTTCCATTTTAATGTACGGGAACAGCTCGGGCGCATACTGTACTTCGTCTATAATTACCGGCGCCGGATAGAGCGATAAAAACAACTCGGGGTCGCTGATAGCTAACTGCCGGTTTTCTTTGTTGTCAAGAGAAACAAACCTGCACCCTTCTCCTAACAGTCTTCTGAGCGTAGTTGTCTTGCCGACCTGCCGCGGTCCGGTTATTATGACCGCCGAATAGCTCCCGGATACCTCTAAGACCAACGTGTCGATATCCCTTTTAATATACTCCATAAAACACCTCAATCCGAGTAAAATCGACTACAACCTTATTATGCCCGAATCTGTGAAAATGTCAAGAGTTGTATGCGCGAATACGAAAAAATCCAAGCGACGACTAAGCTGCTTTCCGAACTGGCAAAAGGCGAAAGCAGCGGGCTTGATGTGGGATGGCTACCTGCCGATGACGTCGAAATCAAGCTTGGATTTTCTCATGAGTAGTATTCATTATTCCTATGAAGCAATGCTTGACCTAACCGAAATTGAAAGATATATAACCGAAGAGCTTGCCAGTCCAAAAGCAGCTAAGAATACCGTTGCAAAAACCGCAAAACACGTACGTTTATTAGAGGATTTTTGGTTTCTATATTGACTATATTGTATATCAAATGGGCTGTATTATTTTTAGTGTAGAGGCACTATTCGTCGCTTCGCCAACTACTATCACCTATGGTGTTTCCCCCTCAGCCCCAATCACTCAATCCTGCCAACACTCTTCCCATTAAGCAAGTTTGATATAAACATGCTTATATCCGCAGTTAATCTCGGATATGCGTTTTCGCTAAGCGAAGTGTTTCCTATAACAACCTTACAAATATCAAGAAACCTCTCAACAAACGCAACAGCTTCAGGCTCGCCGGGAAAGCTGCGGCAACGCCATGAAACCATTTCAGCAGCGACTTTCTTCATGGTTATATTTGCGTGAAAATACTCCCCGTCGATAGCGAGTGCCATTTTGCTGTCTGTGTTCTGATGTCGAAGCGGGACATGGTCATAAGCCGGTGCAAGCTTGATTGAGTCATCAGGCAGATGTAGAATGCTGACATTTTTTGCGTGCATGTCAAGGTTGCCGATTGCAATTGCAAAAATAAGCTGTGAAGCGAATTTTTCAACATCTTCGTCGCTACCGAATCGAGCAAGTGTTTGTGCAATTTTTTTTGCGCTGACCTTACCGCCGTATTCCTGATATTTTTCAGAGCCTGATGCACCAAGCACCTGATTAAAGTCCTCCTGATGAATGCGTTCGTTTGAATCGTTCTTTCTGTCATACCGTTCAACTACCAATGCATCTGTGCCATCAAAGCTCTCTACCCACACGGGATAAGCTGTTAATCCGATTTCGTGTGCTATCTTCATGCAAAAAGCTTCATCATATATCATCGTTGGATATTCATGCACAAAAGGCTTTAATATATGCGTTGACGGATACCCATTATATACCCTATACCATGAATCGTTTTTCTTTGCCAGAACTATTTTGCCTTGCACACCACCTAATGAAGTTCTCCCTTTTGTGGGAGAGTTTGCGAGAGCAGCTTGCGGCATATGTTCAAGTAAATATCGAATTTGCTTATCATCGACAAACTCCGTGTCTGTGTCATTAACAAAACCCGAATCATCAGGATCATAAATCGTCAAAGCACCTGCAATGTCCTTCCCAAATTTTCGTAACATGCCGAAGTTGTTTTGCTCACCTCGCGGCAATGTTTGTATGAGCCATTCATAATTGCGACCTTCCGGAAGGAGTTCCGTAAAAAAGTTACTCGAGTTTCTTTTTTGCGCATTTGTAAACTTAAAATTCAAAGGTACGGCAAGGCTCATTATTGTAGATGACAGTTGATACTTGTTGAAAACATCGGGATTTATTTCAAAACTAAACCCTCTCTCTTTTTGAGAAAGTGTTCCTAAAGTAGTTCCGTACAACTCTACATTAAGTCTACTCATTTTTTTACCTGTCCTTTACTTCAAATTCTGCCGATAGAGTGATTCCTGTTTTTTCAAGTATCCAAAATAGTCTATCCATTATAATGCCGGGCTTCCCTTGCTCCATTTCCCATACCCATTTTTGGTTTATCCCAAGGCTTTTTGCGAGTTCTCTTTGGCTAATCCCTTGCTGCATCCTGCTCTGCTGTATTACTTGTCCTAAAGTGTAGGAATTTTTAATTGGTGTTGATATTTTCATTTTCATTCCTATCTGCTCCAAAAGGAGCTTTCTCATAGTTTAAAACTCGCTTTCAAACTATACACCTCTGACTACGATATTGAAGTCATTGCGTATGACTACGATATTGAAGTCATTATACACGACTACGATATTGAAGTCAACAGTAAAATTACTCGCCCATGAAGAAGCCCTCTTGAATGCTCTCTAAAAGCTCTACACAAAAGTTCTCGCGGAATCAAATCCACCTTGATATTGCCCTCAAGCTCTTCCCTTCCCTACCGTCTTCGTTTAGTCCTGTGAGACATGCATAGCCATATTATCAAGCCTGTTATGAGTAGTGCAACGACCACCAAAGATGCAATGCCAAGCGGGGTCGAGAGTAGGTTTGCAAAAAACTGACTTGCCGGGGTTGGGAATTCTTCAAATATCCACATTCCATCTTGAGCACTCCACGTCCACCTGCCGTGTTGATTTCCGTTTGTATCCTGCTCTATCCAATTTGCTCCATCCGATATCAGACGATGACCCGGAACGGTTGTTTGAGGTGGTGTATGCGGATCTGTACCCCCCGGAGTATGCGGCTGCGGCGACGGGGTTGGTGTCGGTGTTGGCGACGGGGTTGGTGTCGGTGCCTGTGTCGGCGGAGGGGGTGGGACCGGAGTGGCAGGTGCCGGTGTCACTATTAACGTAAAGACCTGACTTGCTGTGCCGGCAGAGTTATCTGCAGCGATATTGAACTTATATGTACCGGCAGAGGCAGTTGCATCGATTGTCATTAAGCCGTTTGCACTGTTGATACTTACACCTGTCGGTGCACCGGTAATTGAATATACTATTGCGGCACTTCCTGAGGCAGTTAATTGATATGAGCCGCCTGTTCCGCTGACTGCATATGTATGATTAACACTTGTGATAACCGGTGCAACCGGTGCTTCAGTCACGGTTAACGTAAAGGTCTGTGTCGCATCGGGTTGTATTCCATTTGTTACCGTTACCGTAAATGTATAAGTACCCGCAAGTATTGTTCCTGCAACTGTCATTGTGCCGTTTGTGCTGTCTATACTCACATTAGCCGGTGCTCCTGTTATGGAGTATGTAAAGGGTAACGTGCCTGTGGACGTTACCTTGAAAGTGCCGCCGGTACCGCTCACTACATGTGTATTGTCAACACTTGTTATGTCAGGTGCGACAGGGGCTTCCGTTACAGTTAATGTGAATGCCTGATTTGCCGAACTGACATTGTTGCTGACGGTTATTGTCAGAGGATATGTCCCGACGGGGACAGCGGCATCGATTGTCATTACACCGCTTGGAATATCAATGTTAACGCCCGTTGGTGCACCGCTTACCGAATATGCAATCGGCATTGTGCCTGTGGAGGTTACCCGGAATGTGCCGCCTGTGCCGCTGACTACTCTTTTGTTGTTTGAACTGGTGATAGCCGGAGCGACAGGCGCAGGTGTCACTGTAAGGTTAAACGTTTGATTTGCCGTGCCGGCAGAGTTGTTTGCTGTTTCCGTAAATGTATATGTACCGGGAGGCACAGCAGCGTCGATTGTTATTAAACCATTTGCACTGTCGATGTTTACACCCGTCGGTGCACCGCTTATTGAATATGTGATAGGCATTGTGCCTGTGGTTGTCATTTGGAATGTACCGCCCGTACCGTTTATGACACTCGTATTACCCGCACTCGTTATATCCGGTGCAACCGTTGCTTCCGTCACGGTTAGTGTAAAGGACTGTACAGCATTAGGTAGTATTCCGTTTCTTGCCGTTATTGTATATGTATAAGTATCCGCAGTGACAGTCTCCGCAATTGTTATTATACCGCTTGAGCTATCTATGCTTACACCTGTTGGAGCACCGCTTATCGAATATGTGAGTGGTGCTGTGCCCGTGGCTGTTACCTGAAATGTACCGCCGGTGCCGCTGACAACATGCGTATTGTCAACACTTGTTATAGCCGGTGCTTCAGTTACAGTCAGTGTAAAGGTTTGTGCTGCATTGGGCAGTATTCCATTACTCACCGTCACCGTATATGTATATGTACCGGCAGGTATGCTGCCCGCGATTGTCATTGTGCCGTTTGTGCTGTTTATGCTCACATCAGGCGGCGCTCCGGTAATAGAATAGGTAAATGGAAGCGTGCCTGTCGATGTTACCTGGAATGTACCTCCTGTGCCGCTGACTACATTTGCATTATTGGCACTTGTTATGGTTGGTGCAACAGGTGCTTCTGTTACGGTTAAGGTGAATGTCTGATTTGCTGTACCTGCCGTGTTATTGGCTGTTATAGTAAACGGATATGTTCCGACAGGGACAGTCCCTGCAATTGTTATAATACCGCTTGAGCTATCTATGCTCACACCCGTTGGCGCGCCGCTTATCGAATATGTGATAGGCGTTGTGCCTGTTGCTGCCACCTGAAATGAACCGCCTGTGCCGTTTACTACGCTTTTATTGTTTGAGCTGGTGACAGCGGGTGCGACAGGTGCAAGTGTCACTGTAAGGTTAAAGGTTTGCGTTGCATCCGGCGATACGCCGTTACTTACCGTTATCGTATATGTATATGTACCTGAAGGCGTGGTTGCATCAATAGTCATCAAGCCGTTTGCACTGTTGATACTAACACCTGCCGGTGCACCTGTTGCAGAGTACACAATCGGTGCACTTCCTGTGGCTGTTACCTGAAATGAGCCGCCCGTGCCGTTTATTACGCTCGTATTGCCTGCACTCGTGATAACCGGTGCAATCGGTGCTTCAGTCACGGTTAACGTAAAGGTCTGTGTCGCATCGGGTTGTATTCCGTTTGTTACCGTTACCGTATATGTATAAGTGCCCGCAGATATTGTTCCTGCAATTGTCATTGTGCCGTTTGTGCTATCTATACTCACATCAGCCGGTGCTCCTGTTATGGAGTATGTAAAGGGCAGCGTGCCTGTGGAAGTTACCTTGAAAGTACCGCCTGTACCGCTAACTACATGTGTATTGTCAACACTTGTTATGTCCGGTGCGACCGGGGCTTCTGTTACAGTTAATGTGAATGCTTGATTTGCCGAACCTACAGAGTTGCTGACGGTTATTGTCAGCGGATATGCCCCGGCAGGGACAGCAGCATCGATTGTCATTACACCGCTCGAAAAATCAATGCTAACACCTGTTGGTGCACCGCTTATCGAATACGCAATCGGCATTGTACCTGTGGATGTTACCTGAAATGTACCGCCTGTGCCGCTTACTACGCTTTTGTTGTTTGAACTGGTGATAGCCGGTGCAACAGGCGCAGGTGTAACTGTAAGGTTAAATGTTTGATTTGCTGTGCCGGCAGAGTTGTTTGCTGTAACTGTAAATGTATATGTACCGGGAGGTACTGCAGCATCGATTGTAATCAAACCATTTGCACTGTTGATGCTCACATCCGCCGGCGCATCACTTATCGAGTATGTAATAGGCGTTGTGCCTGTTGCTGTTACCTGAAATGAACCGCCCGTGCCATTTATCACACTCGTATTACTCGCACTCGTTATATCCGGTGCAACCGGTGCATCAGTTACAGTGAGCGTAAAGTTCTGTGTCGCATCCGGTGGTATCGCGTTGCTTACCGTTACCGTAAATGTATAAGTATCTGCCGGTATTGTTCCTGCAATTGTCATTGTGCCGTTTGTGCTGTCTATACTCACATCAGGTGGTGCACCTGTAACAGAGTAGGTAAAAGGAAGCGTACCCGTTGCTGTTACCTGAAACGTTCCTCCTGTGCCGCTGACAACATGTGTATTATCAACACTTGTTATTTCCGGTGCTGCCGGAGCTTCCGTTACAGTTAACGTAAACGCCTGATTTGCTGAGCCGACATCGTTACTGACTGTAATGGTAAACGGATATGTCCCGACAGGGACATTCCCCGCAATTGTCATTATACCGCTTGAACCATCTAAGCTTACACCCGTTGGCGCACCGCTTATTGAATACGTGATCGGTGTTGTGCCTGTTGCTGTAACCTGAAATGTTCCACCCGTGCCGTTTACAACGCTTTTGTTATTTGAGCTGGTTACAGCGGGTGCGACAGGCGCAGGTGTTACGGTAAGTGAAAAATTTTGTGTGGCACTAAGAAATGCATCGTTTGCTGTAATCGAAAATGTATATGTTCCTTCGGCTACTGATCCCGGTATTGTTATAAGCCCGTTGCTATCAATTGCCACACCGGCCGGCGCACCGGCTAAAGTAAAACCAAACGGCGAGCCTGTTGTTGTGACTTGGAATGTCCTGCCTGTGCCATTTATCACGCTTGTATTACTTGCACTCGTGAAAACCACATCTGACAAGGTCGCCGAAACCTGCGGTCCGATTGCACTGTACTGTGTAGCCGCGCGAACAGCAAATGTATGCGACCCGTCGCTTAGAGAGCCACCCGGCACTGTGTAGGTAAATGCAGTCACGCCGCTTGCTATCTGACTGCCGTCAACAAGGATTATATACGATAACGTTATCCCCGTGAGCGGTGTCGGAGGATTCCATGTCAAAATGACATCTCCGTTTGTTTGCAGAGCAGTTTGAAGATTTGTCGGAGCGCCGGGCAACATTTGGCTGCTTGTTGTAGTAAGCGGAGGATTAGACCCGCCGCCGAAACCTGCACTTGCTCCATTCCAGGTTGAGGAAGGAGCGTTTGTGCTTGTTCCGCCTTGTGCGTTTACAGATGTGGTTAGTGGATTGACATTAATAGTGTTCGTGCTTGCAGTCATTCCCGCTTGTCCGACAGCACCGGTGCCGCCCTGACCTCCACTGCCGATTCCTGCACCGCCGCCGTCGCCGCCGCCGTTGCCTCCTGTTGCAGTTACGTTTGCACCTGCCGAAATAGTTATATTCCCTGATGCGCCGCTCGTACTTGTAGCACCCCAAGCCGCATTGTTAGCACCCGCACCGCCGATTCCCGCACCGCCGCCTGCCCCGCTGTTTGATGAGGTATTTCCTCCGTTAGCGGTCACTGTGCCGCCGGTGATACTAATTGTGCCGCCTGCACCGTTGGTGCCCGAGCCTCCATTATAGGCGGAGCCGCCGCCAATTCCGGCACCACCCCAACTGCCGCCTGTGGCTGTTATATTGCCGCCTGATATTGTTATGGTGCCAACTGAACTGTCTGCACCACCGCCAATACCTGCACCGTTGTCACTGCCGGTTGCGGTGATTGTTCCACCTGCGATATTTATTGTACCCGTTGTACTTGCAGCTCCTCCACCGGTGCCTATTCCCGCACCACCACCGGGACCGTAAATCGCGACACTTGTACCGCCGAGGGAAGTCAGTGTTCCTGTGCCGGCACTGCTTATAGTTAAGGTTGTGCCTGACGGAACCTGTATACCGGCAGCGGCCTGTCCTGCCATCAAACTGTTTGTTCCGATAAGAGTTAAAGTAAGATTTGCTCCCGAATTAAGCAGTAACGGGCTTTGCCCGCTTTGAGCACTAACATCAATTGAGGCACCGTTTAATGTAACAGTCGCCGCGGCATTTGCAGCAATCGCAAGACCACGCTGAGTACTTCCGTTATATCCCGTAACTGTAACATTTGCTCCGTCTAAGATGGTATATATGCTTGTTGTGCTGTTGTATGTCCAACCTGTACCGGAAGCCGGCGGGTTTGTATCGCTCATATCGATATTTGCACCGCTGCTTGCCGCAAGCGCATGCACCAATGTAATTGTCAAAACTGCAAAGCAAAGCACTGCAGCAGTTATCAACCGGTTAAAAGATTTCCTGCCTGCAATGCTAAAACGCGACTTCGATAAGCGGCACAGCGCCAAATAAGGACCAAATTTCCGCCCCATACCGATATCCTTTCTATCGCTCTTTGTCCGGATACTATACCAAAAACTGCTTCTATTTGCAATAAATGTCACAAGTTGTTTACAAAGGTCACGGGGACGGTTCATCTGTCTTCAAACAATAAAAACGAATAATATCCCTGTTGACATTGCACTTTGTATATAATCTTGATAGAATACCGTCAGCTTTATCACAAATAACCCCACACCATTATAAATAAACACCAATTGGAGGACAAATATCGATGATTAGAACAGAAGCAGTTAAAACGACGACTATTCCGGGGATGGCTTTCAGGCAGAAGCTGCAGGCAGGCGGCACAGGTATTACAATTATCACGCCGCACGAAAGAGCAACCTTCACAGTTAACAAGCGTGACGGTTCATGTGTACCATACGGAAAGGTCAATGAGAAGGTTTTCACAGAAAGCGTTATAAAAGAAGTGCTTGAGCTGACAATGGGTCTTCCCTACAGAAGGCTCGGTTCAATAACAAAAGTACATGTTAACAAGCCATGTGAAGAGTCACCCGTTGAACAAGAAGTTGATGACGAAAAAGCTGACATTGATATCATTTCATCCGCAGAATATGCGGCATTCATTGAAAATTTCTCGGATAAAAAAGGCAGATTCTCACATCAACTGATGAACAAAGAACTTATGCAGTTCGCAGCTAAGAGCGGCGTAGTCAACAAAAAACTGGCGATGAAAGAAAACACAGAAATGATCGTAAGATACGTCGTCAGAGCAAAAGCTGCAAAACTAGCCAAACGAAAAGAAATGGACGATGATACGCTAACAGCTTTTATCGAAACTATTGACAGCATCTGCACACGATCGGCATTCAAAGAACTCAACGCTTACTTACGTGACCGCTTGAGCAGACGTAAACGAAAATAAGGAGCAAGTAAATGTCAAAAATTGTTGAGTGTATTCCGAACTTTAGTGAGGGACGTGTTGCGGAGCGCATTGAAGAACTTGCTGCAGTGGCAAGGAGTGTCCCCTGTGTTACACTGCTTGATTATTCATCCGATTTAAATCACAACCGCAGTGTATATACGCTGATCGGCGACCCGGCAGGTATTGCAGAGGTTGCTTTCAGGCTATGCAAAAAAGCTTCCGAGCTGATTGACATGACAAAACAAAGCGGTGAGCATCCGAGAATGGGTGCAACAGATGTTATCCCGTTTGTACCTATCCGGAACGTAACCGTCGATGAATGTATAGATATATCAAAGAATGTTGCCAAACGAATTTGGGATGAGCTTGGCATTCCAAGCTTTTTATACGAGCACTCTGCATCTTCGCAAGGACGGCAAAATCTTGCTGCTGTGCGTAAAGGACAGTTTGAAGGCATGCCCGAAAAGCTGTTGCAAGAAGAGTGGGCACCCGATTTTGGTGAACGTAAAATCCATCCCACTGCCGGAATAACAGCGATAGGAGCAAGACCCCCGCTTATTGCATATAATGTAAACCTTAACACCTCAGATATAGAAATCGCAAAAGCAATTGCAAAGGCAATCCGAGGTAGCTCCGGCGGCTTTAAGAGCTGCAAAGCAATAGGAATTATGCTCGAGGACAGGAATATCGCCCAAGTCTCAATGAACATGGTAAACTGTGAGGAAACACCCATTTACAGAGTGTTTGAAGCCATAAAATTCGAAGCAAAACGCTGGGGTGTAAGCATAATCGGAAGCGAACTGATAGGTCTCTCCCACGCAAAAGCACTGATAGACTGCGCTGAATACTATTTGCAAATCGAAAACTTCGACTACAACACACAGGTCTTGGAAAACCATTTGTTATAAAAAGCAGAACACTGTTATGTTTCTTGTTTTCTAGGGCTGTTTAGGTGTCATGAGTGTTATGTATATGTGTTAACTATCTTGAAAGGGATTTTCACATTATGAAACTTGTTGATGAAACCATAGCCGATTATACGCAATTACTGTCATCTGATTTACCGGCTCCCGGCGGCGGTTCTGCTGCTGCTTTGCACGGTGCTCTCGGCGCGTCACTTATCGGGATGGTTGCCTCGTTGACTGTCGGGCGCGTTAATTATGCCGAGCATGAACAGATAATGAGGGATGTGATAAAACGCTCTAATGAGCTTCGCGAGTATATGCTCGAAGTTATTGACCGTGACACCGGGGCTTACAACATGGTTTCCGCCGCTTTTGCAATGCCGAAAAAGACGGACGAGGACAAAGAGGCGCGTTTCCATGCTATGCAAAACGCTTTAAAAGCATGCACACTTACACCATATGCAATAATGGAATGCGCATACGGCGTGCTTGAACTTGCAATGGTCATGGTAGGAAAATACAACACAAATGCATCAAGCGACCTCGGAGTTGCAGTTCTAAGTATAAAAACATCCGCACAAAGTGCCTGGCTTAATGTCCTGACCAACCTCGATGGTATACATGACGAAATCTTCTCCGCCAAATACACAATAGCCGGAAGCGAACTGATAGAAAACATCACCGAACTCGCCGACTACATATATGACGATATACTAAGCAGGTTGTCAGGGGGACGGTTCTCTTGACAAAACTATCAACCACAATTAAACAAGGAATACGCATTTCTCTCTCGATTGTATGGAAGAGCAGCAAAGCTGTTGCTCTTGTTTACGTTCTAGCTGTTATTATGCGTGTTGCTTTGCCGTTTTTGGGGATACTAATGCCCAAGGTGGTGCTGGACCAGGTTGTGGCACAATCAACACCGCAGCGTTTTTTTATCATTGTCGGCGGATTTTCTTTGCTATTGGTTGCGGTCAACTATTTGAAATCATTTTCCGATAGAACTGTTGATAGCACTACAGGGATTGTTGTGCTAAATGAAAATCTGATCCTTAATAATCATAAGGTTCTGACAATGGATTATGAGCAAATGGATAGCCCTGAATTCAAGCAGATTTCAAGCAAAGCAGATAAAGCCATGTACAGCAATCACTCTCCTGTTGTTAATATCCCTAAATTCATGGTTGAACTACTCACTAATTGCTTCGGTTTTTTACTGTACGCAATAACCATCTCACTTGTTAATCCGCTTATTTTGGTAGTATTACTAATCACTGCAGGGATAAACTGGCTGATGCTTTCGCGTTCCCGCCGTTACATGGAAGCTACAAGAGATAGACGCAGTAAGCAAACAAAACGGCTTGATGCGCTTAAAAGTGCCATGCTGAAACCGGAATCCGCAAAGGACATAAGGCTCTACGGGGCAATCGGATGGCTTCGCGGGCTATACAGAAAAGAGTATGGTGTTTACCGCAAAGATGAACGCAAGGTCTTTTCAAAGGACATGCATGCTCAAATCGTTGATGCACTTATGATTTTATTACGCGATGGTGCCGCATATGCTTTTTTGCTGTGGCTTGTGCTGGGCGGGCGTATGTCTTTGGGTGATTTTGTATTAACATTCGCTGCAATCGGTGCTCTGGCAGGCTGGGTGTCAGGTATCCTTACGGCTGCAAGCGATGTATCAAAAGCAAGCATAGAATACAGCGATTTAAGAGAAAAACTCGCGTATCCCGACAAGATGAATACGGGAGACGGAATTCCCATCCCGTCCCCCTGTCTTGCAAGCAACGAGTATCCACCGTCAATTGAGCTTTGCAACCTTAGCTACACATACCCGAATGCTGAAACACCGGCACTAAAAGACATCAATATACACATAAACTCCGGCGAAAGAATCGCAATCGTCGGCGCGAACGGTGCCGGAAAAACCACTCTAATAAAACTCCTATGCGGACTATATCTACCAACAGAAGGAGAGGTCAGGCTTAACGGTAATCCTATAATTGAATATAACAGGGATGAATATTATTCATTGTTTGCTGCTGTTTTCCAAGACATTTACTTTCTAGCGACAAGCATTTCCGAAAACATTTCACAGCGAACCATGGAGCTTACAGATAAAGAAAAAGTCAATCATTGCCTAAAACTCAGCGGTCTTATTTCAAAAACAGATGCCCTGCCCGATAAAGAAAAAACAAAACTGGTACGCGCTGTTCACCCTGATGCCATTGAGTTATCGGGTGGAGAACAGCAAAAACTCGCAATGGCAAGAGCTTTATACAAAGACGCACCGATATTGATACTCGACGAGCCCACCGCAGCCCTCGACCCGCTTGCGGAAAACGAGGTTTACCAAAAATACGCGGAACTAACAGAGAGCAAAACATCGGTATTCATCTCTCACCGCCTTGCAAGCACACGTTTTTGTGACCGCATTCTTCTTCTTGACGGCAATATGGTAGCAGAGCAAGGCTCACACGATGAGCTAATGGCGCTGGGCGGGATTTACGCTAACATGTTCAACGTACAAGCGAGTTACTATCAAGAGGAGGTGAGCCCGGCATGAACGATGTAAAAGGTAAAACCTCTTTCCTTGGTAACATGAAACTAATCGGATTTGGTTTCAAAACTGCTCATAAACTGCTGCCCGCATACTTTCCGTGTACATTGCTGCGCTCATTCATAACATCGGCGCAACCACTGATTGTCCTGTTTTTCTCTGCCCAAATCCTAAATGAGCTTGCAGAAGAGCAAAACATAAACCGCATCGTGCTTTTTGTATCTCTTACATTGGGTATCACGTTTGTGTTATCAGTAATAAGAGCAATATTAGTAAGAGAAATTGATTCCTCCGCAGGCATGGACCAGGCGCTTCGCCGCCTTGATATGATGGAAGCCGAGCAATATGCGACCATGGACTACGCACACACAGAAGATAGCTCTGTCGGTGAAATGTTAGCGCGTATACATATGTATGCCCGCAGCAGCGGCAGAGGAATCGTCAATATCTACCTTGTTGCACCCGAAATAATCAGCAGCTTTATTTCTATTGCTTTAGCATTCACATTGCTAACAGATGTATTTTCAATAGGCGGCACCGGAATGGGTTCATCCTGGGGCAGGATTGTCCTGTTGGGATTGTATGTAGTTGGTCTTTTTATAACGATACGGCTTCAAGTCAGGAATAACAGAAAGCTGCAAAAAATTATTGCTCTGGCTGCAGGTATTGACACTATGGCAAATTACTACTATGAATATGTCAACGTTGATCAAGCCGCAAAAGATATACGTATTTACAACCAAAAAGACTTGCTTATGAAAATAACAAAAGAGAGCTTCAGTTCACCTCCGTGGATATCATATTTCTTTTCTGTCGGAAGATCAACAGGATTCCAGTTTGGTATACTTGCCGTAATCGGCGGCGGGCTCTATCTGCTTGTCGGAAATAACGCTCTCGATGGTGTTGTCCCTGTCGGAAGCATTGTACAAACTGTTGGCGCAGCCACTGCAATTGCAATGGGGTTGGGATCATTTACCGCAAACATGACTGAAATCTACAACAACGCTCCGTTTATTGAGCCGATTAAGGATTACTTATCACTGCCCGGCTTCTTGCACAACGGTACAAAAAGTGTTGACTTATCCGACACACACGAACACCAAATCGAGTTTCGCAATGTCTCCTTCCGCTACCCCGGCTCTGAAAACTATGCTCTGAAAAACTTGAATTTGAAATTCATCCCGACCGAACGCCTTGCGGTTGTGGGCTTAAACGGAAGCGGTAAAACAACAATGATAAAGCTGCTCTGCCGCCTGTACGACCCCACCGAGGGTGAGATATTACTCGATGGCATCAATATCAAGGAATATAACTACGAGCAGTATCACGCTCTCTTTTCTGTTGTTTTCCAAGATAATGTACTCTTTCCGTTGCGGCTCGGTCAAAATGTCGCAGTCGATTCCGATTATGATGCCCGCGGCGTAGAACAGACTTTAAGCGATTCCGGCTTCACAGACAGATTGGACAAAATGCCCGATGGTCCGGATACATTCCTGTATAAAGAATATGACGAGGACGGAACACAAATATCAGGCGGAGAAGCACAAAAAATAGCACTCGCAAGAGCACTTTACAGAAACGCTCCAATCGTAGTGCTTGATGAACCAACGGCAGCACTGGACCCGATAGCCGAATACGAGGTATACACCACCTTTGACAAAACAATAGGAAATAAAACAGCAGTCTTCATCTCACACAGACTCTCGTCCTGCCGTTTCTGCCAAAGAATCGCCGTCTTCGACGAAGGAAATCTTATCCAACTGGGCACTCACGAAAACCTGCTGGAAGATACATCGGGGCGTTACTATGAATTATGGGAAGCCCAAGCGAGTCATTACAGGGAAGATTAATTTGTCTTGCGCCATACGAATAATAATGATATAATTGTGTCAACATTATTTATATTGGAGGTATTCCATCATGATTATTAAATCTTCGACCAGTTTGCGTAATGATTATTGTGCTCTTTCAGAGCTGGCACATACGGAAAAAGAACCTATCTATATTACCAAAAACGGTGAAGGTGATCTTGTTATTATGAGTATTGAAGCGTTTGAACGGCGGGAAGAGCTGTACCGACTACGTGCAAAGCTTGAAGCGGCAGAGCAGGAGAGGCTTGCCGGACTGCCGACTTACTCAATTGAAGAATCACGCAAGCGCTTGGAGGATATTTATGATGGGCGAGTATAGTCTGGAGATTCTAAGTGCTGCTCAAAGAGAACTGGAGGAAATCGGTCGTTTACATATGGAGTTAGTCGGTCCGAAATCAGCGCATAGTATAACAGAACGCATTTACACAGCACTGGAAAATCTTTGCAACTTTCCACACTTAGGAGCGGTGTTAGAAAATAAAAGACTTAGAGAATCAGGCTACCGAAAACTTATTTGCGGGAATTACTTATGCTTCTATCGTTTAATTGGAAGCACTATATTTGTATACCACATTGCAGACGGACGGTCTTATTATAAAGTATTATTTAAGAGTTTACAATAATCAACTGCACACCGCATTATCGCATGCACTGCCTGTCGGGTTTTTTCAAATCCGGCGGATTTTGTCATGTCGGATGAATTCATGTAAAGTCTTCTGTTCGTTTCGATCATTATCGAGGAAACTCTTTTGTCCTTTTGATAGAACTTCATAGGAGTGATTGCACCACTAAACGGCGTGTTGACCTTAACACTGTAGCCAAGTTCTTTGATTTTCTCACATAACGCATCCCTCAACCCGTCAGGTGTATGATATGAATCTGTTCCTATATCGAAATCAGGGCGTGTCAATATGCCGAGCGGTTTAGCTATCGTTGAGGAAGGAAAGGAATGCCCGTCAACTACAAGGCACTTCCCGTAACGCTCAAGAGCATTTTCCACTGCAGCAGTAAGCCTCTCATGATGCGGGTCATATACCTCGCGCAGTATCTCTTCACGCAGTTCGTCGTCCGGTAACCTTAACCGTTTGCCGAAGGTTGTGCGGGTATACATCAACCCCTGCCCGAATTTCGCCCGCGGCTCAAGCCTGTCATCACGAAACCGCTCGACATCACAGACAAAACGGCTATATTCGGCAACGATGCGTACAGGAAACTCCGGAGCATCGTACAACTCATCACAAAAAGCATCAGTCATCCGACACTGTTCCCGCCATAATTGCTTTTGGCTTAAGATGATTGATTTTCCGTATTTTGCCGGAATCTCAGTGGATGCATGAGGGACATGCACCACAACGAATGGGGACGGTCCATCTTTCAAAGCCTCGACAGCGATGCTTTGAACAGATGAACCGTCCCCCTGTCTTCCCATTACCAATACCCCCATGGACTCCAATAACTAAACGGCGGTGGATTCAACACACGCACAAACACGATATAGTAAATAACAAATATCGCAACAAGCACGATTATCCCGCGTGCTATCCAATCTGCTCTTGTCGGCTCGCGTTCGCTGTACCAACTTCGCCTCTTCAGCTTACTGAACCCACGCAAGTCCATTGCGTTGGCAATGGTTCCAATGCGCCCGAATGACGTCATTATGAGTGGCGAGAGGATAAACACCGTTTGTTTTAACCGTGCAACCAAGCCTACCTTGCGTGAATCGAGCTCAACACCGCGCATCATTAGCGAATTTTTAATGTCAATATAATCACGTGCGATGTCCGGGATTGTCCTGAACGCCAGCGACAATACCGTGCATATTTTATACGGCATACCTATCTTATTAAACCCTGCGGCAAGCTCAGACGGCGTAATCGCGAGGATAAAAAGTATTGCCGTGGACAAGGAACACAACCTCTTAAAATACATAGCACCCACATACCACAGCAGCTCTCTTGATATGAAAAAATGATCCGTCCACCGGACAATTACTGTCTCGCCGCCGACATGGGTCAGCCCCGATGACGGGCGGATAAGTATTATCATCATCGAGCCGATAACCCCTGCCATAATGAACATAAATCCCATAATCAACAGTATCGGTTTCCAATTCGGCCTCATTGAAATAACGCCCGCAGTACATAGTAAAAACATCGGAAGCATAATTCTTGCATCAAATGTCATGATTATATAAACAGTCACAACTATGAAGCCCATGACCTTAGTTGCGCCATTGAGCCTGTGAATCGGTGTTGTTCCGGGGGTATAATTAATCAAAAGCCTATTGTTCATCTAAAATTCCCTTGTGTCCCCGCTCAAATAAAATATAGTGCTCGATGCATCTTTCGGGAGAAATGTCTATCAGTTTTGCCAGTGTGTAAAGCGAGGTTTGTTTGAGATTTGCGCGTGTTATTATATCATCGTCCGAAAGGACGGAAAAAACGCTGTTATCCGCAATCAACTCACCTTCAGCCAGAACAATCGCCCTGTCGGTGTTTTCGATTGCCAGATGCATGTCGTGGGTGATGAAAATGATTGTCTTTTTGTACTCTGCATTGAGTTTGTTAATGAAATTGATTATTTCCATGTAATGACGGTAATCCTGCCCGGCTGTGGGTTCATCAAGTATGACGACTTCAGGCTCGAGTGCGAGGATGGATGCAACAGTGATGCGTTTCTTCTGCCCGTAGCTGACAGCATCTACAGGCCAATTTCGCATTTTATATAGCTCGCATGTGCGCAATGTCTTCTCAGCTCGCGATGCAATCTCATCTTCGGAGAGCCTCTTAAGCCGCAGCGCAAGCTCGACCTCATCCTTGATGATATCTTTTACAATCATCTGGTTCGGATTTTGCATAACATATCCGATTTCCTCGCCGATTTCCCTGACGCTCATACCTTTCTGGTTATTTCCGCTTATGTAAATCACTCCGGCATCAGGGCGGTCGATACCGCAAATTAGCCGTGCAAGCGTGGATTTGCCTGCACCGTTTTTACCAATGAGCGCGACACGTTCGCCCTTGCGCACCTCAAGACTTATGTCCCGCAGAACATTTTTCGCTTTCGGACCGCGGATGTACGAAAATGTCACGCTTTCCGTTTGAATTGCTTTTTCGCCAATTTCGGTTGGTTGTGAATCCGGCTTAATCGCAAAAAATTTATGAAGTTTATCAATATCACCCGAAGACAGTTCCATAAAAGCAGGATCTTCAAGCCCCTTGATTTTATCAAGTTCACATCCTGCGTATTTTAAAGCAGATATATATAATGGCTCCCGTATGCCGTACTTTTGAAGAATGTCGCTGCAAAGCAACTCAAAAGTGGTCGTGTCCGCAACGATACGCCCCTTGTCCATCAAAATAACTCTGTCAACAGGGCGGTGCAAGGCATCTTCAAGGCGGTGTTCGATAATGATTACCGTACGGTTGCCGTTTCTTGCTATTTTATCTATTAAATCAATGGTGACTGTCCCGGTGTGCGGGTCGAGTGAAGCGAGCGGTTCATCAAAAATCAATATATTCATACTATCGCCCAACACACCGGCTAGAGCAACCTTTTGTTTTTGACCGCCCGAAAGATTAAACGGCAATGAAGGCAAAAAATCCTCCATACCTACCTCTGTCGCATAACGGAGTACGCGCGGAAGCATTTCCGCACGCGGAGTGTTTTCATTTTCCATCGCAAAGGCGATATCCTCGCCAACTGAAAGTCCGACAAATTGTGCATCGGAATCCTGAAGCACCGTACCTACCATGGTGCTGAGCTTAAAAATCGACAAATCACGGGTCTCGAGACCGTTTACTTTTAGCGAGCCGGTGATTTTTCCCGCAAAAGAAAACGGTATAAGCCCGTTGATACAATTTGCCAGTGTGGATTTTCCACTACCCGACGCTCCGAGGATAAGCACCTTTTCACCTTCAAAAATTGTGAGGTTGATATCGTGGAGCGTCGGCTTGTTTTGAATTTTGTAATGGAAACAGAAATCCTGAAATTGAATGACCGGTTTTTTACCGTCCATACGCTATCCTATTATTCCTCTTTTTTATTCCTCTTCTTTGAGATTACTGCGTTTTTTATAGCGGTTGGCAAAGAGGAAGAGCAACGGAATACCGATTATTACAAGGACAGCAGTGTTAGCGATTCCACCTGCAAATGCTTGGAGGAAGGTGATTTCGAGGTCGGCGGCATAGAATATCGCAGTCATTACCGGTGTTACGAGACCAAATGCGACTGCGTTTCCAACTACACAGCAGACCGCATAGATAATTGCGTGTTTTACAGTGAAAATGCCTTCGTCGATTCTTGCACCGTACAGTGGCAGGGCACCTATGAAAAGACCCAACACACCATTGCCGACTGACCAGTCAAACCAGAAACCCCAGCCGCCAATCAGATCAGCTACGAAGTTGCCGATAAGCATTGTCGCAAACGCAGGAACCGCACCGAAAAGCCCGCCAACGATAACCGGGATTATCATCGCCGAAGTCAGATAGGTGTTGGCAAAGATAGGAATACTACCGAATACCATAAGAGTGCCGAATAATGCCGCACCGACTGCGACTGCTACAAGTGTCATTGTATTCCATTTGCCGAGGAATAACCTGCCCAGACTTTGTTCTTTCATAATAACCCTCCAAAAAATGTATTTTTTACTGTTACCGTATGACGCTAAACAGCTTGCTGTCAGTATAAAGTATACGCTGCATGCATGTCAACAATAATATGAATAAGTTGTTACAAGACAAGGAGACCGTCCCCCTGTCTTGCCCTGTCTTGTTCCTTGACAACAATATAGAAGAAAGTCCAACTACTTCAGTTGAACTTTCTCATTGTTGATTAATCGATAGTATATTTATGTAAAAATCGGGGCAAAGATGTATGGTGCTACGTAGCGTACAAGCACACCTGCGACCAGTCCGAGGAATGGGTTTTTAGTCAGTGCTGTTATTGCCAATGCCGCTGATGCTTGACCGACATATCCTGTACCCATTGAGCTGTTTAAGTTCGGTACGAAGGTTGAGAAGAATCCGATGATGAACAGGAAACCTGCAATGGCTTGTACCGGAATGTACTTTACTGCTTTTGTCATAAGGCCTAAGAGCAACAGCAATCCGCAGAGCAGCATCATTATTACACCGGCCATAACAGGCCAGGGTGCTGCCGCTGTAGCGGAGATTATTGCACCGACAGGCGCACCGCCGAATATTACGCTCGGTATATCCGCCAAGCTGTTGATAACTGTCAGGTGGTCCATGTTCTGCACGGTTCCTTCAGGACCCATACCGGCAGTGATGTTACCGAATGCAATGTTTGTGCCTATGTTCAAGCTTATGAATGCAAGAGCAAAGTAGAATGCATAAAATCCAAACTTGGGCTTCATTATTTTAAAGTCTTGCCAATATTCCCTCGTCCAGAACTTTGGATTTTCCGTTTGATCCATATCGCCGACGTAGCCGTCGTCTTTTGCTGCTTTTGCGATGTTTATGCGCCGTCCTCTTTTTCCTGTTTCGGGGTCTTTCTGCAACAGACAGAAGTCAAGTGTTGCCAGTGTTACGGAAACAGCTATGACATAAACCAGACGATGCGGGCTTGGGAAGAAATAATGGAATACTACATGTGTTGCAAGCGCACTGACAAACGCGATGATGCTGGTACGTTTTGCTTGCTTAAACATGTCAATGCTTATCCCTGCCACCATCAGTCCGACACCTGCCATCATGCCGTTGACGACTGCGACTCCTGCAAAAGCTGCAATGCTTGTAACGGCACCGGTAAGTCCCAGCGGAACCATTACTACAACCGCAATGAGCAAGGCTGCGACACGTTCGTTCATGTTTTTCATAAAATGCGAAACCGTCAGTATAGATGACTGACCCGAAACAGGTGTAATTGACCCTGTAAGCAAGTTACCTATTGCACCGACAAGAAACGCAAACGCCGTTGGTTTCATTTTGTAACCTTGCGCTGCCGCCCACGCAAGCATAGTCAAGCCGTTAATTGCGACAAATACTACTGCGATTACGAATACCGATAGATCTTGGAACATAACTTCACCTCTCCTTAGTTAACTGGATTTGTAGCGTATGATTGTAGATTATATAACAATGAAAAAAAGAATCGCAAGAAGTTTATTCAAAAATTCCTAACAATTTTTCCTAAGCCTCTATAGCCGTAAAATCAAACACGGTCACATCAAACAGACCCATATCCGTAAGCTTTAGCTCAGGAATAACGGGTAACGCCATAAAGCATAACGTCATCAGTGGCTCGACGTTTTCGCTCACGCCCAGTTCCTTGTGTGCTATCTTATGAAGTGAGTCGAGCTTTTCGTCAACCCATTCACCGCTTTGGTTGCTCATTATGCCGCCGATGGGAAGGGGCATGGATTCCAGTACTTTTCCGTCTTTTACCAAAACTACGCCGCCGCCTTGAGCAACAAGGGTTTCAACTGCGAAGGCTATTTCTTCGTCCGATACTCCTGCGGTGATAATGTTGTGCGAATCATGCGCTATAGACAGAGCAACAGCACCTGATTTTATTCCATAGCCCCGTAAAAAGGCAACAGCTACATTTCCTGTGTTCTGATGCCTTTCGACCACAGCCAGCTTTACGATGTCAACTGCTTCATCACGTTTGAAGTCGCCGTCATCGCCTACCTTCACATGAGCAGTGCCTTTGCCTGTGACGATTCCGCCCGGACGTATGTCGATGACTTTTACAAAATCACTTTTCAAATTGAGCTTCAACTTCTGCTTTGAAAAATCCTTTACATGGAAGCTGCTTTCCATTGCAGAACTGTCACACCGTATTACGTTAGGTAGATATTTACCATTTTCTGCAATTAATTCACCTTCGATATAAACTTGTGCAACACGGAATTCTGTTAAGTCGTCCAGCAAGACAATATCGGCACGCAGCCCCGGAGCAATAGCACCCCGGTCGGACAACCCGAAGCATGCTGCGGCGTTTAATGTTGCCATACGAATAGCCTCTACCGGCTTAATGCCATGCTTGACGCATATTCGCAAGTGGTTATCGAGGTGTCCTGTTTCAAAGACTGTCCTCGGTTGCAAATCATCAGAGCAAAGCAAGCAGCGGGAGATATTTTCGGGAGTTACTCCACCCAGCAAAACATCCAAATCTTGACAGGCAGACCCGCGACGCATCAGGATGTACATTCCCCGCGAAATTTTTTCTTGCATATTTTCAACTGTTGTACATTCGTGGTCGGTTGAAATTCCTGCACTGACATAAGCATTGAGGTTCAAACCGGAAAGTCCGGGACAATGGCCATCGATATGAACACCTGCGTCATGTGCGGCAAGAAGAGAGTCAAGCGTAGAGTCCATAGCCAGAAAAACTCCGGGAAAGTTCATAAACTCGGCAATACCAAGGACTCTTTTTTTCTTTAGCTCGACTGAAATGTCTTCCGATGTTATACAGGCTCCCGCATGCTCAAATGTTGTGGCGGGAACACATGGAGATAACATAAACTTGATGTCGAGCGCAGTTTCGCTTGCTGCATTCATCATATAGTCGAGAGCCTCAAGACCTTTAATATTGGCAATTTCATGCGGGTCGGCGATAATTGTTGTTGCTCCGTGCGGAACAAGTATTTTTCCGAGTTCTTCAGGGGTCAGATAAGATGATTCAATATGTATATGACTGTCAATAAAACCGGGCGCGGCAAACCTTCCTTTAGCATCGTGGACGATCTCTCCTTCATACGTCCCAACACCCGCAATATACCCGTCAGAAATCGCAATATCACCTTCAATTACAGTACCGCTGTATACATCTATAACTTTTGCATTTTTAATAACCACATCCGCAGGAACACGCCCCGCCGCAACATCAATCCGCTTCTTCAACTCACTTTTAGTCATGTTAACCTCCCTTGCTATAACATAAATTTCGATTATCCAACAACGAATAAGGACATTATAATTATATAAATGTTTTACGTCAAGACTGCTGAGGAAAGACAGAAGACAGTCTGACGGACAAGACAAGGGAACTGTTTAATGCCAAATATATAATATTAACAAAAAATTAACATGGCAAATATCTATTGTTCAAATTCATGATTTTCCACATTGCGAGTTCCGAAGTGTGAAAGTTATCACCACAAATGTGTGAATCTTCACCATTTGTGGTGATTTTTGGCGTTTTTCCAGCCTCTTGCGCTATATATCTTGTTGTGGTATCTTATGTTCCCGCCGCTGACAATCTTAGTATTTCACCGAAAACGAATTACACTAATGTTCTTGAAAAAGTAAGAAAAAAAACATATAATATGGAGGTAATAATCATGAGCGCAAACCGCGAATACAAATCGACATTTTTCTCGGTACTGTTAAGTGAACCAGAGAGACTGCGTGAAGTATACAACGCAATCGCCAACACAAACTACGGCGAAGATGTACCAATAGAAATCAACACTCTAAAGGACGTCTTTTACAAAGGCTTGGAAAACGACATTTCATTTACAATAGGCGGCAAGTTTGTAGTCCTGATAGAACATCAATCCACAGTCAACAAAAATATGCCTCTCAGATGTCTTATGTACATAGCGGATGTATACAAAAAGATTGTCGATATGAAAGCCATTTTCAGGGTAAACCAGATACAAATACCGGCACCCGAGTTTATCGTATTATACAATGGCAAGGAGCCGTTCCCCGAAGATGAGACATTGCGTTTATCGGATGCATATATGGCAGAAGATGAATCAATGAAGATGTTTGGAAACCTTGACCTGACTGTTAGAGTGTTGAATATAAATCTACAGTATAATACAGAACTGCTTCACAAAAGCGAAACATTAAAAGGCTATTCAACCATTGTTGACAGGGTAAGACAAAACCAGCTAATCGGCGTGACCGAAAAAGAGTCAATAGATGAAGCAATAAAATGGGGTATAGAAAACGGTATATTGACGGAATTCTTAAGGGAACACAGATTGGAGATTGAAAGTATGCTATACACTGAGTTCAACCTCGACACAGCACTGGAAGTCAGAGCGGAGGAGGTACGCGAGGAAACAGATGCGAAATGGCAAACAGTCGTAGCGGACAAGGATGCCAAGCTCGCGGACAAGGATGCCGAACTCGCGGACAAGGATGCCGAATTAGCAGACAAGGATGCCGAACTCTCACAACTTCGTGCACAGCTTGAGGCGTTGCAATCAGGTTAGGTAATAGCTATCCTTGAGTATAACGGCGGGGTACATACCTCGTCGTTTTCTTGCGGTCTTGTGGTGATATGTAATTTTCAGGGTTCTTTAATCCTTTACATAAATAACCATATATGATATAATAATAATTATTCATTTTGATTTTACAAAATCAAAATAAGATAGGAAAGCCGACATGAGAAGGAACATTTTTATAAAAGCAATGATAAGGCAGCCGCTGCGGACTGTAGCGCTTATGCTGCTTATCGGTATTGCTGCTTTTGCTTTTGTGCTGCGTACAATGGAGTACGTGACAGTTAGGGCGGAGTTTGAGGCGCTTGGCGAGCTGTACCGTCCCATAGGCGTACTGCAGCACCCGGAATGGGATTTTACATATGATGTATCCAAGGTTGCCGACATGTTCGATGCAAGCCCGGATGTTAGGTTTTCCGAGCGGCGTTTCGATGTTCAGGCTTTTACACACAGCGCACACCTTAATAACTTTGGGGACGGGCACACTTTTGACTTATACAACGCAGACGTTGCAGGAATGCCGCAGGGTGTCCCGCGCGAGCAGTTAACAACCATAACCGACGCGCTCTTCACGGCTTGGGTACATGGGGTTTGGAGAGATGATGAGGCTAATGAGGTATTTATTACGGTCTGGGCTGAAGAGATGTTTGCCGGATACCCCGAGCATGTGCATAACACTTGGTTCAGACTTGGAGACAGATATATTGGGGGTATGCAGTTAGTTTACAGTCTGCCTGAGGATGGTCAAGCATCAGAGCTTCTTCAGCAGATTGAAAACCTTAAAGAAAATGAGCTATACACGTTTCGCGCGAGTTACTTCGCCAGCTATAACCATTGGGGTATGCTGAATATCCCTTGGCACGGACCCATAACCAACCAACTCTATCTTGATGCGATAATCGAGCCCGGGACAGACCTTAGCAAAGAAATCGCGTTTTTAAACCGCAACCACAGGGCTGTGACCTTGCAGACGACAGAGGACATGTCCGCACTTCCCATAGCAAGCTCGGTTGATGCAAGCGGTTTTAGACCCGACCACTTGATGCTCCCCGGCGGAGATCCGCCATTTTCATTTCGCCTGGGCGTAGGCCGTCCTTTGAACCGCTATGATCACGAAAACGCAAACCCTGTCGCCGTCATAAGCCAGCGCTTTAGTATCATCCGCGATGTACGCCTCGGCGACACCATAACCGTAGAGATACCCCGCCGGCAGGAAGTCTACGGCTATAACCATGATCTTAGGGAGATGAAGGTGAGAGCGCAACCCGACGAGCACGAGCCATATCTGGTAGAGCTTGAGGTCGTAGGCATCTATGTTCATCACTTCCGCAGCCTCTGGGGGATGCGTGACACCTCTTGCACGGGCTTCATCTATGTCCCCGCGTCCATATTGCCTGACGATCTGGAACTGACGGTCACAGCACCGGGTCTGGAGGGAGACGGTGTCCCCATCATATGGTACAGCTTCGTACTCGCGGACTCCCGCCCCGAATCAGAGCAAAGATTCCTTGAACAATACAGACCGCTTGTAGAAGAAGCCGGGCTTGAGCTTATCCTGCTTGAGTCGGGTTCCCGGGGTTTCTGGCTGCTTGCAGACTCGATAATTTTGACGCTGACGTTCAACGCCGCCGTATTCTGGCTGGTACTGATACTGACATGTGCTTTCGTGGCGTTTTTGTATATAACCCAACGTCGCAAGGATATGGCGATACAGCAAGCTCTCGGCTTTTCGAAGAAGCGGATAGTCTCTCATATACTGGTGACGGCAATTTGCTTCATATTACCCGGGATCATCATAGGCGGATACCTTGGCTGGGTCTATTCCACAAGCACAGCAGAGGAAACGCTCGGAGGGCTTTCCAGCATAATCGAAGGCTATATACCGGCTGTTGAACCATCTCCGATGCTGGCGGTATTCTTGGGTCTTGCGGTGCTTGTGCTAATGCTTGGCATGATCCTGGCGTCAATCCTGTATTTAATGAGTTTCCCTGTGCTGGCGCAATTACAGGGAAGGCTTAAGCGAGTGAAAAGGAAAAGTAAAACATCCGGGGTTGTCAGTCCGCTCATTGAAGGCGAAGACACTGTTGCAGGGAAAGCCGTGCTTGCCCCGTTGCCTGCTTTTAACCTTACCCCTGCCCCGTTTGAGAGGACAAAAAGTAAACTGAGGTGGATACGGCGGCAGATAGCAAGGTCCGGGGTGAAGACAGCACTTTGCTTGCTCATTGCTATGTTACTGGTGCTGTCGCTGGGTTGGCTCCGGGAGACCATATCAAGGACAGAAGCGGAAATAGATGAAATGTGGGACCTTGCGGTTATATATGGTGAAATTAAGGCATTCAGCCCGTTCGGAGTGTTTGAGGATCGCCCGCTTGGTGACGTTATCGGAAGGCGTACTATTGATGCAGTCAGGGACAGCGGGTATGCGGAGAATTTTTACGTAGAGGCTGCGCATTACCGTAACTTTATAGTCCCCCCTGCCACTGACGGCTCATTTCCTGACAACTGGGGTGAAAAAATAGGCTACAACAGAAGCTTACCATTTACAGACCCTGAAAACGCGGACGCAATGGACATGATGTTTGCTGTCAACGACCTGGATATCTTCATCGAGAACAATGTACTTAATAACACGGGAACCGACCGGGACTTCCGGATTGATTTTGCTGAGGGTTTTAGCACGGAAAGCTTCCAATATTCCGACGAAGATATCGAAACCGGCACCCCCGTTCCGGTCGTGCTGTCGTCAACAATTATGGATAAACAGGGGCTCAGTCTTGGAGATGAGGCTTTTCTCGGCTTCACCATACAAAGCATGTTTTTTGTTGAGGGTATCCCTGTCATCGTAATTGGCTCGTTTAGCGGGCAACCGGTAAGGGAAGCCGCCGAACACGCAATTCTCCTCCCGATTTCGAAATTTGACCATTTAATGATGGGTATGGGATTCTACACCACATTCACCTTCACCATAAAAACAGACTACAACCGTGAAATCGAGCGGATTAGAGAACTCTTTACCGAGACGGATTTTATGAATCTTGCCGAGGTAGAACTGTTCATGTCTACCCATGAACTGCTCACCATGGTACGCATAGCAAACCAATCACTGGCACTCCTGCAGCTCATCTACCCCATCGCCGTGGCTACAGCTATACTGATCGCATTGGGGATGAGCTTCCTGCTATTACTCCAGACTGCTAAAAGCGCCGCTATTTTGCGTGTGACGGGAATGTCCAAGGTCAGAGCGATTATTATTCTCATAGCGGAGCCGGTGTTGGTGTCACTGTCCGGTGCAGCTCTTGGCGTGATAGCCTTGGCAGCACTGAGTGCGGCGTTTGGAATGCAGTTTGCGTTGGTGCTGAGCATGTACCTTGCCGCAGTGCTTGCCGGCGCAATAATCGGGGCATTCATAGTCTGCAACCGGATGCCAATCAGTATGTTGCAAGTTAAAGAGTAATTTGTCAGTTGTTGTCAGGGGGACGGTTCTCCTGACAAACTATGGTGAATTTTCATCAAAAGTTGTCACGAGAACCGTCCCCTTGACAACAACCTAATAAGGGGAGAGCAATATGTTAAAAATTGAAAATGTGTATTATCGCTACAAAACCGGCAGTGTCGATGTACTCAAGGATATCAGCGCAAGCTTTGAGACAGGACAGCTATACTCCATTATGGGTCCTTCCGGTATGGGGAAGACCACTCTGCTGTCCATTATAGCCGGTCTCGACAGACCGACTCATGGAGCGGTATATATAGACGGAGATAACTTAATGAGCATAGACCTCAATGAATATCGCCGTACCAAGGTTGCCATGATATTCCAACAATTCCATTTATTTCCTTTGTTAACGACACTCGAAAATACAAGCTACCTGATGGAGTCGAACGGTATCAAGCGAGAGGAAGCCGAAGCGAGGGCAAAGGAGCTTCTTGAGATCGTAGGCATAGGCGAAGACAAGCACAAGCGTTACCCCGCCAACCTCAGCGGCGGCGAACAACAGAGGGTGGCGATAGCCAGAGCACTGTCCAACGGTGCAAAACTGATACTTGCCGACGAGCCGACGGGAAATCTTGACGAGGAAAACAGTGAGGCTGTAATTGGCATACTGAAAAATCTTGCTCACAACGAAGGCTACTGCGTGATAGTGGTAACGCACAACCCCGATGTAGCTGCCGCATCGGATGTTGTATTTAAGCTTTCCTACGGAGGGATTAAACAAGTTGGGGACGGTCCCTCTGTCCCGGACAGATGAACCGTCCCGTTAAGTTAGGACAACCTTCATGAGAAGAAACATTTTTATAAAAGCGATGATAAGGCAGCCGCTGCGGACTGTGGCGTTGATGCTTCTTATCGGTGTTGCCGCTTTTGCTTTTGTGCTTCGCACCATGGAGTACGTAACAGTTAGGGCGGAGTTTGAAGCACTGGGTGAGCTCTACCGCCCCATAGGTGTACTGCACCACCCGGAAGGGGATTTTACATATGATGTATCCGGGGTTGCCGACATGCTCGATGCAAGTCCGGATGTGAGATTTTCAGAGCGGCGTTTCGACGTTCGGGGTTTTACTCACAGTGCATTGCTTAGAAGCTTTGGGGAGCAAGCGGTTGACCTGTACAACGCAGATGTTTCAGGAATGCCGTGGGGCACTCCGCGCGAGGAGTTAACAACCATAACCGACGTGCTTTTCACGGCACAAGTGTTGCAGGTTGAAAAAAACAATCATGCTGACATGGTATTTATTTACGTATGGATTGATGAAACATTTGCCGGATACCCCGAGCATACACATTTATTACGGCATATCAGGTTAGCCAGAGGGTTAGTAGCGAATATGCTGATTGTTTACCAAATACCTGAGGATGGTCAAGCATCAGAGCTTCTTGAGCAGGTCGAAAACCTTGTTATCGGCGAGACATACACATTTCGCGCGAGTTACTTTATAAGATTCAGCCCTTTCGGTAATCCCTTGATCGGAAGAAGCTTAGCCACCAATCTATATCTTTTTCTTGATGCGATAATCGAACCC
>WRDH01000014.1 GCA_009783555.1 Oscillospiraceae bacterium
CCGCTTGACCTCTGAGGTATCAACACGCTCACTGCAAATATGCAACAACGAACACTGCGTTAATGCGGGTAGTGTCTTGTGAAGGCTCATAACTACAATGTCTGCACCCAATTTTGTAGCGTTTTCTGGAAAGCCGTCGGAAAAACCCAAATGCGCGCCATGAGCGGCATCCACTATCAGTATGCCCCCTGCGTTGTGAACAACATTTGCGATTGAAGCGATATCGCTGACCACTCCTTCATAGGTCGGAGAGGTGATTATGACGAGCTTAATTTCAGGATTGTTTTCAAGTGCTAAGGCTATACTATCGGGCATGACGCTGCAAGGTACTCCCGATTCAGTATCCTTTTCAACTGCGATATACTCAATTTCCAATCCGAATAAATCGGCGGCGGTAGTAGTTGACCAATGACAATTATTGACGGCGAGTATTTTATCTCCGCGTTTTGCATGTGCTCCGATTGCGGCGAGTATTCCGACGGTCGTGCCGTTAACCAGCATAAGAGCTTCAAGGCTACCGTATAGCTTTGCGGCAAGAAGTTGGGTTTCCAACAGAACCCCTTGCGGTTTGTGCAAATCATCAAACCCATGTATTTCAGTTATGTCAATGTCACATGGGAAGCCTTGGGGCATAAAAGATTGATTTTGCTTATGCCCCGGCATATGCATGGGGTAGACGCCGGATTTAGCGTGTTCTTTTAGTTTATCGTATAGCATACTGTGTACCATCCTGAAATTATGTGTTACAATGCTTTTGTGGAACAATATTACTATATAACAATGCAGTTTTCAAGAAAGTAACAAGCAACTCGTCAGACAGTTTAAAAAGTATTGATACAAGTCACAGGGATACTCCTGCACTGTCATTCTGCGCGTAAGTCGCAGAATCTATTGATGCATGTTGGTGTTCTACCGGACATATAACTTTGTTGCGACGTGGATTCTGCGACTAGCGCGCAGAATGACGGGGCTAGAAATACCCCATTGTACAGTAAGCAGCTACAGAAAACACAGAAGAGGTAGGGGAGATGCTAAATATTAAAGGCGTGATTTTTGACCTTGACGGAACATTGCTCGACTCGATGTGGTTATGGGGTGATGTCGCGGAGAGATACCTTAAAAGCCACGGTGCTATAGCACGTCCGGGGTTCAGGGAAGCTTTGCGGACTCTCAACACAGTAGAGGAAGCGCAGTATTACATTGATGAATACGGCATTGACCTACCGCTTGAAGAAGTCATGCGTGGCAGAGATAGTATGATGCTGGAGCTTTTATTAACAGAGGTACAACTAAAAACCGGCGTTATTTCAGTCTTGGAGAAGCTACGAGAAAAAGACATAAAAATGTGTCTCGCAACCGCCACCGATATATGGCTCGTCGAACCTTCGCTCAAAAAGCACGGTATTGCAAAGTATTTTGAACGTGTATTTACATGCACGGAAGAAAAAACAAACAAAAAAAGCCCGGAAATATACTTCCGGGCTGCGGAGTTTATGGGCACTGCCGTAAACGAAACAATGGTGGTTGAGGATGCTCTGTATGCAATGGAAACTGCAAAAAAAGCAGGATTCATTGTCGCGGGTGTATACGATAAGGTATCAGACGATGAACAGGAAAAGATAAAAGATGTGTGCGACCACTATTGGATTCATATTGATGAAATGTTGATATGTCTATAGGTGTTCCAATCTAATTCACTTGAACAACCGCTACAAAAATTGTGGATTGCCACGTCGCATAACCTCGCAATGACGGGGTTGAGACAGTTGTTTTGCAATCGCTATCCTAAGCGTCAACATCGATATCCCAGCTAAGCAGATACTTTGCTTGCTCCGGGGTTAACTCATCTATTGACAGACCACATGCTTCGAGTTTCATAAAGGCTACACCTTGATCTATTTCCTTTGGAACCGCTATTACGCCCGGCTCCAGTTTTTTATGATTTTCAGCCACATATTGAGCTGAGCGGGCTTGGATTGCAAAGCTCATGTCCATTATTTCTACCGGATGCCCGTCTCCGGAAGCTAGATTTACGAGACGGCCTTCCGCTAATACAAATACCTTTTTACCGTTAGAGAGTGTGTAACCCATGATGTTTGGTTTGTGTTCTGCTCTTTCTGTGTTGTTATCTAGCCAAGCAACATCGACTTCGACATTAAAATGCCCGGCATTGCACATGATTGCACCGTCTTTCATTTTATCAAAGTGTTTTTCTGTAATAACACCCTGACACCCTGTTACGGTTATGAATAAATCACCGAGTTCTGCAGCTTCATCCATCGGCATGACTTCAAATCCGTCCATTAAAGCTTCAAGAGCTTTGACAGGATCTATCTCGGTAACGATAACTCTTGCGCCAAAGCCTTTTGCACGCATAGCTATGCCTTTTCCGCACCAGCCGTAACCTGCAAGGACCACGTCCTTGCCGGCAACGATGAGATTTGTTGTGCGGTTTATTCCATCCCAAACGGATTGCCCGGTGCCGTATCTGTTGTCAAACAGGTACTTACATTGCGCGTTGTTTACCGCAACCATCGGGAATTTCAAAGATTTATCAGCAGCCATTGAGAACAGGCGCATAATACCCGTTGTTGTTTCTTCACAACCTCCGTAAACATCGGGGAGTAAGTGTTTTAGCTTCGTGTGCATTATATTTATTAGGTCGCCACCGTCGTCGATAATGATATTCGGACCTGATTCCAAGGCTTTCGTAAGATGGCGTTCGTATTCTTCCGGTGTTGAGTTGTGCCACGCAAATACTTTCATCGGCGGTTCTTTTTTCGTGCCGACAGACAGTGCGGCAGCAACATCGTCTTGTGTTGAAAGCGGATTACATCCGGCGGCATACATCGTTGCTCCGCCTGCCGCAAGTGTGCGGCACAAACATGCAGTTTTTGCTTCCATGTGGATGGATAATGTGATATTGAGACCCTCAAAAGGTTTTGTCTTCTCAAAATCTTTTTTTATCTCATGTAACAAAGGCATATTACGCCATGCCCATGCGATTTTTCTTTCCCCTGACGGTGCAATAGAAATATCACGCACTTCGCTTTCGTGAATTACTTTACCTGCTGTTTCCGACGTTTTTGCAACATCAGTGGCTTGTGTTGCGAAACCGAGGTCTTGTCCTGCTGTTTTAGAAGTGATTTTCATTAAAAATGTTCATCCTTTCGGTAATTTCATGGTGCGGCTATCGCTGCCGGGATTTAGGATTAAGGGGTTAGGAGTCACGGTTATAGAAACGGGATTATCATCGTGTTCCTATTTTTGTGCATATCTTTGAAACTTCATGATAGACCCTTTCGGTATCTATGTGTGGGAACTCTCTGTTCTCCATAAGGATTTTTCCACCGACCATTACGGTTTCGACTTCGCTGCCGTTTGCTGAGTATGCAAGTGCGGAGAGCGGATTGTTGATTGGTTGCATATTCGGGCAATCGAGGTTCAAAATTACGAGGTCTGCTATATTGCCCGGCTTGATTTCGCCCAAATCGTTGCGGCCCATTGCAATAGCTCCACCTTTTGTTGCTACTCTGAAGCCTTCTTCAGCGGTCACGGCAAGTGCGTCGTGGTTTACGCCTTTGTGAATAAGAGTAAGTACAGCCAGCTCACGGAACATGTTCAATGTATTGTTGCTTGCTGCTCCGTCTGTTCCGAGTGCAACCTTAACGCCTGCTTTGAGCATTTTCGGGATAGGCGCAACGCCATTGGCGACTTTCAAGTTGCTGACGGGGTTGGTAACGACTGTAACGCCTCGTTCCGCAAATAGCGCGATTTCGCTGTCGTTGACTTGTACACAGTGAGCTGCGACGGTCGTGTCTGTGAGCAGTCCGGTTTTATCCATCAACTCCACCGGTGTGCAGCCATATTGAGTACGGATGGTTTCCATTTCGACAAGTCCCTCGGAAAGATGCGTTTTTATTGGCAGTCCAAGTCGTTTTGCTTCTTGTGCGATAGTTCTCTGATATCCTTCATCGCATGTATAAGGCGCGTGAGGAGCGAGCATGAAATCAATACGAGTGTGACCTTTATGCCGTTCTATTGCATCAAGTGCTTCTTTTAACCTATTATCGCGTGCACCCGGGGCTCCGGCGTCACCCATCAACCCACGTGACAACACAGCTCTTATCCCTGTTTCTTCAACGGCACGCACAAGGTCATCCATGAAATAATACATATCAATAAATGACGTTGTCCCGCTACGGAGCATTTCCATGACGGCAAGCATTGTACCCCAGTAAATGTCATATCCCGTTAGCTTATCTTCCAAAGGTAAAATACGACCAAACAACCAGTCGTCGAACAACAAATCATCGGCACAATTTCGCAGAATAGTCATCGGCGCATGAGTATGTGCGTTAATAAGTCCGGGCATAAGTAATTTACCATTACCAAAGATGGTTTTGTCGAATACAAAACCTTCAGGTTCAGTTGTGACAGACTTGATAACCCCGTCACTGACGTAAACAGAGCACGTCTTAATCCCATCAGGCAAAACAGTAAGTATGTCTTTAATAAATATATTCATATTAATGACCGTGCCTTTCTTTTTTATATATGATATCAATAATATGAAAATAATGCAATGCAATAATATTTAACTGTACTGTAAATACTGCTTCAGTGTTTTGTTTTCGGGAAATGATAATAACTCGTTTGTTGTCCCTGATGCATCCACCTCTCCGTCGCACATGAAGAAAACATACTCGCATAATCTCTTTATGTTCGATAACTGGTGACTTATTATTACCCATGTTATGGGGTTTGCTTTCTGCAACTCCAGTATATAGTTTTCAAAAAACGCTACGCTTTCTATGTCCATGTTTGAAAATGCTTCGTCAATGAAAATCATTTTTGGTGAAAAAATCAATGCTCTTGCCAGTGCGAGCTTCTGCTGTTCACCGCCTGACAATCCTAAAGCATACTCGTTGCGATAGTCTGTCAAGCCTGTTATTTCCAGATAATGCTCAATCAGTCTATTATCGGGCTTTATTTTACGAAGCTTGAGCGGATATTCCAAATTTCGTGCGACAGTATCGTGAAGCAAGTATGGCTTTCTCAAAACCATAGTTATGTCACGAGGTGTTAACCCCTTATAGTCAATAACTCCGCTGTCGGGTTGAATCAGCCCTGCCATAAGCTTCATGGCGGTTGTTTTTCCACACCCGTTCGGACCTATGATTCCATAAATCTTTCCCTCGTGAATGTCAATGCTTTCTATGTTAAGCGTAAACTTATCAAAGCTTTTTATTACATTAGTAATTCTCATCCGTCCGCCGTTCTCTCTTCCTCAAAAGACCTGCAATCAGTTGTATCGTAAATGCTATTAGCATAAGAATAACACCAAGAAATACCGCTTGATTTATTTCACCGCGATTACGGAGTAAGGAGATTGTCGTTGTCATAACCCGTGTGTGATAGCGTATATTACCGCCAACGATCATAATAGCTCCGACCTCGCTCATAGCTCGTCCAAAGCCTGTGATTATTGCAAAGTATATCTCATTACCAAGTTCCTTAATGAGCAAAATCTGCGTTTGCAATTTAGTCGCACCCATAGTTATTGCAAATGTGCGTATATGAGATGCGTTGCGTTGTGAAGCGGTGTAAACAATACCGCATATTATCGGTGTTAGCAATAAAACCTGCGCTATAACCATTGCCTCAAGTGTGAATAACATACCCATGAAACCAAGCGGGCCGTTACGCATTAGCATTAAATAAACCACTAGCCCGATTACAACAGGGGGAGAAGCCATCAAAGTTCGGTTGATAAGCACCACAATGCCTTTTCCCTTGAAGTTAACACGGTCAAGCCACAGCCCAAGCGGTATGCCAAGAACTGCGGAAATCGCTGTTGATAACAACGTCATCCGCAGTGTTAATGTGATGATTCCAAGTGTTTCTCTGTCGAGCATTTCAAACATAAGCATGATTCTTTCTTTGCCCCGTTCGATCACCATGCCCCCTTCCACGGAAGGGGGTGCCGTCATAGACGGCGGGGGTTGTCTTATTGTTGCCGCTGTTACGATTTTCGTATTATCCTATACCGCTTTGAAATGCAGTAACCTAAGCATCCGGGAAAAACAGAGGTTGTCCGAATTCTTCGACACCAAAAGATGCAATCAACTCTTGTGCGACCGGGCTTCTTATCCAATCAACAAACGCCTGTGCACCTTCCGGGTGGAGCGTTGAAGCAACGACCATTACACCGTAGGGGTTTAATAACCTCGGATGACCTTCGCAGACGATTACCAGATTGCCGGCATCGGGATATGCAAGCCATGTTCCGCGGTCGGACAGTGTATAAGCGTTCATCTCCGCAGCCATACCGAGTGTAGCACCCATACCTTGACCTGATTCCATGTAGTTTTCGTTATCTTCAGGATCAAACCCTAAACCGTCCCAAATCTGTAGTTCTCTTGCATGTGTGCCTGACTCGTCACCGCGTGAAATAAACGGTAGGTTCAACTCCAATATGTCAGAAAATGTACGGTCGATATCCTCATTATGCGATATTGCTCCGCCGCCGGGACCGACAATGATGAAATCGTTATACATAACATCGTAGCGACTTTCGGCATAACCATCCGCCACAAATTGATCCTCCTGCGCACGGGCATGAACGAGCAGGGCATCAGCTTCGCCATCGCGCCCAAGTTGCAACGCAGCTCCTGTACCAACCGAGATGACTTTCACTTCCCATCCGGTTTCTTCTGTGAAAACCGGCAAGAGAAAGTCCAATAAACCTGAATCATAAGTGCTTGTTGTCGTTGCGAGGGTAATTGTGCCGGGTGCAGACGAGCTGCACGCAGCTACCATCAAAAGTGATGTGCATAAAATAATAACTGCAGCGAGGGACAATGTGAGTTTCCTTTTCATTTTTTCTCCAATCTGTTTTTTGTAAAAATACAAATTTTTACAACAGCAGATTGCTCGTCCACATACCGTACTGATGTATTACCTTATAAAACTCAATTTTATTTGGCTGATATTAAATAAAAGACATTATTATAAGCCATTAATGATTTCTTCATTGGATTTTGTTGTTTTCAGCAGCCTTATGCTCGTCCACATATAACTGCCAAAATACATATACCGACAGTCAGTTTACTACAGACATTAAAACCGTGTCAAGAAACAACAATACTAAAAATCCGGTTGACAGCAACAGGGTTATTGTGTATATTGTGTTTGAGTTAAATAATCAAAAATGATGGATCAGGGTAATCAGTGTGTAAAGCCTGAACAGTCCTGCTACCGTGAGGGAAAGTATAAACTCATAGCGAAGACTCCCGAGTCGGAAAACCTGCCTCATTTTGCGGCTTGCGCCGTTTCGTAGTTGTCCACAGAGCATGGAACACTATGAGTCAAAGTGTGATATAGAATTACACTATTGGTTTTAACACCTTGCGCAGGCGGCATGAAATGCCGCTTTTTTGTATTGTTTTTCTCGAACAATGTGTCCGAAGAATAAAGAAAGACAGAGCAAAGAAAGGAATTATCACAAAATGAAAGTAAAACCAATTGTAATCCTGCTGCTGACAATGCTTATGCTCTTTGCCGCAGCCTGCGACTCCCCGGACGATACATCCGGACAGCAATCCCCGGCGCAATCACAAGAGCAAACACCTGAAGCAAATGCAACAGGCGGTCAAGATGAATTAAACGACCAAGATGACGCAAATAACCAAGATGACACAAGTACCCAAAATGACGCTCAAAGAATTGGTGAAGGCGCGATTGCGTTTATCTTTGAAGTAACAGATAGTGATGGGAATGTAAGCATATGGAACGTTCATACTGATGAAACAACGGTCGGAGCAGCACTGGTTGGTGTCGGCTTAATTGAAGGGGAAATGTCAGATTTCGGACTAATGGTTTCTCACGTAAACGGACTAAGAGCAGATTTCGTTGAAGATGATGCATGGTGGGCATTTTATGTTAACGGAGAAATGGCTATGGTGGGTGTAGATTCAACTGATATCGAAGAGGGAGCGAGCTATGCGTTCGTCTACACACCGGCTTAAAGAACTGGTAGTATTCGCCGTACTCGGCGCAATAATGTTCATATCACACTTGGCACTGATGGGGATTCCAAACATTGGATTCATCGGATTGTTTATTGCAGCATTTACATTAACGTACCGGGTACGCGCTCTAATCCCGATTTATATTTATATAATGCTTTACGGAGTGTTTTTCGGCTTAATGACATGGATTCCATATTTATTTGTATGGCTCCCGCTATGGGGAATGTTCATGCTGATTGGAATGTTTAAGCTTCCGCTTGCCGTAAAAATACCTGTATATATGATTCTATGCGCTCTGCACGGATTATCATTCGGTTCGCTGTACGCACCGTTTGCTGTATTTTTATTTGGCATACCCTTTAGACTTAACACTATGCTCGCGTGGATTGCAGCCGGGCTTCCGTTTGATATAGCCCACGCATTGGGCAACCTTGCTGCAGGCATATTGATTGTTCCATTATCGGAGTTACTTAAAAAGTTAAATAAACAGGTATTCGGAAAAGCAGAATCCGATGTTAAGACAACCTAGTTCCATTATCCGCTTTACAGCATAAAGCTATCTTGGTATACTCTCTGTATCTTTTTTGAAAGGTACAATAAATTGAAACTGACAATAATTAACGACTATTATTTTCGAAAGCTTCCCGATGAGTTACTGCAAGAGATAAAAGACACAGCACCGGGATATGGTATTACAGAGGTAGAGCAGAGTTGTGTCACCGTAGATGATCTTGTGGATTCCGATATCGTGTTTGGCAGAATACCGCCGCATTTACTTATTGAATTGCCGAACTTAAAATGGCAGCATTTGGCGAGTGCGGGGGCTAACGGGTTGATGGACAAAGAGCTTTACGCTAACAAGTCTATGTTGCTCACTAAATCAAGCGGTACTTTCGGTATACCTATTGCGGAGCATATCGTCGGGATGATGATTGCACTGGGCAGGGATTTTGAACGTTACTATAAAAAGCAATTTGAAGGTATATGGGACAGCGAGTGGCCGATTCTCCTTGATGTATCCGATTCGACTGTGCTTATAATCGGGCTCGGTGACATCGGTACAGAAGTCAGCCGTCACCTTAAAGGTTTTGGCTGCCGTTTGATAGGTATGCGAAAAAACGCTGACAAACCACATGGAGTAATAAAAGATGTGCGTCCCGTATCACAACTCCATGAAGCATTGCCGGAAGCCGATTACGTTGTAATTTGCACACCCGGAACTGCAGAGACCGATAAGCTCTTCGGGAATAAAGAATTTGAAATAATGAAAAACACTGCGATTATAATTAACGTCGGACGTGGAATGATTATAGACAGCGTGGCACTGGCAGAAGCTTTGAGCGGACGGAAAATACACGGAGCAGGACTCGACGTAACCGATCCCGAGCCGCTTCCGAAAGGACACCCGCTGTGGAGTGCTCCAAATATCCTCATAACACCTCATGTGTCGGCTGCAACAAATGTTACAACAGGACGCCGTGCTCGTGTGTTTATTAACTTGTTAAAACGGTATGTGGCAGGGCTGGAAATGTATAATTTTATAGATTTTGAAGCAGGGTATTGACGGTGTTTGATTTCTTAACATTTAACCTGTAGAATGTTCATTGGTTCAAGTTCATTTGCATATGAAAAGTGAGAGGTACTAATGAAACAAATAAGAACGGCAGATGCTGTCGGTCAAGCACTATGCCACGATGTTACAAAGATTGTTAGAGGGGTTACAAAGGACGTTGCCTTTCAAAAAGGACATATAATTACGGAAAGTGATGTTCCTGTTCTGCTGTATCTTGGCAAGGAGCATGTCTATGTATGGGAAGACGACGAAAACATGCTGCACGAGAATGAAGCAGCCGAAATACTGGTAAGTCTGTGCATTAATAAAAATATGTATGCTACAGAGCCAAAGGAAGGGAAGATTGAACTGATAGCAAACAGAGATGGTTTGTTGATGGTGGATACAAAACGTTTGCGTACAGTCAATTCTATCGGCGGTCTGATGATAGCTACAAGACCATCGGGTATCCCTGTTAAAAAAGGCGATAAACTCTGTGGTACCCGCATAATACCGTTGACCGTAGAAAAAACAAAAATGGAACAAGTATGTAAAATTGCAGGAAAACCGCCACTACTAAAACTGTTGCCGCTAAAGAAAAAGAAATATGGTCTGATAAACACAGGGAATGAAGTGTTTTACGGCAGAATAAGAGATACTTTTACTCCTGTAATCCAAGAGAAAATGGCAGAGTACGGTTGCAAAATGGTTGCAAGTGTTACGATTGAAGATGACCCCGAAAAAATTGCCGCCGCCATAAGAGGAATGCTTGCATCGGGTGCTCAAATGGTGCTTTGTACCGGAGGAATGAGCGTTGACCCTGACGATAGAACCCCGTTCGCGATAAAAAACACTGCCGATAAGATAATAAGCTATGGTGCGCCTGTGCTGCCGGGTGCAATGTTCATGCTTGCCTATATGAAAGACGGCATCCCGATTTGCGGGCTGCCCGGTTGTGTTATGTATTCAAAACGCACGATCTTTGATATCGTACTCCCGCACTTACTTGCGGACGTACAGGTCACTCCCGAATGGCTTACAGGTCTGGGTGAGGGAGGCTTGTGTCTTGATTGTGAGATTTGTATCTTTCCAAACTGTGCATTTGGGAAAGGGAAGTGACTGTGGCGGGTAGTTTATCTGTTTTGCTCGATATTTCTGTGGGGAGTATGGTTTCGGTTGTCGGATGCGGCGGAAAAACTTCGATTATTGAGATGCTTGCAAATGAGAATAGGGATAAAAAGGTGCTTGTATCCCCGGCAACAAAGATTTTTCCGATGCACACTGACGATGTGGTGCTCTGTGATACATTGGAAAGCAGTATTGAACATACTCCGCAAGCGGGTATCCAATGTCTCGGCGTTTTGAATAAAAGAAATGAAAAACTTGAAGCGTTACCAAAGTACGCACTTGCATCTTTGGCGACGCTATATGATGTAGTCCTGATGGAAGCCGACGGTTCACGCGGATTGCCTTGCAAAGGCTGGCTGAAAAACGAACCTGTAGTCCAATTCTTCACAACACATACGGTGGGAGTAGTATCACTGTGTGCTTTGGGTAAACAAGCTTCAAAAGAGTCCGTCCATCACCTTCCGGAATTTTTATCGCTAACAGGGTTAACTGAGGGTGATATAATAACGGAGCAAGCGATTGAAGATATGATTTGCGCACCCTTTGGCATGTTCAAAAACAGTGTAGGAAAAAGCTATTTGGTGGTCAATAAGGTAGAGGATGAGTTTACTGAAAAGTGTGTGTTGGTGATTTTAGAGAAAATTAAGGAAAAGCACCCGAAAATGTTTGAAAGACTTGTTTACGGGAGTATACACAAAAATATCCGGCATGCATTTAATGAGTAAACGCCGCCGGAAAAACAGTTATGTGATGCTTAGTATATAACAACTGTAGAGTGATCCGGGACGTTGTTATAAATCCACCATGCATCATCGCAAAACATTCTTATGCAACCGGAGCTTGCGGGAACGCCTATTCGAGCATCAACAACCTCTCTTGTCCGGATATCTAAAGGTCTTGAATGAAAAGCAAAACTTTGACCTTGTTCGCTTGAACGTTCAGGCCAAAAACGTACAACAGGTTCGACCCTGTAACCTGCTTCGGAAAAAACCCAGCCGGCAGATGTTCTGCTGGGTATGGTGGTAGCTCCTCTGGGGGTGCTGTTTAACCACAAACTGGTACTTATAATAAACACCTCATGCAGCTCCCATTCATTTGCCCGTCCTGTTCCGATAAAGACATTGGCTCTTTGAAAGCAACGGTTGACCCAAATCAGGTATTCAGTTGCACTTGTATAACCCTTTGCGTTAATAAATAACTCTTTTTCAAAAACATCATAGTCATTATTTTCTGCCCATTCCAACGTGAAATCCCCATTATACCGGGAAGTAACCATACTCAACACACGCGGTGCTTCCACTTCCTTCCAGTGTGAGATATCGTAGTTTTCTATAATTATTGTTTTTTCTGCTTCCAATATTTGTGATTCATTCAACATAGTCGTATGATGGATAGAAACTTTGAAATCAATTGTTTCTTCCATTATGCGGCTATACATGATTCTGTGATTAAATGCCTGGATTTCGATGCCTGTAACTATTTGATCTTCCTTTACCGGTTCACCGTTTACATACCAGGTGATCAGGCATTCAATTCCTTCTGCATAGTCTGCAAGAGCAACATTGATATTAAGAGGCTCACCGGCAGGAAGCAGTCCCGGTGCAATCAATTCAATTGTGGCTTGACTTAATCCCTGTCCCTGTCTCTGTCCCTGTTTGCTTGGTTCTTCAACAAGATCATGTACCGGCGGTATATTATAGAGAAAATCATCATCATCACTTTCGTGTGCCCGGTTATCGGCTCTGTGTCCCGGTGAAAAAGATGTCATTGCCATCAACAACACAAGAAATACAAGTATTGTAATTCTGTTTGTTAAAAAGCGGAACATACTTCATCTCCCTACGCCGTTTATAAATCTCGCTACCATTGCAATTATACCTTATGTTAACAAGATTTTCAATACTAATGTATAGCAAAAGACAGGGGACGGTTCATCTGTCTTGACCATGCTTCAACAATTTGATATTATCTACCGAGAAAAATTGGAGGTTTTGCATATGATAAAAATTGCTGTAGTCGGTACAGGTAGCATATCGCCGGCTCATATAGAGGGTTACCTTGATTTTCCTGAACGGTGCGAAATAGTAGCTCTTTGTGATATCGTTCCTGATAAATGTGAGAAAATAAAAGAAAAGTATGGGCTTAACAAAGCCGTTATATTTGATTCGCACAAGAGGTTAATCGAAAATTCGGACTTTGACCTTGTCAGTATTTGTACTCCGCCGTTTTGTCATGCGGAGATAACTATTGACTGTTTGAATGCGCTAAGACATGTTTTGGTTGAAAAGCCGATGGCGGCATCATTAAAAGAGTGCGATGATATGATTGAGGCTGCTGCGGCAAGCGGTAAAATTCTTTCTGTCGTAGCGCAAAACAGATTTCGCAGCTCCGTGTGGAACCTCAAGCGGGTGCTTGAGAGTGGTATAATCGGGAAAATCGTCCATGCTCAGGTTGATTCGCACTGGTGGCGAGGACATAGCTATTACGATCTCTGGTGGCGCGGGTTGTGGGAAAAGGAAGGCGGAGGCTGTACGCTTAATCATGCTGTTCACCATATCGATATGCTTGGCTGGATGATGGGTAAGCCGCAAGAGGTTTGCGCTATGCTGACAAATGTGTCTCATGACAATGCTGAGGTCGAGGACTTATCTGTTGCCGTCCTGCGGTACAACGGCGGCACATTGGCTCAAATCACAAGCTCGGTCGTAAACCACGGGGAGGAACAGCAAATAATTTTCAACGGTGAAAAAACGCGTATATCCGCACCGTGGCGTGTCGTATCGTCACGTTCACAGCCTAACGGTCATCCTGTACCAAACCCGGAGTTTGAAGAGGAAGTGAATGAATACTATCACACATTGCCGGATGTCAAGCACGAAGGTCATCAGGGTCAAATCGAGGATGTACTTAAAGCAATCGAAAATTGCAATACCCCGATAGTCACCGGAACAGACGGAAGGCTGACGATTGAGCTTATTACCGCTATTTATAAAGCAGGTACGGAAAAACGTTTTATTTCACTGCCGATTGCTCCTGACGACCCGTTTTATACTGTCGAAGGAATACAGGCAAATGTGCCGAAATTCTATGAAAAAACCGCATCGGTGCAGAATTTAGACGGTGAAATTACATTCGGCAGCAATTACGAATATTAACATACGATTACCAAAAAGCTAGCCACCCATCATTACGAGAAGAGAAACAACGTGGCGGTCCACAATTTAATCTAACTGATTATTTTTGATGTGCAATAGTGGGATATAACTTCTATAGATGAATGAAAGGATAATTACGTTCTATGCATAATATGTCAAGCGGCATGAGTTACGCTCCGAAAGGCAAGCCTTCACCGGTCGTTGAAGCAGGCGAATTTATTATATCCGCTATCGGGTTGGATCACGGTCACATATACGGACAGTGCGGCGGACTCATCGAAGCCGGAGCAGTCCTGAAAAGCGTATATGATCCCGATTCGAGTAAGGTCGAAGCGTTTTGTAAAGCCTTTCCTCAAGCTATTGCCGCAAAAAACGAAGATGAGATACTTGGCGACCCCGAAGTGCATCTTGTCACCGGTGCTGCCATTACCAGTGAGCGATGTGCGCTTGGACTGCGCGTAATGAATGCGGGTAAGGATTACTTTACGGACAAAGCTCCTCTGACGACACTTGAACAACTGGCTGCAGCAAAGGAAACAGTTGAAAAAACAGGGAAAAAATACATGGTCTACTACTCCGAGCGGATCCATGTCGAAACTGCTGTTTTTGCGGGGCAATTGATAGAACAAGGCGCGATAGGGAAAGTGGTGCAGGTGCTTGGACTTGGACCGCACCGTCTTCAGGCGAAAAACAGGCCGGATTGGTTTTTCATCAAGAAAAAATACGGCGGTATACTATGTGACATAGGAAGCCATCAAATAGAGCAAATTCTTTTCTATACGGGTGCAAAGGATGCGAAAATCGTCAGCAGCCAAATAGGTAACTTTAACAACCCCGAATATCCGGAGCTGGACGATTTTGGTGATGCAACACTGCTGACCGATAACGGAGCTACAGGTTATTTCCGCGTCGACTGGTTCACGCCTGACGGCTTGCAGATGTGGGGAGATGGACGAAGTTTCATCCTCGGGACAGAAGGCTTCATTGAGCAACGAAAGTACATGAACCTCGGCACAAACGATGGTCCGGGACACCTTTTTCTGGCAAACGGAAAAGAAGAAAAGCATTACCACGTTGAAGGTAAAGTAGGGTATCCATTCTTCGGCGAATTGATTTTGGACTGCCTAAACCGCACGGAAAATGCCATGACACAAGCGCACGCATTTAAAGCAGCAGAACTCTGCGTCAAGGCACAACTGGCAGCAAAGGTGATATCACAGGACAGCCTCCCCGTCACACGGATTGGAACCGTCCCCTTGTCTTGTGAAGACAGATGAACCGTCCCCCTGTCTTGCTCATCAAACCCGTTTAATCAATAGTAAACATGGATTATCTTCATCCCATAGGGTGGGGAAGACCTCAAGAGGCTTAAAGCCCATCGACAGGTAGAATAATCTTGTTTTTTCGTAGCTTTTGCTTTCACGGGATTCATCCAATGTTTTTACAGTCAGATACTCCTGTTTCTTTTCTCTGCAATACTTTTCACAGGCTATAACAAGACTTCTTCCTATGCCTTCCCGATGATATTCCTTCAATACACCCATCACGCAAATCTCCGATGCGTATGGGGTATGATTCATTATAGCCACAAAACCAACAGGGTTACCGCCGTCATATGCAGCAATGAACGGTAACATCTTTACCTGCTCCACATAGTCCACAATTGACTCTTCAATGCCGAACCAGCTTGGCAGTGCTCTTAGAACAGAATTGCAGATAGCTGATTTCTCTTCCGCGCCAAGAACTTCTTTAAGTACAATGTTGTCCTGCCTGTACTTGTAATCCTGAGGCTTTAGTTCTTTTAAGAAGAAAATGTTGCGTTCCGTTTCTTCATAACCGATTGATAAGTGGAAATTATAGCTGCCGGTGTTGTCCAACAGGCAATCGGATGCCATTTCACGGCATCCAAGCTGACTTGCCCAACACTCCAGAATGTTGACAAGCTTGGCGGCAATTTTGTTCTTGCGGTATTCAGGCAAAACATATATCGCTTCAAGATAGCCTTTAAACCCGTCGTTTGTTCCGTTTACATACTCACGGCGAAGTGCGCCATGCGAAACCCCGACAGGCTTTTCACCGTCAAAGGCAAGAAAGAAAATCTGATTTATATCAGCAAAAATCACTTCATTTTCTTCAAACAACTCTTCCCGTGACAACTCCGGGGCTTGCCCTTCATCATGGTAAAGCAAAAATAATAAATCGGTCATAATCTCCATATCTGCCTTCGTTGCTTTGCGATATGATATCTCCATAACTAAAACACCTCCATTTGCAAATCTCACAATACCACAATTATGATGAAAAATCATCATAGTTTGTTAAGAGAACCGTCCCTCCGACAAACTATGATGAAAAATCATCACAATTTGTCAAGAGAACCGTCCCCCCTGACATAATTAAGCGCGATTGAATAGTCATTGTTTGTGTGATACACTTTCATCGGTTATTGTACCTGATGTAAAACGAAAGGAATGGTCGTACCAATGCTATCAGTTTCCGAGGAAAAAATCATCCTTATACGCGGGGGCGGTGATTTGGCGACCGGAGTTGTGCAGAAGTTTTACCGTGCCGGGTTTAGAGTTGTGGTGCTGGAAACAAAAGCACCAACAGCAATCCGGCGTAGCGTTTCCTTGTCTGAAGCTGTTTACGATGGTGTTATTGAAGTTGAGGATATGATCTGCCGTAAGGTTTCAAAAATAGCAGAGTTGGAAAAGTGCTGGCGAAAAGGTGAGCTTCCGCTTCTTATTGACCCATGTGGAAAATCCATTGAAGTCATTAAGCCATCGGCTGTTATTGATGCTATAATGGCAAAGAAGAATATGGGTACTTTCATTGACATGGCAGACATAACCATTGCGCTCGGTCCCGGATTCAACGCAGGTAAGGATGTACACGCTGTAATTGAAACACTACGCGGTCATGACCTGGGCAGGCTTATTTTGCAAGGTTATGCAAAGCCTGATACGGGTGTCCCAGGGGAGATTGAAGGGGAGAGTATCAGTCGTGTCATACGTGCTCCCGTAAGTGGGAAGGTGGTGCATAGAAAACAAATAGGTAATATCGTGGAGCAAGAGGATGTGTTGTTTTCGATTGTTGAGATTGACGATGATGGAACTTCTAAAACATCTGTGGATGTTGAAGCACCGGTGAAAGGTCTATTGCGAGGCTTGATACGCGAAGGCTTACAGGTTTATAATGGTTTGAAGGTAGCAGACATTGATCCCAGAGAAGATATTGATTATAAAACAATTTCCGACAAAGCCCGATGCATTGGCGGAGCTGTCTTAGAAGCGTATTTTTGTTTAAAGGACAAATACCGGGTGAGCGAGGGGAGAAGAAATGAATAATACCTTAGAATTTGTACATAATAGCATAGAAGGCGGCAAAAAAGTAGCACTCATCACCATTACCGGGATAACGGGAAGCTCACCGGCTACTCCCGGACAGATGATTGCGGTTTTGTCCGATGGCTCATCTGTGGGTACAGTCGGCGGCGGAGCAACAGAACATCAGGTTATTCAAAGAGCGATTGAAGCAATTAACGCCGGAGAAGCCGTATTTTCGATGTCGCTTGACCATGCCGAAAACGGGATGATTTGCGGCGGGAGCATGGAAGTATTCGGAAATATTATCGGAAATCAATTAGGGCTTTGCATTTTCGGAGGAGGGCATATTGCTCAAAGTCTGGCAAAAATCGCATACTTAACCGGATTCCATGTTACGGTAGTAGAAGACCGCAAGGAGTTTGCGGATAACTTTGAAAATGTAAACTATATAACCTGCACTCCGGATGAGTATGAGGTTACCGCCCCTGCAGCATTTGCGGATTACGCGGTAATTTGTACGCGAGGTCACAGCACGGACGATAAAGCACTTCGTTATTGTCTGACAAAAAACTTTAAATATGTCGGTATGATTGGGAGCAAGAAAAAAGTAACAGAGATTTTCAAGCAACTACGAAATGAAGGAATTAAGCAGTTGGAACTGGATAAAATCTATACACCCATTGGTTTGGACATAGCAAACGCAGCTCCCGCAGAAATAGCAATAGCAATACTGGCAGAGATATTACTGATAAAAAATACCGGAACACTTAATCATAAATCCTTGCGGTAACGAGGTTATCGTGGTATTATGATTGCTGCGGCAATCATAATACATTGATTTTATGCATATACCATTACGCTGTATTATAGTTATTAGAAATTCGTAAGTTATTGCGACGCTATGGTATAATATTTGCTGGTTCGCATAAATAATCATTTAATCAGGTGAAACGGAGTTTATTATGGAGCAAACTATACGCACGCGCAGGGTAAAGCTCATTGTAGCTTTTACGGTTATGTTGTTTGCAGGCATAATATACGCATGGTCAATAACTAACACACCGTTTGCTAAAGTCAGCAATGGTGATGTCTTGAATGCGACACAGCTGGGGCTTAATTACACATTGACTATAGTATTTTTTTGTATAGGCGGGTTTGCGGCGGGATTGATTTCAAAGCATACTACATCATCGCTTCGTTTTGTACTTAGTGCTGCAATGCTCTTTACAAGTTTTATGGCATCGTCGCTCCAAATTGTTACACTTGAGTACAGCGGCAATTATTTTATGCTTTACATGGCATATGGCGTTCTTGGCGGTCTCGGCATAGGAGTAGCGTATGTTACTATAATATCAACAATTAACATGTGGTATCCGGATAAAAGAGGCTTCTCTTCCGGAGTAACTTTAATGGGATTCGGGTTTAGCCTGTTGATTGTCGGCAGAATTGTAGATTTACTGGGAAATTCTGAAAGTATCGGTTGGAGAACTACCTATGTAATTATTGCGATAACACTGGGTATTGTCCTTTTAGTGGCAGCGGTAATGATCAGACCACCGCCGAAGAACACAGTTTTCCCTGAGTCAAAATCCGACAACAAACACAGAGCAGAAGCTGTTGTACAAGACTATACAGCACTTGAAATGATTAAACGCCCTTCGTTTATTCTGGCATTTGTATATATAACTATTCTAGCCTCAACGGGTAGTGCGGCTATAAGCTTCGCAAAAGAAATAATGCTGGATGTAAACTCATCTAATGGCTTGGCAGTTACGGCAGTGGGTATGCTGGGTGTGTCAAACGGGTTAGGCAGGCTTGCGTTGGGTTGGCTGTTCGATAAACGGGGGTTATGGAAAACTCGACTGATAAGCAGCGCAGTAGCAATACTTGCACCGTTGACAATTGTATTTGCTCTTATGGCTAACTCCGTAGTTTTAGGCGTAATAGGTTTATGCTTGTGCGGGTTCACATACGGATTTGCACCAACAACAAGCAGTGTATTCGCATCGGAATATTACGGGCAAAAAAACTTCCCGCTGAATTTCAGTATACTGACCCTAATACTGATACCGGCACCATTTGCGGCAATGATGGCAGGAGGAATAAAAAGCTCAACGGGAGGCTTTCTAAATGCGTTTCTCATTTTAACTGCTTTAACAATCATCGGATTTTTCGTAAATCTGGCAATAAGAAAACCTTGAGATTTGGAATTAATGCACATAAAAAATAGGAGGATTTATGAAGTCATTATTATTAGGTAATGCCGCGGTGGCGAGAGGTGTTTATGAAGCGGGGGCGTGCGTTGCATCGAGTTACCCGGGGACCCCCAGTACTGAAATTACAGCAAACATTGCTACTTACGATGAGATTTATACCGAATGGGCACCCAATGAAAAAGTAGGTATGGAAGTTGCGTGGGGTGCATGTCTTGCGGGAAAAAGAAGCTTTACGGGGATGAAACATGTCGGACTGAATGTGGCGGCGGACGTACTCTTTACGATTTCGTATACGGGAGTTAATGCAGGATTGGTTTGTGCTGTTGCGGATGAACCTGGAATGCACTCGTCACAAAATGAACAGGATTCCCGTTATTATGCGAAATCAGCTAAAGTCCCGATGCTTGAACCTGCGGATTCATCCGAATGTCTGGAATTTACGAAATATGCCTATGAACTGTCGGAAAAGTACGATACCCCTGTGCTTCTTCGTTTGTGTACGCGCATCTGCCACTCACAGAGTGTAGTAGAGCTTTCCGACCGTGTAGAGCCACCGGCTAAGGAATATGTGAAAAATCCGCAAAAATACGTCATGATGCCGACTTTCGCAAGACCTCGCCATCCGATTGTCGAGTTGAGAATACTTGACTTAAAAGAGTTATCGGAAGATACATTTCTTAACCGTGTTGAAATGGGTGAAACCGATTTAGGCATTATTGCTTCCGGTACAGCATATCAATATGTAAAAGAAGTTTTTGGCGATAAAGTAAGTGTACTTAAACTGGGCATGATTAATCCTCTTCCCGAAAAGCTTATTCTTGATTTTGCGACAAAAGTAAAAAGACTCGTCGTTGTTGAAGAACTTGACCCGTTTATAGAAGATCATTGCAAAAAACTCGGACTCAAAGTGTCGGGCAAAGATATGTTTTCGATAATAGGAGAACTTTCTCCAAACATTGTAGCCGAAAAGTTCGGTATGCCCTATAATGACGGTAAAAACATTGAAGATGACATCCCGGCACGTCCTCCGGTTATGTGTGCAGGATGTTCACATCGCGGATTGTTCTATACACTTGGCAAAATTAAGGCAACGGTCATCGGAGATATCGGCTGCTATACGCTGGGCGCAGCACCGCCGCTCAACGCTATGGATGTGTGTATATGTATGGGCGGATCGGTCTCCGGACTTCATGGCTTCGTAAGAGGCGGCGGTAAAAACGTGGTTGGCGTAATCGGCGATTCTACTTTTGCTCACATGGGTGTACCCGGTCTGATAGATATCGGCTATAACGGCTCGGATTCAACTCTGATTATCCTTGATAACTCAACGACAGGGATGACAGGGCATCAGGAAAACCCCACAACAGGGGTCAATATCAAAGGTGAAAAAGTCGGTAAAATGGATATTGAAACAATGTGCAGAGCTTGCGGAATAGAGCGTATAACAGTCGTTGACCCGAATAAACTTGCCGAGTGTGAGAAGGTTATAAAGGAAGAAATGGCAGCACCCGGACCATCAGTGATTATTGCCAGAAGACCATGCGCTCTCCTTAAAACCACTAAATCAAGTCCGCCGTTGAAGGTAGATGAAGAAAAATGCACGGGATGTAAAATGTGTATGAAAATCGGCTGCCCGGCGATCAGCTTTAAAAACAAAAAAGCCGGAATTAACAAAACGCTTTGCGTCGGCTGTGATGTCTGTACGCAGCTTTGTAAGTTCGACGCGTTGGTTAAGTGATAAGTTGAAAGGAATAGTTTAAAATGGAAACTCGTAATATAGTTATAGTCGGTGTCGGCGGGCAGGGGAGTCTATTGGCGTGTAATTTAATGGGTAAGGCTCTTATGCTTGAAGGATATGACGCGAAAGTGTCCGAGGTTCACGGCATGAGCCAAAGAGGCGGGGCGGTAGTAACATACGTCCGATGCGGGAAAAAAGTCTATTCACCGATTGTTGACAAAGGGCAAGCAGAGCTATTGGTCTCATTTGAATTGTTAGAAGCTGCTCGCTGGTTTGAACTCCTCGCACCCGGAGGGACGGTCGTAACCAACACTCAACAGATAAACCCTGTACCGGTAATCATGGGATTAGCAGAGTACCCAGAAAATCTTACGGACAAGTTTGAAGCCCTGGGAGCAAAAGTTGACGCAATCGATGCGCTAACTCTTGCCGAAGAAGCGGGATCGTCAAAGACAGTAAACATAGTAATGATGGGCAGACTCTCAAAATACTTCCCGTTCTCAAAAGATACATGGGACAAAGCACTCGAAGCAGTAGTACCACCGAAGTTTCTGGAGATGAATAAAAAAGCATTTGAACTCGGCATGAACGCGTAAAAAGCCCTCTTCAAGAAGAGGGTGGCGTGAAACGCCGGGTGATGTGAGGAGAAGAAACATTGCAGAATTATTATCAGCCCGAAATAGAATGTATGCCCCAAGCAGACATGAAAGCACTGCAGAGCCGGCGTCTTAAAAATCAGGTGTGGCATGTGTGGGATAATGTTTCGTATTATAAAGAAAAAATGGTCAAAGCGGGTGTTACCCCGGATGATATCAAATCAATAGACGATTTACATAAGCTGCCGTTTGTGACAAAAGACGACCTTCGTGAAGCATATCCATACGGCTTGCTCGGCGTATCACTCAGAGATGCAGTACGCATTCAATCAACAAGCGGCACAACGGGAAGACGGGTCGTTGCATTTTATACACAACATGACATCGACCTTTGGGAAGACTGCTGCGCACGCGCAATCGCAGCCACAGGAAGTACAAAAGACGATGTCGTCCAAGTAGCTTACGGATACGGGCTATTCACGGGAGGTCCCGGTATGAACGGAGGCTCACATAAGCTTGGAAGCCTCACGCTTCCGATGTCATCTGGTTTTACGGAAAGACAACTCCAGTTTATGTGCGATCTTGAGGCAACAGTACTTTGCTGCACACCTTCATATGCGGAATTTCTTGCGGAATCAATTGAAGAATCGGGCTTGACAGATAAGATAAAACTAAAAGCAGGCATCTTCGGAGCGGAAGCATGGAGCAATGAAATGCGCCTGCGAATTGAAGAAAAACTCGGAATAAAAGCCTATGATATTTACGGACTCACGGAAATAACAGGTCCCGGCGTTTCGTTTGAATGCTGTGAGCAAACAGGTATGCACATAAATGAAGACCATTTCGTTGCGGAAATAATCGACCCGGAAACCGAAGAAGTATTACACGAAGGCTCAAAAGGCGAGATTGTATTCACATGCATAACAAAACAAGCATTTCCACTACTTCGCTACAGAACAAGAGATATTTGCGTACTAAGCAGCGATGCTTGCTCCTGCGGCAGAACACTGAAAAAAATGTCACGACTAATGGGACGCAGCGACGACATGCTGATAATAAAAGGTGTAAACGTTTTCCCGTCACAAATAGAAACCGTACTGATAGAATACGGCTTATCATCAAACTACCAACTGGTAATAGACAGACATAACCACTCCGACACACTGGAAGTCTGCGTAGAACTAACCCCGGAAATGTTCTCCGACACCGTCAGAGCAATTGAACGACGCGAACGAGAGTTGCACGAGAAAATAAAGAACATATTAGGCATAGCAGCAAAGGTAACAATGGTTGCGCCAAAAACAATAACACGCAGCGAAGGCAAAGCCATACGTGTCGTAGATAAAAGGAAAATCTGATGAAATACGTTTATACCGAAGGAGGAAACACTTATGACTGTTAAGCAGCTCTCAGTATTTGTAGAAAACAAACCCGGAAAACTTATGGAGGCACTGGAAGCATTGGCAGAATCGGGGATAGACCTTCGTGCGATTTCTCTTGCCGATACGTCAGATTTCGGTATATTGAGAGCCATAGTTAACAGACCTGACCATGCGTATGAAGTATTGAGCGAATCAGGGTTTTTAGTCAAAACCAATAATGTGCTTGCCGTTGTTATTGGCGACAAACCGGGAGGATTGGCAAGCGTTGTGCGTTTGCTCTCTGAAGGAAACGTCAACATCGAATACACCTACGCCTTCGTAGCACACAGCCGAGATAATGCATATGTTATCCTGCGTGTGGACAACAATGACGAAGCGGTTAACATACTGACAAAAAACAAAGTAACCCTTCTGACGGAAAAAGAGTTGTACAGCATGTAACAAGATAGTTACAGATCAGTCCTTCGTCATTCTGCGCGCAGTCGCAGAATCCATGTCGCATTCAATGTAATATCCGGTAGAGCACCAACATACAGCAATAGATTCTGCGACTAACGCGCAGAATGACGGTGCCGGAATACCCCCCTTGACAAGAACGACCGTGTCGTGATATTATCGCCAACAACTGAATAGAGAAATCTTCGGGGCGGGGTGCAAATCCCCACCGGCGGTAAAGTCCGCGAGCACAATGTGTTGAATTGGTGAAATTCCAATACCGACAGTAAAAAAGAGCTTTTCAAGCTCTCTTAAAGTCTGGATGGGAGAAGAACAGAGAAGTCGCACGCTTTGACGGCATCTCACAGACGAAATGTATTACACCTGAAGAGAAATCTATAGGTGTAATTTACTTTTGGAGGATAGAATGAAAACAAACACAAAAAAAATTACGATCCTGGCAATGTTATCGGCGCTGGCATTTCTCTTGGCATTACTTTTCCATTATTTACCTATTCCGCCGATGGTTCCGGCAGCACCATTTTTAAAATTTGAACCAAAAGACATAGTAATTGTTATCGGCGGATTTTTGTACGGTCCTCTTATGGTTGTGCCAATGGCACTTGTAGTCGGACTACTTGAGATGCCGCTTAGTGCGACATGGCTGTACGGATTGATTATGAACGTAGCCTCAACATGTGCTTTTGCTTGTACTGCCGCATTTATATACAAGAAACGAAGAGCAATAAGCGGAGCAGCGATAGGACTTGCGGCAGGAGTTATTGTAACAACAGGTGTTATGATACCCTTGAACTATCTGATTACGCCATTCTTTATGGGTGTGCCGCGACATATTGTTGTAGCAATACTTGTCTCGGGAATAGGGCTATTCAATTTTGTCAAGTATGCTCTTGTTGCAGCAATAACAATGCAACTATATGTACCACTCAAAACAGCACTGGTCAAGGCAAAATTAATTGCCGAACCGGAGGAAACCGCAGAAAAACAAACAAAGATGAATACAACCAGCATTCTTGTCTCAGCATTGGTAGTTGTCGCTTGTGTTTTAGGCATATTGTATTTAAATGGCATTATATTTACTTGAAGGTAGGATAATAAACGAGTTCGTTTAAAGGACAAGACAGATGAACCGTCCCCCTGTCTTGCATAAGGCCCATGAATAAAACCCTTTTAACAAACCAACAAAAATATTCCATTTACCGTGAAACACTGATATAATACCAATCGAAGAAACGTTACAAAAGAGGTAAACGTCAATGAAAGAAATATCTAAAATCGCAGCAAACATACAAGCGTCAACAACTCTTACCGTTGATGCTTTGTTTAAGCAGATGAAGGCTGACGGGATAGATGTTATCGGTTTCGGTGCCGGTGAGCCTGATTTTGACACACCGGAAAATATCAAGGAAGCGGCATATAAAGCTATCAAGACAGGGCAAACAAAGTATACACCTGCCAGCGGTATGCCGGAGCTGCGCAGAGCAGTTGCGTTCAGATTGCTTGAAGACTTTGGAACCGGTTATGAACCGGAGCAAATAGTTGTTGCAAGCGGGGCAAAGCACAATGTCTATGTTACTCTCCAAACGCTTGTAAACATCGGTGATGAAGTGATTTTACCTGCTCCTTACTGGGTGACCTATGAAGAAACAATCAAAATGGTCGGCGGCATTCCCGTTATAATCCCAACGACGGAAGCCGACAGCTTCAAGATTACAGAAAAGCAACTTGAAGCGGCAATTACAGATAAAACAAAACTTTTTATCATAAATAACCCGTCAAATCCGACAGGTATGCTGTACAATGAACGCGAGCTTCGTGCTCTTGCGGATGTCTGTGCCCGACATGACCTATATATAATGTCAGACGAAATATATTACAACCTCGTCTATGACGGGAAGAAATTCACAAGCATTGCCGAGCTGGGAGAAGACATCAAGGAACGCACGGTCATTATAAACGGTGTATCAAAAACCTACGCTATGACCGGTTGGAGAATTGGTTATTCGGCTTCAAACCTTAAACTCGCAAAGGTTATGGGCAATTATCTCAGCCACTCAACAAGCTCCCCGAGCACAATATCGCAACTGGCAGCCGTGGAAGCACTAAGAGGTCCGCAGGAAAGTGTCAAATCAATGCGTGTAGAGTTTGAAAAGCGGCGCGATTATATTTGTGAGCGCATAAATGCAATGGAGGGACTAAGCTGCAGAAAACCCGACGGTGCCTTTTATATAATGCTTAATATTGAAAAGCAAATCGGCAGGGTGTTGGGTGGAAAACAAATAACCAACAGCGATGAGTTTTCACTGGCATTACTCGAAAGCGGTAAGGTCGCAACGGTGTCTTGCACCGGTTTCGGGTGTGATAATTTCGTAAGATTAACCTACGCATCATCAATGGAGTCTATTATAAAAGGCTTGGATAGGATAGAAGAGTTCATTAACTAAAGCCCCATTCCGTCTACATGCCCCCTTCCGTGGAAGGGGGTGGCTCGCAGAGCCGGGGGGTTGTTGGGTGACGCATGACGCCGGGGGTTGTAGGTTGAAAATTGGTATAGTAAAACCAATACGCGGCGGCATTATTAATGCTACCGCTTCGCTTGCATTGGTTCAAAGAGCGTTGATGTGTGCAGCACTTTCCGGCTCCGGGACGTTTATAAAATGCAATGAAAGACCCGGTGAGATAACCGCAACTATCAACAGCCTCAAAACTCAAGGTGCAAAAATACGATACGATGGCATGGGATATCAAATTGACCCGATAAAGCTTCCCGAAGCAGGTAGGGGATTCACGGCTGCGGCTGCTATGCACGGCTTTGCGGGACAAAACAAAAGGGGAGAGTACTGGCTTCCCGGAAATGTTGCATACCAATCAATAGGTGGTCTTTTATTCACGCTTCCCATACAGAGCGGAGCAAGTAAAATAGTAGTCGAGGGCAGAGCGGAGTATAAACCGTATATAGATATGACTTTGGACACTCTTGAACAATTCGGGATTAAAGTAGAGCAAGAACAACGAAATGACGGTGGAACCGTGTATAAAATAGCCGGCGGGCAGGTCTATAAGACACCCGGAACGATTGTAGTTGACGGGGATTGGACCAACTCTGCATTTTGGTTGTGCGCTGCCGCAATCAGCGGTGAGGGTGTGATATGTTCAGAAATAAACCGTTACTCTCGACAGGGTGATAAGGAAGTCGTGAATATTCTGGAACGCTTTGGAGCAATAACCGCATACAAAGGCGACAGCGTTGCGGTCAGACGATCAAGGCTTCGCAGTATCCGAATTGATGCAGCGGAAACACCGGATATAATACCGGCATTAGCCGCTGTGGCTTCGGTAACAGAAGGGAAAACAGTTATCTACAACGCAGGACGGGTCGGCTTGTATGAAAGCGGAATGCTAAAAAAAATTACCGAAGCACTTACGGCTCTCGGTGCGGATGTAACCATGAATACAGACGGACTCGATATACAAGGGAAGCTACAATTGCGGGGTGGAACGGTTTCATCATTTGATGATCCGCGGATAATAATGATGACCGCGATAGCAGCAGGCGTCTGCGAAGACACAGTCGCCATTAATAATGCTAATGCGGTCAGTAACGTATATCCTGATTTCTTTGAAGATTTTGAAAAACTGGGAGGAGTTATCCAAATGATTTAGTGCCTCGGATCGTTACCTACGATTTTAATTGCCTGACTCAAAACGGTCATAAAGTCGATTTTATACTGAGGATCAAAATCGTCCAGTTGCGCATACAGAGCACCGGTATCTGTGACAACATACTTTGGCTTAAGGTTGTTAAGCATTATTGCCATAACGTCCATGCGGCATATATCACAATGACATATATCAGTCGTCTCGAACCATCTGTCCATATAGAAATTGACAGCTTCCTCTGTGTAGTTTCTTAGTCGCTTCATGGTTATGACCATTCCTTTCTATGATACCGGGCTTACTATGATACAAGTTCTACAGCCTTTGATGCTGCGGAGCCTGCATCGGGTGTATAAGCGTCAGCACCTATTTGGTCGGCAAAATCTTGTGTAACAGGTGCACCACCGACCATTATTTTCACTTTGTCCTTGTAGCCTGCCGAATGTATCGCTTCAACGGTACTTTTTAATGCATCCATTGTTGTAGTCAATAGTGCGGAAGCACCGACTATCTTACAATCCGAATGCTCATTAAGTGCATCAACAAACTTATCGGGAGCAACGTCAACACCAAGATCAATCACCTCAAAACCTGCGGATTCAACCATCAGAGCAACGAGATTTTTGCCGATGTCATGCAAATCCCCTTCAACCGTTCCGATTATATACTTTCCAAGTTTTCCGAGACTGCCGCTTTTAAGATTGGGACGCAGAACCTCAATACCTTTTTTCATTGTTTTTGCAGCAACAAGCATTTCAGGTACAAACACCTCGTTTTTTTGGAATTTTGCACCGATATTACTCATAGCAGCAATCATACCCTCGTCGAGTATCTCATTTGGGTTTTCTCCTGCATCGAGAGCATCTTGTACAAGACCTTCGATAAGCTTAACCTTTCCCGTTTCTACAGCAGTTGCGATTTCTTGAACTCTGGACATTTTTTCCTCCATGCGTTTTTATCTGTAAGCTATTTTATCATATCCGCAATAAATTGCAATAATTTCTACACAAAGATACCTTCGCGGAATGCCGAAACATATTCGGCACAGTAGTCGTCGAGTCCGAGCATTGCTTCAGCGGCTAATATAACACCGCGTAAATCTTTATTCAGCGGATCCAAAACAGCCGAATTCATACCTGCTCCGATTGCGAGTACCGCAAATGCTTGATTGACAAGACGGCGTACAGGCAGATTGTAAGATATATTCGAGACAGCACCTGATATAAAAACATTCGGACGGGCTTTTTTAATATACTTCATTACATCAAGAATCTTAAATGCACCTTCTCCATCATCGGTTGTACAGAGCATTTCGACAGCAGAATCTATGTGTATACGCTTATCTTCGATTCCGTACTTGGCAGCCTTCGCCATAATCATCTCAAAAATTTCTATTCTTTTTTCTGCGGTTTTCGGAATCCCTGAGTCATCACAAAGAAGTGCCATAATATGCCACTTGCTGTTTTCCGGTTTCGCAAGAATGGGAAATGCTTTGTCGATTTTGTCACCTTCTCCGGAAACTGAGTTAAACATCCCGGGTCTTTTACACAGAGGCATTGCTCCTATGATAACATCCACATCCGGTGAATCGAGAGATATCGGACAATTTGTCACACTTTGAACGGCTTCAACCATCCACGCCAAAGTTTCAAGCTCATTTTCTTTTACTGACGCGCAACAATCAATAAAATCAACACCTGTGTCAGCTTGGCGTTTTGCCATGTCTTTAATATACGATTCATCACGTGCCGCAATTGCTGCTGCGCATGATGGTATAGAGCCGTTTAGTTTTTCTGCAATTAATGTCATTAAGTACATGCTCCCTATACATTCTTATTTTATCTGTTGAAATCACGCTTCATGTATTCCCGCTTCATACTTTGAGCAATTGCCGCTTCAACAACATTGGAAACAAGGACAGATGTTGTTACAGTACCAACGCCGCCGGGCACAGGTGTAATGGCTGCGACAACAGGCTCGGCATCGTCGAATTTTACATCACCGCAGAGCTTGCCTTTCTCTTCATTCCAGTTGATTCCGACATCAATCACTATTTGTCCGGGACTAAAATACTCTTTAGTTATGCCTTCCGGTTTTCCGGCTGCGACAATCAGAATCTCTGCGTTACGTGTAACAGACGGAATATCAACGGTTCGTGTGTGGCACACAGTCACGGTTGCGTTTTTACCCATTAACATCATTGCTACAGGTTTTCCGACAACAAGACTGCGCCCGATAACGACAACACGCTTTCCTGTACAATCGATATTATAGTAATCAAGGATTTCTATACAAGCTTGAGCCGTGCATGGTGCAAAACCTTTACCACTGCCGGTGAACACACCTGCAAGAGAATCGTCTGTTATACCGTCAACATCTTTATCGGGCGTTAGCACTGCACGGATATCTTTGTCGGAAAGATGCTTTGGTAACGGGCGAAATAACAAGATTCCATGCACACTACCGTCTTTATTCAAATCAATAATACTCCCGGCGAGCTTGCTCTGTGTTATATCTTCGGGAAGAAGGATATTTCTTACCGTTACACCAACAGTTTCACAACGCTTAGTTGCGGTTTTTTCATAAGCAATATCATCGGGTCTTTCGCCCACACGGACAATTGCCAGTGTGGCGTTAATATCCCTTTCCTTCAGTGTTTCAAGCTTTGCCGCAGTTTTATTATTCAACGCACTGACAACATCTGCACCCTTTAATATATTCGCCATAATTACCCCTGTTCCTTTCCTTGTCCGCCTATCCACCAACTATCGAACCCTAAATCCTAAATCCTAACCCCTATTCCTTAATCTTCCTGTGACCGAGTTGAAAATATCATCAGCCATTATGCAATATTTACCCAGTATTGCATCTGCTTCGGCTTCAATACTGCTCGCATAGTTTCTATCCTTCATTGAATGAGTATTAATGTAAACATTTAAGCTTGCTCCCTGGAGCGCGGACTTACAGAAAATCGCACCTGTTCCGGCATCACTTAATGCAAGCACAGAGCCTTTACTCGCGAACTCATCATGAAGCTCTATCGCTCTTGCACATAGGCGCATTATATCCATAGGAACGGTGCAGGCGAGTCTGAGTGCATCCTCCATGACCTGATCACGTGTCGGGTCATCTTTAGAAATTCCGTAAGCTTTTGAGAGCGGTTCAAATACAACAGCATCTTCATCAACAAGGCGCAAAAGCTCGGCTTGCAAGGCCGCAGCCTTTTCCATCAGTACGAGCATCTCGGATTCAACACTCGCATATTTCTTCTTACCAACAGTGAGACTTCCGACCATGGCACCCAACGCTATACCAACAGCACCGACAAGCGCGGAAGCACCACCACCTCCAGGCACAGGCGCTTTCGTAGAAAGCACCTCAACAAATTCACAACACGGCGTATCTATAAATTTCATAATTAATTTACTCCTGTTATACATTGTATGCAACGGGAATTGGAGTTGTTCAAGCGTGCTAAGTTTTATCCTAAAATAACCCGGAAACTTTCCCTGTCTCTGTGTCAACATCTATACGTCGGTAGGCGGGATTTGAGCCTGTGCCGGGCATCATGCTTATAGAGCCTGCCATCGGGCAAAGGAATTTTGCGCCGCCGTAAACGAGAATATCCCTTACAGGCAGACGCCAACCTTTTGGTACACCCTTAAATGCTGGTTCGTGAGAGAGTGAAAGATGTGTTTTGACCATCATAGTACTGTAATCGGCATAGTGTGGGTCGTTTTCAAAGAACTCTGCTTTTTTGGTCGCAAGTGGAGCCCAGTCAACACCTTCTGCTCCGTAAACCTCTGTTGCAATTAATTCAACACGCTCTCTCAGCGGCATAGACAAATCATACAGATACTTAAGCTCTGTCGGTTCTTCACAGGCCTCAATAACTACCTCGGCGAGTTCACGCGCGCCTTCTCCGCCGTTTCTCCAGTGGTCGCTGACTGCACAGCGTACACCGTGTTCCTGACATAGTCTTCTGAGTAGCGCAATTTCCTCGTCGGTATCGGTATGGAATTTGTTTATACACACAACCGGATTGATACCGGATTTTTTTACATTATCCACATGGTGGAAAAGATTATTAGTTCCTTTTTCAAGCAATCGAAGGTTTTGCTCGGTGTACTCTTTCGGGAGCGGGCGTCCCGGTACAACTGCCGGTCCGCCGCCATGCATTTTAAGTGCGCGAATAGTCGCTACAAGGACAGAAACATGCGGCTTGAGCTCTGACAATCGGCACTTTACATTCCAGAATTTTTCAAACCCGATATCGGCGGCAAAACCCGATTCCGTCACATGATAATCAAATAGTTTTAGCGCAAGCTTGTCGCCTATAATTGAGGATTGCCCTATAGCTATATTCGCAAACGGGCCTGTGTGTATCAAACAAGGCTGATGTTCTACTGTGTAACAGAGTGTCGGATTTATTGTGTTTCTCATCCACGCAGTCATTGCTCCATCAACTTCAAGATCTGCAGTTGTGACAGGCTCACCGCTTTTGTTGTAGGCAACTATGATTTTTCCGATTCGCTCTCGAAGGTCTTTTAAGTCAGTTGCTATCGATAGTATAGCCATAAGCTCACTGCCGACAGCGATACCGAACTTGGAGTCCATTTTGAACCCGTTTCTCTCACCGGAACCTAAGCCTATACGTATCTGCCTCAAGCCTTGTGCGCAAAAATCAATTACCCATCCGAGTTCAACACGTTCAGGGTCAATATTAAGGCGTTTTAAGCCAATCTCCGCAAGCTTTTCATCGTCATAGTTACGCTCATGTTGCATCCGGGCATTAAGTGCAACCATTGCAAGGTTATGTGCGTTCATTATGTCATTAATATCACCCGTTAAGCCAAGCGAAAACTCCGTCATGGGAATAAGCAATGCATTGCCGCCACCTGCGGCTGTGCCTTTGACATTCATCGTCGGACCGCCTGACGGCTGGCGTAAGCATCCTCCGGCATTTTTGCCCAGCTTTCCGAGTCCTTGTATGAGTCCCAAAGATGTTGTGGACTTACCTTCACCAAGCGGCGTAGGAGTTATAGCCGTTACTTCAATAAACTTGCCGTCTGGCTTATCCTTAAGTCTCTTCATTATCTTAATGAAATCGAGCTTCGGAGTTTTCCCGTGCGGAATAATCTCATCGGGTAAAAGGCCCATAAGCTCTCTGAAATACTCCACATCGGGAAGATTGTTTTCAGCCTCCTCGGCTATTTGCCAGTCTTTATATTTTATAGGGTCAAGCATAAATATTTTCCTCCGGGGTTATGGATTTTGAGACTCTACTCCTCCGTGTTATCCTCCGGCTTTTCCTGTTCTTGCTTAGGTACTTTAACCTCTACCTTTACAACAGGGTTGCTTTTCAAATCGGCAATTTCCTTTTCTTTCTGTGCAATTCTTTCATGAGCACAGGTGATTTCGCCGCATATTTGACTGAACTCATTGTTCTCATCATCTTTGTACTTTTTGTGGTATCTTGTTCCGAGCTCAACGCTTAAACGGCGGATGGTAGCCTTGTCGTTTACTATACCGGCTCTAAGCTTGGTTTTTCTAGCAAGGATACGTGTCTTTTCTTCGGCTGCTTTATATGCGTCAATCGAAGCATCTGCAAATGTATCAAGTGCGTTTTTTGCTTTTTTCTTGAAATCATCGTAATTAGCCATTATTTTCCTCCTCATTTTTTGCATCATCATTTTCTTCTTCTTCTGTTTCTTTATCGGTATCAGGCTCGCTATTGTCTTTTGTTTCTTTATCGGAATCAGGTTCGTCGATTTCATCGGACTCACCATCATCTTCATTTTCGGATTTACAATCATCATCGTCTATGGATTCATTCTCTACATCACTTTCAGATGCTCCATCCAGTTCTGCCAACTCTTCTGCATCTTCCTCGTCTTCGATTTCTTCTGCATCCTCGCCGTAAACCGTTTCGTAGTTTCTTTTTCTGATAAAGTTGAAAATTAAAATCCCTATAGCAACCACAAAGGATATAGCAGCGAGCCATTGCGATGCACGGTTATCGGTGCCGGGAATAAGCAAGCTGTCGGTACGCAATCCTTCAATCATAAATCTGCCTAAGCCGTACCAAGCTACATAGAACAGAAAGTATTGACCGGGATACTTTGTTTTTGATTTCTTTGAAAAGATGTGCATAATGAGCAAGCCAACAACATTCCAAAGTGATTCATAAAGGAAAGTGGGGTGGACGTATTCTGTGCCTCCGGCATCCGTCAGACCCATCTTCCACGGCAAATCGGTTTCGACACCATATGCTTCGCGGTTGATAAAATTACCCCATCTGCCGACGGCTTGACCTATGAAAAGACCAAAGCCTGCGGCGTCAAGCAAACTGCCGAGCGGTTTTTTCTTTATGCGGCTGTATACCCAAAAGCCTAAACCGGACGCTATAATACCTCCGTAAACAGCCAAACCGCCTTCTCTTAACCTGAAAATATTCCCCCATTGACCCGGTGCGAAAAATTTGTCGAAGTTAAAGATCATGTAGTATAGCCTTGCGCCGACAAGACCGCACAGAATCGCAATTATAATAAGGTCGTAAATGTTTTCCTGAGAAAGATTAAACAGCTTTCTGCGTTTTAAAATGTATATTCCCGCAAGAGTATACCCTGCCACAACAAACAGACCGTAATAATAAATATTAAAGCCGAATATTGTGAAGTATCTCGGTAAGTCGAGAACAAAACCGTCGCCAAACAGCGGAAAAGAAATTACTGCGTCAGGATTCACTATACCACCTCATTTTTCGGATTTATGACAGAAATTGCCATATTGTCGGGAATCATGTTATCTTTGATGAAACTCGAAACATCATCAAGTGTTAACTCAAAGAGAATCGCGGGAGCTTCAAACGGGTCGAAGCCTTTGAAGTGTCCCTCAACTATGCCGGATGCAAGTACTCCGAATGAATTCAATGCACGGATGTGACTGCCGATTGCGGCTTTTTTTACTCGTTCAAACAATGCGGCATCAAGACCGGATGCTTGTATTCTTTGCACTTCATCCTTTACCTCTTTGTAAACACGGTGCGGATCACGTGTTTCTCCTCCGAATATAGTATAAGCTACTCCGGCGGCAGAGTCAAATGATGCGGAAAAATCTGCGTTAATTTGACCTTCCGCATAAAGTCTTAAGTAAAGTGGTGAGGAATGCCCGCAAAGTATTTCAAGAGCAATTGCACTAATGATTTCAAGCCTTAGTGTGTCCGCTCCGGGTGCTGCCGGAGTAAGCTTGTTACCTGCAACAAATACCGGAAGACTTACTTCCATTGCTTTGCTTACATCTGTTATCTCCGGTGCAAGTGCTTCAGGTGTGCCGTAATCTCTGAGCGGAACATCACTTTTTTCACCGGGCAAGGCTTTACATGCAATATCATAAACTGATTTGGGGTCTACATCACCGACAACGCAAAGAGCCATATTTGACGGTGCGTAAAATACTTTATGACAATCAAAAAGTGTTTTTACGGTAATTTTCTCTATACTTTCGACAGTGCCTGCAACAGAATCTCGCAAAGGATTGTGTTTAAACAATGCCTTTAGCAGTCCGTAATAGAGGTTATAGTCGGGGTCATCCTCAACCATGCGTATTTCCTGTGCTATAATTCCTTGCTCTTTTTCAACGCTTTCAGGTGTGAAGTAGGGTATGGATACAAAGTTTAGAAGTATTCCCAAATTCTCATCAAATTTGTCGATGCACTCAAAATGATATGCCGTGATATCCGAAGACGTGTATGCGTTAGGGGAAGCTCCGTTTGCGGAGAGTTTTTCCAGAGCGTTGCCGTCTTCCGTGTCGAACATTTTATGTTCCAAAAAATGTGCCACTCCTGCCGGTGTGTCTATCCATCTACCCCCATGCTTAAAACGCCTGTCAATACCACCGTAATCGGCAGCAAAAAATGCATATTTTTTATGAAACCCGGGCTTTGGCACAACAAAGACCGCCAAGCCGTTAGGCAAAGTCCCTGTATATACCTGCTCATTTATCTGCTTATATTCTCTAAGTCTCATAACTTCAATCCTGTCCTCCGTCATAACAAACCGTCCGAAGACGGTGTGGTAATCCACATTCCCGGCCACCGTTACTCTCCGGTGAGCATATAAACCGAGTCAGTCTTAATCCCCGAAGCCAGACTCACCACCTGTTCAAGTGTGGCAGTTTCAACCATATCACTAAGTCTTGCGGGGTCGTAATGTATCGAGTATATCACGCTGTCAAAATACAACTCTTCGAGTCCGCCGAGCCTGTCCAATGCGGATTTAATTGAGGTTATCACATAACGTTTCGCAGATGTAAATTCCCATTCACTTACATCGCCGTTCTTTATGTTTTCAAGCTGTGCAAGAATTTCATCAAATGCAGTTTCAAAGTTGGAAAACTCCACACCTGACGAAACTATCATTATCCCTTTATGTTTGTCAATCATTGAGCTTGCGTAATAACAAAGAGACAGCCGTTCACGAACGTTAAGAAACAGTTTTGAAGAAACACTGCCGCCATACAATGCACTAAAGAGCATTAGTGCGGGGTAATCGGGGTTTTTCATCGTGTCTCCCATCCTGAACCCTATTGTCAGCTTACCTTGTGAGACATCAAGTTTATCTGTAAAGCGGCGGGGTGTGTCTGTCGGGGGATAATATATGATGTTTGTTTTCGGAACTTGTGTATCCTTACGTTCGGGAAGTGTTTTAAATGTTGTTTCAATTGCGGTCTTTACTCGAGCTGTATCAGCAGAGCCGCAATAGAATATTTCAATACCGGAGTTATCAAGAATTTTCTGATAATGATCCGTCAACGTTTCTGCGGTTATTTTCAAAACTTCTTCTTCAGTGCCGAGTTTGCTTATTCCAAATGCCTCTTCACTGCACATCTCTTCAAGCAGCCTGTCAACCGCATAGCCGCGTTTGTCATTGATAGCAGCGCGAATGTCGTCAATGAGATTTATTTTTTCGCTTTTGACATAATCATTGCGAAGGGTTCCGTCTTGCTTAGCAGGGGATAGCAGGATTTCTCCGGCAATGTGTATTGCTTTTTCCAGAACACTTTCACCGGTTGGTATGTATCGGTCATCGGGAAAATCAATATAAAATCCGATACAATGAACTTCACCCTTTTTCCGTACGATAGGTTCGATTCTTACACCATACAAGTCATCAAGTGCGGCTATAATGCTCTCCATGTCAGGGAAGTTCGCTGAGCCGCGCCGTAAAACGCGTGGTAAAAGGGTGTTTACAGCAGCGGTATCACGACGGAGTTCACATAACAAGTTAATTGTGATACAACCCGATTTGAATTTAATAGTATTGATACACGTCAGTGAAACACCGTTCTTAATCTCACTTTTGTCAATAGAGTGAACAAATCCCGATTCCAACTTCCTACCTACCATCCTGTGTTATTAATTTTACTCGCAACGAGTATTATATCACTTTTAAACAATTAAGTGAAATAATTTATATAATATACATTAACGTAGCTCTTATAAAAACATCCGCTTGCGTTCGAAGCATTATAATTAAATTTCCATTCTCAAACACGCCGTACTACCTAATTGCTTACTTAAACATCAATCGTGTTCCCGTCCGCCAACTCGACTGAAAATTTAATTATAATACTCCTCACCGCTACGTGAGGATCTTATTCCTTAGCGGTTTTCCTCTCCACCCATACATTGTACCCTACAACAGTCACCACAATAACAATCCCACCGAGGAGTGCAAAACGACCCGGAATCTCCACCACGGGCAATAAGCCCAATAACCCTGCGAGCATTACCCAAATCGGATTTAATATTGGTTCTATGGTGGATATTAGACATGCGAGCAGAGCCGGTGTTCTTTTTATACCTTTTGAAAAGAAAATATACGCAAAGCCGACTTGTACGACGCCAAGGAAAATTACTGCGAGCCAGGCGGCTATATCTGCGGTGACTTCTGTAATAGCAAAAGGCAGACCGATTATGGAGTTTATCAAGAAACCCATAAACAGAGCGTTTTCAGGATTTGAATCGGGTCTTTTGTTGCACACGTATACACCTGCCATGGAAAGTCCTGATATCAGAGCCATGATATTGCCCCAAAAGGCTCCGGAATCCAGATTTTCGGCAAAGAACAACATCATGCCCAGAAGTGTTAATAACACAGCGATAACAGCACTGATAGTCGGTTTTTTCTTGTAAAAAATTAAGTATATTAGTATGATAAATATCGGTGCAGTAAACTGCAATAGAATTGCTGCAGCCGCTGTAGTCATTTTATTTGCGAATACATACATTACCGTAGTTGATGACAGGCAGATTGCGGTCATAATATTGCCAAGGGTAAATTCTATTTTAAAGCTACGGCGGTATATAACAAATACAATTGCTGCAAGAACGGCTCTGAGTCCGACAATACTCATTGCGCTCCACGGGATAAACTTAATAAACAGACCGCCAAAGCTCCAGCAAATAGATGCCAGTGCCATAAAAAATGATCCCGATCTGTCTTTTTTGTTAACCGATAGCATGCAAATTAATTCTCCCAAACAATCTTATAGCCCGTACATACTACCATGACTTTTGGATTAATGGAATTTAAATTTTGACAGAAGCTTTATTTTATTGTATATTGTCTATGATTGTGCATAAGTATTTAATATAAATGAGGGAGAAATAGAAGCTGATGTCAGCGGAGCAAACCATATATAATGAGTTTATTCATAAACATGCGGATGCATTACTTGGTCAAATAAAGGTTGATAAATCCCTGTTTGTGCAAAATGATGTAAAGCGCGGTCTCAGAAACGCCGACGGAACAGGCGTAATGGCAGGCTTGACAAGAATTGGCAGCACTCAGGGTTATTACATGCGGGACGGCGAAAAAACAGCGATGGAGGGTAAGCTGTACTATCGGGGTATAGATGTTGCCGATATTGTGGACGGGTTTTTAAAAGATGACCGTCCGGGATTTGAAGAAACAGCATACCTGCTGATTCTCGGTAAACTTCCGTGCAAATCGGAGCTGGAAACATTTCGCCTTATGTTAGAGGATTTACGGGATCTTCCTAAAGGTTTTACCGAGGATATGATACTCCCGGCACCAAGCGTGAATATAATGAACAAAATGTCGCGCAGCATGCTGGCTCTATATTCATATGATGAAGAACCTGAACTAAATGAAAAAGACATTGAACTTGAGCTGACAAAAGCACTAAAGCTCCTTGCTTGTTGTCCGATAGTCGTTGCACATGCTTATGCCGCGAAACGTCACTACTTCGATGGTGAAGGACTGTACTTGCATAGGTCACAGCAGGGATATTCAATGGCAGAGAACTTCTTGCATTCTGTTCGACGTGATAACAGCTTTACTGAAGAGGAAGCACGTTTGCTCGATCTTTGCATGGTACTTCACGCAGAACACGGCGGCGGTAACAACTCCGCGTTTGCGTGCAGGGTGTTAACATCATCAGGTACAGATATCTATTCTGCTATTTCTGCGGCGATAGGTTCTCTGAAAGGACCGCGTCATGGTGGTGCAAACGAAAAAGTAATTGAAATGTTCTCATACATCAAAAAAGATGTAAAGAACTGGAACGACGAAGATGAGATTTTGGATTACCTCGACAAGATTCTTCTGGGGGAAGCAGCGTCGGGAGACGGTCTCATCTACGGTATGGGACACGCTGTTTATACAATTTCAGATCCGAGAGCAGTTATCCTAAAATCACTTGCTCGCTCACTTGCCGAAAAAAAGGGTATGTTAGACGAGTTTGAGTTGCTTGAAACTGTCGAAAAGCTTGCACCGTACGCATTAGGCAAAGCAAAAGGAACAATAAAAGCGGAAATCTGCGCAAATGTTGACATGTACTCAGGTCTCGTGTATGAAATGCTGGGCATACCGCAAGAACTGTACACACCTCTGTTCGCTGTTGCGAGAATGGCAGGCTGGTGTGCCCACAGACTTGAAGAAGCCTGGGGCGGAGGGCGGATAATAAGACCCGCATACAAAGCAATCGCACTCGACGAGGCGTATGTACCGCTGGCAGAGAGATAAAACTTGTCGAAATTAGGGGTTTATCCTCAACAAAAAAATACATTAAGGGGAAGAAATTTATGTCAAATAGGATTTTTACGTCAGAATCAGTTACAGAGGGGCATCCGGATAAGGTTTGCGATCAGGTTTCCGATGCAGTGTTGGATGCGATTATCGCAGGAGACAAAACAGCTCGTGTCGCATGTGAAACAATATGCACCACAGGTCTGGTGCTTGTAATGGGTGAAATTACAACCAGCACATACGTAGATATACCGCATGTAGTCCGGGACACAATCAGAGATATCGGCTATATACAGCCGGAACTCGGCTTCGATTACAAAGGCTCTGCGGTAATGACAACAATCGACGAGCAAAGTCCCGATATAGCAATGGGCGTAGACAGTGCCCACGATGATTCCGATGAAAAGGGTGCGGGAGATCAGGGGATGATGTTCGGCTTTGCATGCGATGAAACTCCCGAATACATGCCGGCACCGATTTCTATGTCACACGCTCTGACTAAAAGGCTGGCGGATGTCAGAAAGAGTGGTGAACTCAGGTTTGTCAGACCCGACGGAAAAAGCCAGGTTACCGTTGAATACGACGAGAACAGAAATGTCATTAGCGTACCGGCAGTTGTTGTATCAACCCAACATGACCCTGATATAGAAATAGAAAAACTTCGTGAAGCAATCACGGAATGTGTAATTAAACCCGTGATACCTGCAAATTTGATAACAAAGGATACAAAAATCTACGTTAATCCGACAGGACGTTTCGTTATTGGCGGTCCTGTAGGAGATTCAGGCCTCACAGGACGCAAAATCATTGTTGACACATACGGTGGATACGCAAGCCACGGCGGAGGTGCTTTTTCCGGCAAAGACCCTTCAAAAGTTGACCGAAGTGCAGCGTACATGGCTCGCTATGTGACAAAAAACATCGTAGCTGCAGGGCTGGCGCGTGCCTGTCAGATAGAACTGGCATATGCAATAGGTGTTGCGCGGCCTGTATCCGTGCATATCGACACAAGAGGCACGGGAGTATTTTCCGATCAGAGAATTGCCGATATAGTTACAGAGAATTTTGACTTCAGACCGTCAAAAATAATCCAAAGACTGGATTTATTAAGACCGGTGTACAAGGCCACTGCGTCGTACGGTCATTTCGGTCGTGAGGGCGATGGTTTCACATGGGAAAAACTCGACATGGTCGAGAAGCTGAAGAGTTATCTATAATCTGAATTTGGGTTTAGGGTTTTGAGCCGGGGTGGTCAAAAGAATTGGGATATGAAGAAGATAATGGTATAATCGAGGGGCGTAATGCCGTTATGGAGGCACTTCGGTCAGGTGTAAATATAGACAAGGTCTTTATTGCCAAAGGTGAAGTAAACTCTACGCTCAAGCACATAGCCGGAGCGGCGAGAGCGGCAGGTGCTGCGGTTGTTGAGATTGACAAACGTAAGCTCGACACTATGAGTATTACTCATTCACACCAGGGAGTAATCGCGAAAGCAGCTTTTGCGGATTACGTCTCGATTGACCAAATCATTGATACGGCAAGACAAAAAGGGGAGGCTCCGCTCATTGTTGTGTGTGACGAGATATCAGACCCGCATAACCTGGGCGCGATCATAAGAACATGCGAAGCAAGTGGAGCACACGGAGTAATAATCCCGAAACGAAGAAGCGCAGGACTTAGCGCAACAGTAGCAAAGGCATCAAGCGGAGCTATATTCCATATAGCAATAGCCCGTGTTACTAATATCACATCAGCAATCAAAGAGCTAAAAAGGAACGGTGTATGGATCTTTGCAGCATCAATGGATGGCGACGGCTCACTATGGGAAACTGACTATAAAGGACCGACAGCATTTGTTATAGGCTCTGAAGGCACGGGGATAAGCCGCCTTGTAATCGAAAATTGTGATTACAAAGTTCACATACCAATGAGCGGCAAATTATCATCGTTAAACGCATCTGTTTCCGCTGCCGTATTTTTATTCGAAGCGGTTAGGCAAAGAAACGAAGTGTAAAATAAGCATTTTTTCACGAATTATGATTATGCATTTTTATCATTTGTCATTTGTCATTTATCATTTATTAGGGGGGTGTCATTTTGTCAGACGAATATAATAGTTTTGGTAAAGCTGATGAAGATGATGGTTTTTCATTTGAATCAATTTTAGCAGAAGTCAAAGGCTCGGCATTCATCAATGGCGATAAAAAAACTCCTCCGGATGTCTTGCAGGAAAAAGCGGACAGAATACTGAGAGAAGCTGCGCAAATAGCAGCACCGCAAACCGCGGTCCAGCAAGTAACAGCACCGCAATCTGTGGTGCAGCAAATATCACCGCCTCCACCACAGATAACCATGGCAGCGGGAGATCCAATTTCACCGGTCTACACGCGTCATGCTTATAACGAGCCTGAGTTTTCAGATACTGATGATTTGCCGATGTTAATCACTCAATTTGAGGATGATAATCAGCAATTGAGAAATGAGCCAAAATCCGCATCCTTCGGAGCTCCTATGGATGATATGGAATCTCTTTCACAGGAACAGGAAAACAGATTAAACTTCTCTCCCGATTTTACAATACCGCTTAACGAAGATAAGACGGTTATTCAAAGCAGAGAGATTAATGAGCACGGCGAAAAGGCAGTAATTTTTATTGACCGATCCCATGGCATAACACCGCAGGAGTTAGATCAGGAAACAAGAGTACATAGCGGTATAGATGTAGAACTCGATTTTCCTCAAGATGATAAAAAACCATCCATCAAATCAAAGTTAGGCTTTGGCAAACGGAATCGTCAAGACGAGGCAGATTTTGATTTTACTTCAGATGATCATTTCGAAAATGAATATGACTACGGTCCGGTTGAGGAAAAGGTCTATAAAGAACCGCATTTGAAAGAAGCCGTACGCAAATTTGCCGCCTCTTGCAATTCAATATCCATAAGAGTCCTTCCCGCAACGGTAATTACCTTGTTTATGATTATCCTGACGTATGTTTACGAAGCAGGAATGATAGTACCTTTCGGCATCGGATATAGTTTGGATTTAGCTGCAGGCACGCTCATTTTATGCTTATTGTTCGTGATGATGTTATGTGCAGAAATTATAATAAGAGGTGTTGATTTTCTGATAAAAGGAGTCCCGAATGCCGAATCTTTGATATTATTCTCATGTGTGTTTTCGCTGATATCCGCAGCATTTACCATGATTAGCGGAGCTGCAGCGATGCTGCCGTTTTGTGCAGTATCGGCTATGTCACTAACCTTTGCAGCACACGGTGAGAAAATAAATCTGCGAGCAATGACGGATTCTCTAAAAACTGCAGTCTCAACATCCGAACCATATGGGGTACAGGCGGAATATAATGCGGAAATAGACAAATCGATACTAAAAAAGGTATATAACCGTACTGACGGATTCTACAACAACCTGATGCAGCCGGACATTACAGAGCTTACATACCGTTACGCAACACCAATACTGCTGATAGCAGCTTTATTGCTGACGATTCTTATAGTAATTGTCAGAGGTGGCGTAGAGAACTCAATCCATATATTATCAGCTCTTCTTGCAGCTGCCGCTCCATTTTCCGCACTGTTAACATTTTCCGTGCCTTTTGCTACAGTGGTGAAATCGAATCGTATGTCAGGAGCTGCTATAGCCGGCTGGGGCGGAGCAGATGATATATGCTATACAGACGGAGTATGCATAACGGATGATGATTTATTCCCGCCGGGTATGCTTAAGCTCTCGGGAGTAAAAGTATATGACGGAGCATCACCGGAAAATACAATACGTTATACAGCCAGCCTTATATTGTCTTCAGGTTCGGGTCTTACGGGGCTATTTGCGGAGATTCTCAAGCAACAAGGTTTAAGTGCAATGCGGGTTGACAACTTTGAATGCCATGAAAGCGGTATAGCCGGACTGGTTGGAGGAGCACAAGTGTCAACAGGCTCTGCGGCATTTATGAATCTGCTGGGTGTCAGGGTTCCCGATGATACAAATATGAAAAACGCTGTTTACACAGTAGTAAACAACAGGTTGGTAGCAATGTTTGCCGTTGACTACAAACCGCTTCCTTCAGTTCAAAGTGCTTTGATTTCAATGTTGAAATGGAGACTTGATTTATATTTCGCCATGAGGGATTTTAACGTCACTCCCGCAATGGTTGGTCAGAAGTTTAAGGTTCCGTTTGACAGCTTTGTATTTATTCCCGCAAAGGATTCATACAGTATTTCCGATGCGCACTCACATAAAATCGGGCGAATGGCGGCAGTACTTAACCGTGAAGGGTTAAATCCGTTTGCAGAAGCAATTACCGGGGGCAGACTATTAAGGTCGGCATCATTTTTCGCAACGATTCTGTCAGTAATATCGGCGGCACTCGGAATATTAATAATGTTCTATATGTGCTGGACAGGTGCCTTCATATCGGCAAGCCCCGGAAACCTGGTGATTTTCATGTTGTGCATGCTGGTAACGGTATTGATAATATGTGGTTACGTAAGGCTTAAAAAGTAGTTGTAAAATATAAGCAGTTAGTATAAAATACAACTCCGGTTATTATAGTTATTTTATACCGAAAGGATTGGACATTAATATGGCATATACCACAGAAAACATCCGCAATATAGCTCTACTCGGTCACGGAAGCAGCGGTAAAACAACCCTTGCTGAAAATATTCTTTTCCTAACAGGCTCAGCGGACAGGCAAGGAAAAGTGGCTGACGGAAACACTGTCGGAGATTCGGATTCCGAGGAAATCAAGCGTCAGATTACCATATACCTGGCAACAATGTTTACACAGCACAAGGATTGCAAAATTAATATCTTAGATACTCCGGGATTTTTTGACTTTGCCGGAGAGGTGCTTGAGGCACTGCGTGTCGCAGACGCAGGCATTGTAATGTGCACAGCGAAAGACGGTATTAGCGTTGGATTTGAAAAGGGATGGAGTGCTCTATCGACAAGTAAGCTTCCGCGTGCGGCATATATATCAAAAATTGATGAAGAAAACGGTGATTTTGATGCAGTTTTGGCAGATCTCCGCAAGAAATACGGCTCATCGGTATGCCCATTAACGATTCCTGTGAAAAATGCTTCGGGAAAAATCGAAGGGATTTACGACCTTGTCTACCGTAAAGCTTACTCGTTTGAAGGCGGCAAGCAAAAAGAAATCCCCGTACCCGACAGCATGAAAGAAGAGCTTGAAGAAATATATGAATCATTTAACGAAAGTATTGCGGAAACATGCGAAGAACTCATGGAAAAATACGGCGAGGAATACACAACCGCCGAAATAATAAAGGGTGTTAAAATCGGCCTCAAAGACCTCACACTATTTCCGGTGTTTTGCGGCTGCGGCACAACGGGCTTGGGCACAATACCATTACTTGACGCAATAACGGATTTCTTCCCGTCACCGCTTGACAGAAAAGAGTTCACCGAAGACGGAAATGAACTGGTAGTCGATCCAAACGGCACGACATGCGCTATCGTATATAAAACACTGTCTGACCAATATGGTAAATTCAGCATGTTTAAGGTTCTTTCGGGTAGAGTCACATCAGACATGCAGCTTGTGAATACAAGGACAGGCTCGACAGAAAAAATGAATAACATCTTCAAAATGCAAGGCAAGAAAAACATTGAAACAAAAGAAATCATCTGCGGTGATGTCGGTGCAGCCTCAAAGCTGTCCGACACAAAAACAAGCGATACATTAAGTGATCCGAAAAATAAAATCACCGCGAGGAGAATAGAGTTTGCACCTCCATGTTATTCGATGGCAATATCTCCGAAAACAAAAGGACAGGAAGATAAAATCGCAACCGGTCTCACCAGACTCGGTGAAGAAGATGTTACATTCACATTCTTAAATAACCCTGAAACAAGACAATTTGTCCTGTCCGGGGCAGGGGATATTCAACTTGATGTATTGTGTTCCAAGCTTAAGGATAAGTTTGGTGTGGAAGTTACTCTATCGCCTGCGAGAGTGCCGTACCGCGAGAAAATCCGTAAAAAAGTATCAGTGCGGGGGCGTCATAAGAAGCAATCGGGCGGAGCAGGTCAATTTGGTGATGTAGTAATGGAATTTGAACCGGGCGAAACAGAGGACCTAATCTTTGAAGAAAAAATCTTCGGAGGAAGCGTTCCGAGAAATTTCTTCCCGGCTGTTGAAAAAGGCTTAAAAGAGAGTATACAACGTGGCGTACTCGCAGGTTATCCGCTTGTATTCTTGAAAGCTACACTCGTTGACGGCTCTTACCATTCGGTTGATTCAAATGAGTTGTCATTTAAACTTGCTGCTCAACTGGCATATAAAGAAGGGATTCCGCAAGCAAATCCCGTACTCTTGGAGCCGATAGGCAGGTTGACAGTTACAATACCCGAAAACTACACAGGTGATATAATGGGTGACATTCCAAAGAGACGTGGCAGCACAATGGGCATGAGTATAAACTCTGAGGGTATGCAGGTAATTGAAGCAGAAGTTCCAATGGGTGAGATGTCAAGCTACGCGATAGATTTACGGTCAATGACACAAGGACGGGGCTCATTCACAATAAAATTCGAACGCTATGAAGAAGCACCTGCACCTGTTCAAGCGAAAATCATTGAAGAATCAAAGTACCTGACAGAGACCGAATAAATTATTAAGCAAGAAACAAAAAGGGGGTGGCCGGGCACGGCTGCCCCTAACCCGTCATTGCGAACCGTCCGCAGACGGTGTGGCAATCCACAATTAAGTCAAGCCGGTTATTTACTATATTTTATATAAGGTATTAGATTTAAAGACTTATGAAAGGGGTTTACATTGGAGTTCATTCGCAATTTATTAAACCAAATACAGACAGCTATAGCGGGGCTTGATGGTGGTGTCATGGCGATTGCGACAATGCTGATACGATTCATTTTACCTGTTCTAGCTATAGTTATCATTGTCCGGTGTGCAAGGTCTCTGTTGCGTGAGAAAAGTGAAGAAGAGATTTGGGGACAGCTCCGGCTTCCGAACGGCATCCTTCTCGACTTAAATTACTGGGAAAATGTCATAGGACGTGCAAAATCATCTGATGTATATATGGAATATCCCACAATATCGCGCAATCACGCTGCTCTGATTCGTGATGATAAAGCCAATTGGCGCGTATATGATGTAGAATCAAAAACAGGTGTTATAGTCAACGGCAAACAAATAGAAAGCAAAGAAGGGGTAGCTGTTAACTCAGGCGACAGTATAGAACTTGGCGGAGTCTCAATGGTATTTACCGCAGCCGATAACACTGACGAATACGAGCAAGCTGCAAGCAGAACAAGACCCGGTCAGTTTTATAAGCAATACATAACACTTTTTTACCTGACACTTTTTCAAATTCTACTTGGCTTACAGTTATGCATAGCAGCAGGTGATTCACTGACTATGATACTGCCGGTATGCTTTGTTTCATTGATAGCACTTACATGGGCATGTTACTTTTTTACTTGCATTATAAAGAGAATAGCATTCGAAATAGAAACCATCGGGTTTTTCCTTTCTACTATAGGGCTTTCCGTTATAGCGACAGGGTCACCAAATGAGATCGGCAGACAAATTCTTTTTATTGTGCTGGGGTTGGTATTTTTCTTTATCATGGGCTGGTTTATGCGGGATTTAGACAGAGTGAAGTTGATTCGGCGCCCGATTGCATTGGTGGGACCTGTTTTTCTTGCGATTACACTCCTTTTCGGTGTAAGAATAGGCGGAGCGATTCGTTGGATAAATATTGCAGGAATGCAGTTTCAACCCTCGGAGTTTGTAAAAATTGCCATTGTCTTTGCAGGTGCGGCAACACTTGAACGCTTGTTCGCCCGAAGAAACATATTCATCTTTCTTGGTTTGATGGGTATTTGTCTTGGCTTTCTTGCATTGATGAATGATTTTGGCTCCGCAATGATTTTCTTCGTAGCATATCTTGTTATCGCATACATGCGCTCGGGTGATTTTGCTACGATTGCCTTAAGCATTGCAGGTGCAGGTTTTGCAGGTCTTGTAGCATTAGCGTCAAGACCGCATATCGCAGGACGCTTTGCAAGTTGGGGCAGAGCGTGGGAGTTTGTTAATGAACGAGGTGGATATCAGCAGACACGCGCTATGACAGCGGCGGCAAGTGGTGGATTATTCGGTGTTGGTGCCGGGAACGGCTGGTTCCATAGAATTTTTGCAGGGGACTCAGACTTGGTTTTTGCCGTAGTTAGTGAGGAGCTGGGATTGATTGTCGCACTTGCAGCGGTAGCGGCGGTTGTTGCTTTTGCTGTTTTTTCAGTCCGGTCTGCCGGTGTTGCCCGCAGCTCTTTTTATGCAATTGCGGCATGCGCTACATCAGCGATTTTAGTCTTTCAAATGCTGCTTAATGTGCTTGGTTCAATGGATATACTCCCGTTTACCGGAGTGACCTTCCCGTTTGTATCAAAAGGCGGCACAAGCCTTGTCGCATGCTGGGGTATGCTTGCCTTCTTCAAAGCTGTTGATACAAGACAAAACGCAAGCTTTGCGGTAAGGACACCAAAACGCCCGAAATACAGCGGCGGAGGTTCAATCATTTACAAGGAACCGGAAGACACGTCTTGGGAAGGCGGTGATGACGAATGAGAAAAGTAAAATCACGATCCTTTTCTATATTAATACTGGTAGCTATCGCAATTCTGGGAATGGGTTTCTATGTGGGAAGATACATTGTCTTTGGCAGTCAGTGGGCTTCAGCTCCTTTTAACCAAACCGTATTTCAAAGAGGAATACTCAATGTAGGGGTAGTAACCGACCGGAACGGTGTAATCCTCGCGGATGTGACAGATGGCAGAAGGACATTCGCAAGCAACGCCGATGTACGCAGATCTACTCTTCATGTTGTGGGAGACTTGGAAGGAAATGTAGGAACAGGTGCTCTGACTGCGTTTGCTTCGGATTTAGCTGGTTTTAACTTGATAACGGGTTCATATTCGTTATTTGGCTCGGGGAACAAAGTTTCGTTGACAATAGATTCTGAAATAAATACCGTTGCACACAGAGCTCTTAATGGACGGCGAGGTGTTGTTTTAGTCAGCAACTACAAAACAGGGGAAATACTCTGTATGGTCTCAAATCCGTCCTTTGACCCTGCCAACCCACCTGATGCTTCAACAATATCGGAGTTGACAGATCCCTATGTTAACCATGCCATTCAATCGTCGTTTGCTCCGGGTTCAACCTTTAAGCTAGTAACAGCAGCAGCAGCTATCGAACAAATAAACGATGTGTATGATTATATTTTTGAATGCACAGGGTCGCTGGAAATAGGAAATGACACATTGATTTGCCGTCACGGACCGCACGGCACTTTGGACATTGAACGAGGTATGCGCGTTTCATGCAATATTGTTTTCGGCGAATTAGCTCTTTTATTAGGCACAGAAGTAATGGCGGAGTATACCGGGAAATTTGACCTTTCCGGCAGCATATCGGTGAGTGGTATCAGAACGGCATCCGGGCGTTTTGATGATGAAGCGGCAGACGGCAGTATATTTCTTGCATGGTCAGGCATCGGGCAGCATGAAATAGAAGTCTGCCCGGTAACGATGCTGCAATTTGCCGGAGCAATAGGAAATGAAGGGCGTACCGCAAGGTTGCATTACTTAAAAAGAACCGGAATATCTTCGCTATTCCCCCCGGTGTCCGGAAGATTAATCAGTCGGGAAACAGCCGTACATCTCAACGGTTTACTTGATATACCGGAAAACCAGACCGTCTCCGGCTTTGATATTCGCGCAAAAACCGGAACGGCTCAAATTGACGGCAGAGACCCCCATGCATGGTACGTCGGATACATAGCAAATCCGGATTATCCGTATGCATTCGTTGTAATGGTCGAGCACGGCGGCAGCGGTGCCAGTGTAGCACGACCGGTAGCAACAAGGGTTTTGCAAGCTATTGTGAATAGGTAGATACTAGAGTAGCTATTCAGAGGGTATCCGGAAAACTTTTAATAGTTCCAGCCAATGCACTAGCACTATAGTGAAAACTTGTATTGGTCGGCAAAGCTTGTGTGCTGACTGAAACTATCAAAAGTTTTCCGGATACCCTCTAAACAGCTTTCTAGTGGTGCGATAACGAAATAACCAGCCCAACCGTCATTGCGAACCGTCCGAAGACGGTGTGGCAATCTGCAATTTAGTTAAGCTGATTATTTAATACGTTTTATGCTGGTTAATTTTACTTAGTTCCGAAAATCCTATCGCCTGCATCGCCCAGTCCCGGTACGATGTAGCCGTGGTTGTTCAAGTGACCGTCTACTGCGCAGGTTATTACTTCCACGTCCGGGTGCATTTCTTCCATTTTTTCTACCCCCGGCGGTGCTGACAATAGTGTTAGCAGTTTGATTGAACGTGCTCCCGCGTCTTTTAGGAATTGTGCGGCAGCGGCTGCGGTGCCGCCTGTTGCAAGCATCGGGTCGAGTATGAAGCAGTCGCGTTCTGCTATGTCGGGCGGCATTTTGCAATAGTATTCAACGGGCTGCAGGGTGTCGGGGTCGCGGTACAGCCCTATGTGTGCTACTTTTGCCGATGGTATCAGGCTAAGTATTCCGTCGACCATGCCGAGTCCCGCGCGCAGAATGGGGACAAGAGCAAGCTTTTTACCTGCAAGAGCCATTACCGTAGCTTCCGCGACAGGGGTCATGACCTTAACTTCCTCAAGAGGTAAGTCCCTCATTGCTTCATAACACATTAACATTGACATTTCTCCGACAACCTCACGAAAGATTTTAACTCCTGTGTCAATGTCACGTAAAATAGTCAGCTTATGTTGAATCAGAGGGTGTGTAATTAGTGTAAGTGGCATTATTTGTTATCCTCCGTTTCGGAAGCTGCGCTGTCAGCATCGGTGACCATACCGTTTTTTCTGTAATCATCCGCACCGGGAAGAACTTTGTTAAGGATGATACCGACTATTGCTGCAAGTGCCATTCCGAAGATGCTTATATCAACGGATCCGATTCTGAACGGTACAACAGCGTCGCCGATACCAAGCACCAGAACAACAGCAGCAATAATGAGATTACGCGGTTTATGAAAGTCTACCCTGTTATCAACAAGCAGACGCACACCCACTGATGCAATCATACCGAACAGTATAATCGAAATACCGCCAATGATTGCCGTAGGTATTGTGCTTATTACCGCTGCGAGTTTTGGTATTAAGCCGAGGAGTATCGCAAAAACGGCGGCTATACGCATAATGGTTGGATTATACTGACGTGTCAGGGCAAGGACGCCTGTATTCTCCGAGTATGTTGTATTTGCAGGCCCGCCGAACATAGCCGACAGTCCGGATGCAAGACCGTCACCAAGTAAGGTGCGGTGCAAGCCCGGTTTTTTAAGGAAGTTACGGTTACATATCGAGTTTATTGCCATGACGTCGCCAATATGCTCAACCATTGTGCATATTGCAACCGGAGCGACAATCATTATTGCGCGAATATCGAACTTTGCGACGGTAAATTCCGGAAGCCCAAACCATGCTGCTTTTGCAACACCTTCAAAGTCAATTAAACCGGGAGTGACTCCTGTTAATGTCAAGATAACCGCAATGATATAACTGATCACTATTCCGATTAAAACAGGCAGTACTTTCATGAAGCCCTTCATAAATACACTAACTATAACTACAATCGAAAAACTCATAAGAGCCAGCAGCCAGCTTGTTGCATTTATATCATCGCCTCCGCCGGTACTCGCCATGTCAACCGCTATCGGCGCAAGAACTAATCCTATAACAATGATGATTGTACCGGTGATAATAGGTGGAAACCAGCTAATAATCTTTTCAGCTCCTACGAAGTATACCAAAACAGCCATTATAATATAGACTCCGCCGGCAGCGACTATTCCCCCCAGAGCACTTTGAAAACCATACATCGAGGCGGCAGCGATGATTGGTGCGATAAACGCAAACGAAGAACCCAGAAAAATAGGAACTCCACCTTTTGTTATAAGGTGGAACAACAGTGTACATACGCCTGCCATAAACAGAGCAACAGAGATACTCATTCCAAATGCCGATAGTATAATAGGTACTAGTATCGTGGCACCAAACATGGTGAATGTGTGTTGTAAGCCCAGTATAACAGTTTTCCCTGTGCCTACATTTGGATCTCGCAGATCATTTTTGTCCCAAAACTTCATCAATGCACCCTCCATTTTTACGTTTTTATTTTGACAATTCCCTCTTAGTAAAATTGCTCTTGCGTGGTATACTACAATATATAGATGTTGATGTCAATGAGATAACAAGATATTTGTAAAAAATATTTGCAGACAGGGGGACGGTTCATCTGTCTTGTGTTTTATACCATTTAGATGCTACAATGTTGATACTCCCTTTAGGAGCAGATTAGGAGGAATATAAAATGCAAATATCGGTAAGAAAACCAACGGAAGCGGAAATAGCGGCATTCAGCATGAAACCCACATGGGGTTGTGGGGTATCAGAGTTTAACTGGCACTACGATGACCGTGAGCAGTGCATCTTAACAGAGGGAGAAGTCACAGTTGAATACAATGGCACAAGCGTCAGCTTCGGAGCCGGTGACTACGTTGTATTCCCCAAAGGCTTATTCTGCGTCTGGAAGGTGACTAAACCTGTGCAAAAACACTACGAGTTTGGGTGAAACCGGTCAGAGGGTATCCGGAAAACTTTAAATGCTTCCAGCCAATGCACTGCACGGTAGTGAAAACTTGCATTATCGGCAAAATTTGTGTGCGGACTGAAACCATTTAAAGTTTTCCGGATACCCTCTGACCAGTTTTCCATTTACGTACTGACCAATACGGTCAACACAACAAAAGGATTGCCATATGGTATATAATTGCGCTATTCTGCTGCAATTATATACCATAATAATCGTTGACTTTCTGTTTTTACTATGCTACTATACATCAAACGGAGGGTGTAAATGTATAGGATATTAATCGAAAAGTTGATTGAGTGGAAGGAAGACCTGCATAAGAGGCCTTTAATTGTTAAAGGAGTGCCTCAGTGCGGGAAGACTTATTTGCTAAAAGAGTTTGGGAAGAAGTTTTATAAAGATGTGCTATACCTTGATTTTAGTGAAGATCCTCACTTAACGGATTTATTTAATCATAACCTTAATCCCGAGAAGATTATCAAAGATCTATCGTTATTTCGGGGTAGTGATATAAAATCGGAGTCTACATTAATTATTTTCGACTCTGTTGACTCTTGCGGTCAAGCTTTGGACTCTTTAGAACACTTTAGCACTATGACTCCGCAATATCATATTATCGCCGTATGCTCATACCTTGAAAAATCATTGACAAAAGTTGATACATTAACTTTATACCCTATGAACTTCTACGAATTCTTACATGCTCAAAACTCTATGCTTGCAATGCATCTTAATGAAAGTGCTTTTCATGGTGATGAGCTTAAGACATTCAGTACGCAATTGGAGGAGTTGTTCAGGGATTATCAAATTGTCGGCGGTATGCCGGAGGTTGTGCAGAGCTGGATTGAAACAAAAAGTATCGAAACAATCGACAAAATACAAAGCCGTATATTAAGCGGCTATGAAAACAAGTTTACTAAATATGCGCCTATCACAATGTTTCAAAAGCTATGTGCGATATGGAACGCTGTTCCTGCTCAACTGGCAAAAGAGAATAGAAAGTTTGTTTTCAGTCAAGTTAAAAAGAGCTGGCGTGCAAAGGATTTGGAAGACGCTCTCTATCATCTGATACGCACAGGGTTGATATATAAGGTAGATCATGTAGATAAGCCCGAAATACCATTGCCGTCACATGCTAATCATACGCACTTTAAGCTTTACATGTGTGATGTCGGGCTGCTGCGCCGCACCGCACGTATTCCGGCATCTGTTGTCATTGATAAAACAAGTAATTTCAAAGAAATTAAAGGTGCGCTTATTGAGAATATTGTGTGCTCCGAGCTCAAAAGATTATATGGGGATGATGTCTATTACTGGTCCGCTGAAAAACCCGGCAGAGCTGAGGTCGAGTTCATTTTCCAAGATGGCAGCGATATTATCCCTGTTGTTGCAAAAGCCGGCAGTGCAAGTCGAACAAGGTCACTTACTCAATACTCGGTAAGGTTTTTTCCGAAAAAAACAGTCTTGACCTCAATGGACAATAACAAAGCAGACATTTTGCCACTATACGCTTTTTGGAATTTAAAGCAGTGGCTCCTAAAGCAGTAAGATTTTCTCAAAAGTTGTACTTTTATTGTTATAAATAGTGCACCATGATATAATCGGTATAAATGTTCTCATAATTTTTCTTATCTGAACATAGGAGGGATTCTATTGTCACCCGAAGCCAAAGCTCGTATAAAAATTGATAAAATGCTAACAAATGCCGGATACATTCTTCAGGATAAAGACGAGTTTGACCGTACAGCGGCACTCGGAGTAGCAGTTCGCGAGTATCCGACAAAAAGTGGTCCTGTTGATTATTTGCTATTTGTAAATGGCAACCCGGTTGGAGTTGTTGAAGCTAAGGCAGAGAATAAGGGTTCTTCATTGCTTGGTGTCGCTGAGCAATCAATACGGTATGCAAAAAGTGGGTTAAGAGGGTTGCCGGAGATTCCGGATATTCGATTTACATATGAAAGCACAGGAGCCAAAACAAACTACTGCGATTTATCCGATGAAAAGTTCCGCTCAAGAGAAGTATTTTATTTTCATAAACCCGAAACACTAGCAGAACTATTAATGGATAATAATACATTGCGAAACAGGTTAAAATCTTTACCTTCATTTGACACTACAGGATTTCGTGAATGCCAAATAATCGCTATTCAAAACCTTGAGCAATCGTTTTCAAGCAACAAACCTCGCGCACTCATACAGATGGCAACCGGAGCGGGGAAGACCTTTACAGCGATAACAGCCGTATACCGGTTGCTTAGATTTGCAAAAGCAAACCGAATATTATTCTTAGTAGATACAAAAAATCTGGGGGAGCAAGCAGAAGCGGAGTTTATGAACTACAAACCATCCGACGATGGTAGGTTTTTTACGGAGTTATATGGAGTTCGGCGCTTGAATTCATCATTTATTCCAACAGATGCAAAAGTGTGTATCAGTACGATCCAACGCATGTACTCAATTCTTAGAAATGAAGAACTTGATGAATCTGATGAAGAGAAATCTCTGAATGAACAACCTGTTTCAGGAAAACCACGTGATGTTATATATAACGACCGTTACACACCTGAATTCTTTGATTTTATTATAATCGATGAATGCCATAGGTCAATTTACAACGTATGGCAACAGGTTCTTGATTACTTTGATGCCTTTCTTATTGGTTTAACTGCAACGCCGGATAACCGGACATTTGGGTTTTTCAACAAAAATATTGTTAGCGAGTACTCCCATGAACAAGCGGTGTTGGATAATGTAAATGTGGGACGCAATGGAACATATCTGATAGAGACAAGAATAGGCAGCAAAGGCGGCACAATTCTCAAGCAAACAGTTGAAGTCAGAGAGCGATTGTCGAGAAGGAAGCGGTGGGAGCAGCTTGATGAGGATTTAGACTATAAACCATCACAGCTCGATCGTGATGTTGTAAACCCGACGCAGATACGAAGCGTTATTAAAGCATTTTATGATGATTGGAAGATTATATTTCCCGGAAGAAAGGAGTTACCAAAAACACTGGTATTTGCAAAGACCGACAGTCATGCGGATGATATAATCAACGTAATCCGTGAAGAATTCGGTGAAGGTAACGAGTTTTGCAAGAAAATAACTTACGGTTCTAAGGAAGACCCAAAAAGCATACTATCAGCTTTTCGTAATGACTTTAATCCGCGTGTTGCTGTTACCGTGGATATGATTGCTACAGGTACTGATGTAAAACCTCTTGAGTGTTTGGTATTCATGCGCGATGTGCGGAGCAAAAACTATTTTGAGCAAATGCTCGGGCGTGCTACAAGGACATTGGGTGAGGATGATCTGAAGAAAGTATCTCCGTCAGCAGTGCATAGAAAGCTGGGGTTTATTGTTGTTGACGCAGTAGGAGTTACAAAATCCCAGAAAACAACTTCACGCCAGTTGGAACGAAAACCAACTGAGACACTAGAGAATCTTATGTGGAGTGTAGCAAATGGTGTGTGCGATGAAGACACCCTGACGACCCTTGCCGGACGTCTTGCGAATCTTGATAAGCTTATGACAGAAAAGGAAAAGAATAAGTTTAAAGAAATAAGTGACACGTCTGTTATATCTATAGCAAGAAACTTATTAAATGCATTTGATGAGGATACTATTAATGAAATTGTTGTGAATAGATACGGTAAGAACATTCCGTATGACAATGTTGAAGATATCACTGCAGAGATTAGCATCGAATTGGCAACTGAAGCATCAAAGCCGTTTAATAGTCCGGAAATAAGAAAATATATAGAGTCTGTCAGGAAAAGTCATTACCAAATAATTGATAATATAAATATTGATGAAGTTACTAATAGAGGATGGGATACCGACCTGGAAAAAGAAGCGACAGAAAAGATAATGTCATTTGCAGACTTTATTGATCAAAATCGCAGGAACATTGATGCACTTGAAATAATCTATAACCAAAGCTATAAAAATCGAAGCCTAACGCTTGAAATGGTGAAAGATTTATATAGTGCTTTACTTGATGCGAAATTACCTCCTGATGAGATTTGGAAAGCATATTCAATTATCAAACCTGAGAAAGTTCGTGAAAAGAGCATTCTTAATAAGCTTGCGGACATTATATCTTTAGTTCGATTTGAGTTAGGGCATACTTTGGAGCTAAACTCATTTTCATCAGATGTAGCACGACGTTTCCAAGAATGGACATTCAAAAAGCAAGAAGGCGCATTTAAATTTACAGAAGAGCAAATGGACTGGCTTCGTATGCTTCGCGACCACATAGCCTCTTCTGTATCCATTACTATTGTGCATCTTGATTTATCTCCATTTGACAGCAAAGGTGGTCTTGGTAGGTTTTACAAATTATTCGGCAACGAATACGAAAGCATATTGGAAGAAATAAACTATGCTTTGGTAGCAGCATAAAGTTGGAGGAAACTAGATGGCAGAATCTAATGTAGGACAAAAAATATGGTCAATGGCGACAGTTCTGATGGGCTTTGGTGTAGGAAAAAGCGATTATCTTGAGCAAATCACGTATTTGCTTTTTATTAAAATGGCGGATGAATACTCAAAGCCTCCATATAATCGAGACATTGGAATACCTTCAGATTGTGCCTGGGATACCTTAAAAACTAAAAGTGGCAGAGAATTGTTTGACCAATACGAGTTTGTCCTTAAAACACTTGCTGAAAAGCAAGGGACTTTACAACAGATATATACAGGTGCTCAGAATAAAGTGCCGGACCCTGCTCATCTGGCAAGAGTCATTAATATGGTTGACAGCGAAAATTGGTCGTCAATGTCTTCGGATGTAAAAGGCGATATCTATGAGGACTTACTCGAAAAAATCGCAGCAGATACAAAAACCGGTGCCGGACAGTACTTTACTCCTCGCGCACTTATAAATACGATGGTTAGATGTGTTCAACCTAAACCCGGAAAAAGGGTTGCGGACCCATGTTGTGGCAGCGGCGGGTTTTTACTCGCAGTTAAAGCATTTTTAGAGAAAAACTATTCAATGAATGCAGATGAGAAGGTTGCATTAAAATTCCACACATTCAAGGGCTGGGAAATTGTCCAAAGTACTTACAGGTTATGTCTTATGAATCTGTTTTTACACAACATAAGCGACTTTGAAGGAGAACCGCCGATTATCCGTGCAGATTCACTTATTGCAGACCCGAACGAAAGGTTTGACTATGTTCTGACAAATCCACCATTCGGGAAGAAATCAGCACTGACAATAACCAATGAACAGGGTATACAGGAGAGTGAGGATTTAATATATAATCGTCAGGATTTTTGGGCGACAACATCCAACAAGCAATTAAACTTCGTGCAGCATATTCGTACTTTATTAAATACAAGCGGAGTTGCGGCTGTTGTAGTTCCCGATAACGTATTATTTGAAGGCGGCGCAGGTGAAACTGTACGGAAAAGGCTACTCGAAACAACAAATTTGCACACAATATTGCGCTTACCAACAGGAATATTCTATGCCCAAGGTGTAAAAGCAAATGTGATTTTCTTTGATAATAAAGTAGCATCTCCTTCAAATCAGACTAAAGAAATATGGATTTATGATTACCGGACAAATATAAAGCACACACTAAAAAAGAATCCGCTTCGTGAAACAGATTTGGATGATTTTGTTAAATGCTATTGTCCTGAAGATAGAAAACTTCGAGCTGAAACATACAGCAAGGAAAATCCCAATGGACGTTGGCGGCGATATTATTATGATGAAATAGTCGCACGGGATAAAACCAGCTTAGATATTACATGGATAAAGTCCGGCGACAGTACGGACGATTATACGCTTGCTGAACTACTTGACCTTATTAAGGAGAAGTCGGCGGCTATTTCCACGGCTGTTGGTAATCTGGAGAGCTTGATAGGTGAGGTGGACGAGTGATGAGCGAAAATAGTGTTTTGGATTTTGGTTATGCAGCTATTATCATAAGGGACGCAATTGTTCGTTCACGTTATCAGGCTGCAAAGCTGGTAAACAAAGAGCTTCTGAGCTTGTATTATGCTGTCGGCAAATATGTATCCGATAACTCACGCACGGGTTACTGGGGGAAAGGTGCAATTAAGCAAATATCCGAGGACTTACAACACGAGTTGCCGGGATTACGTGGTTTTTCTGAAGTTTCTATTAAGCGTATGCGCCTATTCTTTGAAGCATGGCAATCAGTTTTTGCAAATCGTTCATTGACAACGGACGATTTATCAGATGTTCCGATACCTTTAGATGAACTAATATCAAATCGCCCATCAACAATGAGCGATTTAAAGAACGCATCAAATCGTCCATTATCAACGGACGATTTGGATGTTAGTATTGATTTAGGTTTATTATTACAAGAAATTCATAATTACTCGGAATCAAAAATGCTAATTGATAACTTTTTTAAGGTAGGTTTCACGCACCATTCAGAGATATTAGCAAAGGAAAAGTCGTTACAAGGCAGGCTTTTCTATATTGCACAATGTGCTGCTGCTTTTTGGACTGTTGAAACATTGAAATCGAAGCTTCGAGGAGATTTATATTCAAAAGAAGGCGCATTACCCAGTAACTTCATGCAAACCATACCGGAAGCGCAAGAAGCTCGACGTGCACTTCGTGCTTTCAAGGACGAATATTTTCTTGAGTACATCAATATCGAAGATGAGGTCGATCCTGATGAACGAGTTATAGAACGCAGTGTTATCACAAACATAAAAAAATTCGTCTTATCATTTGGGAATTATTTTACTTTTGTTGGTGATCAATATCGTGTTATGGTTCACGAACAAGAGAATTTCATTGACCTTCTTTTTTTCAATAGAGAACTGCGATGCCTGGTTGCTATTGAACTGAAGCGAGGAGATTTTAAACCCGCTCACTTGGGACAGTTGCAATTTTATCTCTCTGCACTTGATGAATATGTCCGCTTACCGGACGAATCCCCGTCAATTGGTATACTTTTATGTAAGGACACCAATCGTGGTGTAGTCGAGTTTGCTGTACGAGATTACAATAAACCTATGGGGGTTGCGACGTATCGGACAAAAAACGAAATGCCGGAAAAGTGGCAAAAAGCCCTTCCGGATATTGAAGAGATGAAGAAGTTACTCGATAGCGAAGACGATGTGTTGAGCGAGGTGGGTGAATGAACACAAAGCAACTTCGCCAAAAGATACTCGATCTTGCAATAAGAGGAAAACTCGTCCCGCAAGACCCTAACGATGAACCGGCTTCGGTGTTGCTGGAGCGTGTTCATGCTGAAAAAGAAAGGCTGATAAAAGAGGGTAAAATCAAGCGGGACAAAAAGGATTCTACCGTTTTTCGCAGTGATGATAAACCGCACTATGAGCAGTTACCGGACGGATCAATAAAAAACATACAGGACGAGATACCTTTTGATTTGCCGGACGGATGGGCATGGTGTCGATTAGGAAGTATTGCTTTTTACAAGAAAG
>WRDH01000015.1 GCA_009783555.1 Oscillospiraceae bacterium
GAGACGGAGTGTGGGTGATGGTACGGAGGGTACGGTTAATGCGACTGTTGCAGACGGTGTCGTCGGTTCGGGGGTATTGGATACTACAAAAATGAGCCCCTTTGAAGCGGCTATCACTAAGATATCGGGTTAACTTTTTCAAGAGTTGCAAAAGCAGGCGAGGGATGGTGACTCCGGGGAGTTGAAGGCTGCGTTGCGGTCATATATATCTATGCTTGAGGAAAGGTATACGCGAAAATCGCAAGACTGCATTGTTGTTACTTTTGAAGCATATTGGTATGCTTGCAGAGTTGTATAGGGAGTTACGAAGCATTCGTGCGAAAAAATATAAATATGGTGAAAAATACGCACGAATAAGTTGACGCATTGGGGATAATCTGATAGAATATCCTCGGATGGTGATATAAAGAATGGAACGTAAGATAGCACGGAAACTCATAAATTGGAAAAACGAATCAACCGGCAGAATGCCAATGGTGTTGCATGGTGCGCGTCAGGTAGGCAAAACTTATGTAATGAGAGAACTTGGAGAACAACACTATAAAAACACGATATATGTCAACTTTGAAAAATCATTGGAAGTACACGACTTTTTTAGTGGAGATATAAACCCCGGCAAAATAATCCGTTTACTTGAAAATTACTCATACTCAAAGATACTGCCTGAAGAAACCTTAATAATTTTTGATGAAATACAGTGCTGTGAAAGAGCTCTGACATCATTGAAGTACTTTTCGGAAGATGCTCCGGAGTATCATGTAATTGCAGCGGGCTCCTTATTAGGTGTTGCGATAAACCGTGCACTGTACTCATTTCCTGTTGGGAAAGTCCGTATGGAGACTCTACATGCGATGGATTTTGAAGAATACCTAATAGCCAATGGTGAGCATATCTTAGTTGATATGGTAAAAGAGTGTTTTGACAAGCTAACCTCAATGCCTGAAGTTTGGCATAAGAAAGCAATGGAATACTACCGGATGTTTGTTCTTATAGGTGGAATGCCTGCTGTTGTGAAGCATTCGACATCAAATAACAAGACCACTGTTGGTGTAAGTGAGATTCAGGAACTGATTATTAACTCATACATAAGGGACATGGCGAAGTATGCAAGTGCGGGTGAGACAATTAAGATTATGGCATGTTTTGAGTCTGTTCCTGCCCAGCTTGCTAAGGATAATAAGAAATTTCAATATAAAATCGTAAGAAAAGGCGGGAGTGCAAGTTTATTTGGTGATTCAATTGAATGGCTCTGCTCCTCAGGTGTAGTATTAAAATGCAACAAAACGCAAGCGTTGATGCCTCCTGCGATTTATCATGATCCAAGCAGTTTTAAGATATATATGGGTGATGTGGGGTTGCTTGCTTGCAAAAACAACTTAAGAATGGAGAATTTACTATCAGACGATAGATTGTTTACAGGAGGTTTGGCAGAGAATTTTGTTGCTTGTCAGCTTAGAGGAAATGGGTATAAACTTTATTACTGGGAGTCGGATAACAGAGCTGAAGTGGATTTTTTAATTCAAAAAGACGGTCATATCATACCGATTGAGGTTAAAGCGAACCTGCATTCTAAGTCAAAAAGCTTAGATGTTCTCAGAACAAAGCATAAGCCGGTATACAGTATTAGGATATCCGGCAAAAATTTTGGCTTTGAAAATGGGGTAAAAGCAATTCCGTTATACGCTACGCATTTGCTATGACATTTAACTATGTATTTTTGAAATATTATGCTGTTGAGAATAATTCTTGACGGCATAATGTGTTTTGAGGTATAATGTTTATGGAGGGGTGGGTTTACAAATGAAACGTTTTATCAACCGGGACAGGGAACTAAACTCTCTCAATGAGCAATATGCAGCAGATGGAGCTTCTTTTGTTGTTGTTTATGGACGGCGCAGAGTTGGGAAGACAACGTTGATTCGTGAGTTTATATCGGATAAGCCTGCACTATACTTCCATACTTCTGAAGAGTCTGATACGGAAAACCGCAAGGAATTTGCACGGAGTTTAGCAGAGTTTACCGGCAATAAAAGAGATGGTGCGGTTACTTATGAGAACTGGTACGATGTTGTCAGTGTTTTTTCTGAGTATGAGTGCGAGGCGAAGAAGATAATAGTTATTGACGAACTGCCGTACTTAGTAAGGTCTAACACGGCTATACCGTCAATTTTACAGAAAATATGGGACACCGATTTACAACATAAAAATATCATGCTTATACTATGCGGTTCTTTGATTCACATGATGGAGCAATATACACTAAATTATGGTAGTCCACTATATGGAAGACGTACAGGACAAATAAAAGTAAAGCAGATTGATTTTCAATATTATTCTGAGTTTTATAATGATTTATCCTATCGGGATTTAATTGAACATTATGCCGTTACAGGCGGCATACCGCGATATATTGAGCTTTTTGCCGGAAAAGGTAATCTTTTTTCTAAAATTGAAAGATCGATTTTAGAAAAAGATAGTATGCTTTATGAGGAACCGGAATTTCTTCTCAAGAATGAAATTGAAGAAATTGGCAGCTACATGTCAATTGTTAAGAGTATTGCATCAGGAAATCATAGGCTAAGTAAAATAAGTGCAGATATAGGGGTTAAGCAGACAAGTTTACCTAAATATCTAAAAACACTGATGGATTTGGATATTTTAGAGAGGGAAGTTCCAATCACTGAAAGCAATCCGGAAAGAAGAAAAACCAGTTTGTATCAAGTAAAGGATAACTTTCTGCGCTTTTGGTTTAATTTTGTTTATAAAGAACGAGCAAGGCTCGAACTTAATCAAATTGATTCGGTAATGGCAAGAATAAAAACGAATTTTATTGATAATCATGTCGCGTTTATATATGAGAATGTTTGTCGTAGTGAACTTTGGCGATTAAATAAGGAGAAGGTTCTTAGCTTTAGCAAGCTGGGTCGATGGTGGAACAGCAAAGAAGAAATCGATATTGTTGCAATAGATGAAAACGGAAAAAATATTATTTTTTCAGAGTGTAAGTACTGTAAAAAGCCTATGGATGTTGATGTATTCTATGATCTGCAACGCAAGAAGAATTTTGTGTCATGGAACGACGGAAACAGGCAGGAAATGTTTGTGCTTTTTTCCATAAGTAATTTTTCAAGTCGTTTAACTGAGTTAGCGTCAACTCGTAAGGATTTGATTTTGGTAGGCGGAGATGGGAAAATATAATGTCTCACCGAGAACTATCAATCGAAACGCTCGCATACAAGGGAGATATGAGATGTATATGAAAGAGTTTGATAACTTGATGGTGAGATATCCTGCGCTTCTTGGGTGCAATGGTGACATTATGGATGCCTTGTGAGGGGGTTGTGAGGGTTCTATAGCTTCTCGACTTCTTCGATAGTGAGTCCTGAGATTTCTGCGATTTGTTTGTTTGTCAATAGAGCAGATGCTTTAAGTTTTTTTGCCAGGTTTTTGAATCCCTCCTGTATACTGTACCCTTTGTCAAGGACATTTTAAGAAGAAGGGATAGTCTCCGCAGTTAAGACAGGGGACGGTTCTCTGTCTCAAATTTTGGGCACTTGATAGAGTAAAGGCAATGTGGTGCATTCAACTCATGAGTAGGCTACTCGTGAGCTGGCTTTGGTGCGTAGGTTTGGAGAGGTCAGTTACATGCTAAACTGCCAAATCGAACTAGCTGGTGCGCAATAGAGTCTATCGCCGAAAGGTTGAACTTCATTTCCTGTATAGAGTAAAACCCCGCAATGAAAGCGGTCACCAAGCATGTCCCTCAGTGCTTTCATTCCGGTAAAGTCTTTTTTGGAAAACGAACTAGCCGCTTTAATTTCAATTGCGATTACTTTTCCGCCACGTAATTCAAGGACAAGATCCACTTCTTTACCATCTTTGTCTCTGTAGTGATGCGTGGTAAATCCAACATCTGACCAAGTTTGTTGCTTCATGATCTCATTTATCACAAACGCTTCAAATACAGGACCAAGTTCGTTTCCATTTTCGAGTTTTGATAAAAAGCTGCTTGAAATACCGTTAATAGAGCACACAAGTCCGGTATCGGACAAAACAATTTTAGGTCTTCCGATCGCTCTTTTTGAATAGTTTTTTCCCCATGCAGGCAGAATGTGGATCAAACCAAGGTTTTCAAGCAATCGTATATATCCGTTCATGCTACTTTCCGGAATCCCTATAGTCCGCGAGACATTTGCTCTTATGTATATTTGTGATGGCCTTCCTGCCAGAAGTGCAAATATTGTTTGAAAGCGGTCAATATGTGCAAGTCCTGATAACTCGTTAGCATCATGATCAAGAACACGAGTAAGATAGTTCCGAAAGAATGCTTCTCGTCGTCTTCCGCTTCTGCTCTGTGCATCCGGATACCCACCGCTTTCAATGAGTCGGGCATATTCTGTTCGAGTAAAAGGTGTTACCCTATTCAATCTGGCAAGCATGTCTCCACATAGAAGCAATGAAACAAAATCCTCCTTTATCCCACACATCTCTCCAATGCTAAAAGGTTCAAGGATTATCGTTTCAGCACGTCCGGCGAGCGACTCATTTGCGCCTCTCAAGTTGAGTATGTTAGCTGAGCCTGTAACCAAAAACCTTCCGGGTTTTCTGCCTGAGTCAACCGACATCTTAATTGCACTTAAAAGCTCCGGACATTTTTGGATTTCGTCGATAATAAGAAGACCTTCGGGAAACTGAGCTGCAAATTCCTGTGTATTTTCTTTTGCAGTCGCAAGTGCTATATCAGAGTCAAAAGTTACGGTTTTGCTAACCATATTTTTTGAAATCATTGTAGAGAGTGTAGATTTTCCAACTTGTCTTGCTCCTTGTATCACGGTTACCGGTGTATCTTTTATTGTTTCCATTACAATGGATTCAACATTTCTCTTAATTAGTTTAATTGACATTTCATATCTCCGTAGTAATAATGTAGCTAACGCTATGAACTATTGCTGTATGGTTTTTATATTGTCGCCAAATAGCCGAAGTGCAGTCGTTATTTGGTCGGCGTATTGTCGCTGATTGGACTGACATATTCATTATACCAGATGTTTTATAAAGTACAAGCTAAATGTTATCTAAAATTCGTAAGACATCAAGGCTATAAGACAGGATAAGACAGGGGATAAGACAGGGGACGGTTCTCTGTCTTATATAGGGGCGTCGTTGAGGGGTATATTGATATGCCGGAGGTGTTGTATCGGGGGGTTTAAGAGGGAAGATGTTGATTGTTGTTATGGACTTTTTTATTTCTGTATGATAGAGTTCCATTATATTGGGAGAGAATGGAGTTTGGTTGATGAGGATTACTATTGTTGGTATTGGATATGTCGGGTTGTCGCTTGCGGTGCTGTTGGCGCTGGATAATGAGGTTACTGCTTTTGATGTTATGCAAAGTAAAGTGGATGCGGTAAATGACCGCATTTCTCCGGTTTCTGATGTTGAAGTCGAGGAGTATATAACATCTAAGCCGTTAAATTTGAGGGGCACAACCGATAGTTTTGTTGCGTATAAGGATGCGGAGTATATTATTGTTGCTGTGCCGACAAATTATGATCCGGTTTTGAATTTCTTCGACACAAGCATTGTTGACGCGGTTATCGCGGATGTTGTTGCAATCAATCCGAACGCAGTCATTGTTGTAAAGTCAACGGTTCCGGTCGGGTATACCGAAAGCGCAAAGAAGAGGCTGGGTACTGACAATATTATCTTTTCCCCGGAGTTTTTGCGAGAAGGACAAGCGCTTTACGACAACTTGTATCCATCGCGTATTATTGTCGGTGAGAAGAGTGAAAGAGCTAAGGTGTTCGGAAGTCTGCTGCTGCGAGGTGCGTTGAAAAAAGATGTTCCTGTGCTTTATACCGGTTCGACTGAAGCGGAGGCTGTTAAGCTGTTCGCTAATACTTTTTTGGCTCTGCGAGTTTCGTTTTTTAACGAGCTTGATACATATGCGGAAATACGCGGTCTGGATACGGCGCAGATAATCGAGGGCGTATGTTATGACCCTCGTATCGGTACGACTTATAATAATCCTTCTTTTGGTTATGGCGGTTATTGCTTGCCAAAGGATACGAAGCAATTGCGGGCGAATTTTCGCGATGTACCCAGCAATCTAATCGAAGCAATCGTCGATGCAAACCGCACACGCAAGGATCATATTGCCGAGCAGATTTTGGCGAAGAATCCGGAGGTTGTGGGTATATATCGTTTGACGATGAAGGTCAGTTCGGACAATTTCCGGCAGTCGTCGGTTCAAGGCGTTATGAAACGTTTGAAGGCTAAGGGTATAACTGTGATTGTTTATGAGCCTGCTTTAGATGAAGAGTATTTTTACAACTCCAAGGTGATGCATGATTTGGAGGAATTCTTGAAGAAAAGCGATGTGATTGTGGCAAACCGGTTCAGCCCGGAGCTGGAGGGTGTTCGGGATAAAGTGTATACGCGGGATATTTTCCGGAGGGATTAGCGGAGTATACAAAAGTTCATAGTTGTGTTACAATTGGTCGACTATTTGCTTGGAGGGATATATGGTTTTGACGAAGAAGCGGTTGATCGCTATTACGCTCGTTTTAATGGTGAGTTTTTTTATACTCTTGTTATATGCGCCTGAAAGCTTGATTGGTCATCGTGATGATAACTTATTGCTCTTTGTGCCGAAAATACTGTTTTTAGCACTGACCGCAGCCATTGCAATTGTTTTTGTGCTTATCTTTATTTTCAGAAGTGAATATATTTCAGCACAGCTTAATACGTTTAGTCGCTTTAAGTATTACCTGAAGCTTCTGATAAAACGTGACTTCGTGTCCAGGTATCGCAAGAGTATATTGGGTGTTTTGTGGTCATTGTTAAACCCGATTCTTATGATGCTTGTTTTGACAATGGTATTTTCTACGTTGTTCAGAAACATGTTTACGGTTGCTTTTTTTCCCGTATATCTTTTAAGCGGACAGGTGATATGGGCGTTTTTTTCCGAGTCCACAACCTTAGCAATGACTTCTGTAATTGCAGGTGAAGGTGTTATAAAGAAGGTTTATGTTCCCAAATATATGTTTCCTCTATCAAAAGTTATTTCATCGTTGGTTCAAATGGCTTTTTCGCTGGCGGCTTTTTTTATAGTAGTAATTGTTACAGGTGCTCCGTTTTACTGGACAATGCTGCTTATACCGATACCGGTTCTATACATTTTCGTGTTTTCCCTCGGCGTAGCAATGCTTATTTCGTCTCTTTCCGTGTTTTTCCGTGATTTGACCTATCTTTATGGTGTATTTACCACGCTTCTTATGTATCTTTCCGCCATTTTTTGGCCTGTGGAAATATTGGAAGGCAGTGCATTACAAAATCTTATCGGCCTTAATCCGTTGTACCAGTTTATAAGGTATTTCAGATATATTGTGTATTGGGGAAAAGTTCCGGATCTATGGTTTAATTTCGTTTGTATTGGTTTCGCGTTATCTGCGCTTTGCATAGGTACATATGTCTTTATGAGGCAACAGGATAAATATATTTTAAGTTTGTAACGCGTTTATTTGCGGAGAGGAATGATTTTTGGTTTGGATAATGTAGCGATTTCGGTGCAAAATGTTTCTATGAAATTTAATCTCAGTAAAGATAAAATACTCAGCTTAAAAGAGTATTTTGTTAAGGCTGTGAAAAGGCAATTGTTTTATGAGGAGTTCTGGGCTCTGAAGAACATCAGCTTTACCGTTGAACGGGGTGAAGTTTTTGGTGTAATGGGGTTCAACGGGGCAGGGAAGTCAACGCTTCTCAAGATAATCGCCGGCGTTTTTAAGCCGACGTTAGGTGCGGTTGTTGTAAATGGCGGGGTTTCACCGCTTCTGGAGCTCGGTGCCGGTTTTGACCCGGAGTGCTCTGCACGTGAAAATATCTATATGAATGGGGCGATGTATGGTTTTTCTCCTAAGTTTATGGAATCAAAGTATGACGAAATCCTTGATTTCGCAGAGCTTTGGGAGTTTGAAAATGTAGCGGTGAAAAATTTTTCATCAGGCATGACGGGTCGATTGGGCTTCGCTATTGCGACAAGCGTGAAGCCGGAGATTCTTATTGTTGATGAGATTTTGGGTGTCGGTGATTATAAATTTCAGGAGAAGTGCGAAGAACGTATTATGAATATGATTTCCGGCGGCGTCACAGTGCTGCTGGTAACGCATAGCGCTTATAAGATACGCGAGATGTGCTCACGTGCGTTGCTGCTCGAAAAAGGTGAGCTTGTGTGCACAGGTGACGTTGAGAGCGTGTTGGAGGCATATGGTGATACGGGGAGTAAAAAGGCGTAGCACTAAAGCTGATTCCTCTTAATCTTGCCGCTTATCGTTTTTGGCAAGCTATCCCTGAATACAACGATTCTTGGATATTTATACGGGGCTGTGTGTGATTTTACATAGTCTTGTATTTCTTTTTTCAGTTCTTCTGAAGGTTCTGTGTCTTTTGTCAGCACTATGCTGGCTTTTACTATTTGGCCGCGGATTTCGTCGGGTTCGGGTGAGACAGCGCATTCGAGGACGTATGGCAGTTCCATTATTACGCTTTCTATTTCAAAGGGACCTATTCTATAGCCGGAAGATTTTATCAGGTCGTCTACGCGGCCGACGAAGTAGAGGTAGCCTTCTTCGTCCTGCCATGCTGTATCGCCTGTGTGGTAAGCACCATCGTACCATGCTGCTTTTGTTTGCTCCTCGCCTCTGTAGTAGCCGCTGAAGAGACCGCACGGGCTGCCTTCGTCTGTTAGGATTGTTATTTCACCGACTTCGCCGGGTCCGACTTTGTTGCCGTCGTTATCCATCAGAGCGATATTGTAGAGCGGGCTGGGTTTGCCCATTGAACCCATTTTTGGAGGTGTGCCGACCAGATTTGCGATCATGAGGGTGGTTTCTGTTTGACCGAAGCCTTCCATTATAGATATACCCGTTACTTTTTTGATTTGGTTGAAAACTTCGGGATTAAGTGCCTCGCCCGCTGTGGTCAGGTGTTTTATTGTAGTCAAATCGTATTTTGACAAGTCTTCGCGGATGAGGAATCTGTACATTGTCGGCGGCGCGCAGAAGGTTGTTATTCCGTGTTCGGCAAACATCGGGAGGATTTCGAGCGGATCGAATTTATCGAAGTCATAGCAGAATGTGGCAGCCTCGCAGAGCCATTGACCGTAAAGATTGCCCCATACGAACTTGCCCCAGCCTGTATCGGAAATCGAATAGTGAACGCCGTCGGGGTCGACGTTGTGCCAGTATTTGGCTGTTATGAAGTGACCCAGTGCGTATGTGTATGTATGAGCAGCGATTTTCGGATATCCGGTTGTGCCGGAGGTGAAGTACATTAGCATCAGATCGTCGCCGCAGGGGGAATCCTCCGTGCGCGGGTAAGCGCTGCGGAAGCGTTCGTGCTCGGTATCGTAGTTATGCCAGCCTTCGCGCTCGCCGCTTATCATTATTTTGTTTGTCACGGACGGGTAGTTAGCAATAGCTTTTTCGGCTTCTGAGGATACGGTGCTTTGTGCTGTGCAGATAATTGTCGTTATGCCTGCGGCTTCGATTCGGTATTCGATGTCTTTTTGTAGGAGTTGGTCGGTGGCGGGGATTGAGATTGCTCCGATTTTATGCAGGGCAATGAATATCGGCCAGAACTGGTGGTTGCGTTTCAGGACCAGCATTACGCGGTCTCCGCGCTTGATACCGAGACTCGCAAGGTAATTTGCGGCTCTGTTGGATTGTTTTGATATTTCCGAATATGTGAAGCGTCTTGTGTTTTTGTCACGGTCGACGTGAACCAAAGCGAGCTTGTCGGGTGTTTTTTCCGCGATAGCGTCCACAACGTCAAAGGCGAAGTTGAATTCGTCATGGTCTTTGAATGAGATGGACAGCAGAGAGCCGTTTTCGTCTTCAACGGGGAAGCAGAAGGATTCGTAGACGTAAGCGGAGCGCGGAGCAGGACGGGGGGACGGTTCATCAAGACGGGGGGACGGTTCATCTGTTCCGGTTGATGTGGGGATAAGATACGGTTTGTCAAGCTGCTCTACTTCTTCGGGCATTACTATTGCACAAAAGACGCAGTCCTGACCGCCGACAGCAATCATTCCATGCGGTGTTGTGCTTCTAAAGTATATGCTGTCTCCTTCTGATAGTGTTTCCGTATGGTCGCCGATTTGTACTTTTAATTGTCCGCTGAATATTACGTTAAATTCCTGCCCGCTGTGTGATACGAGCGGAATCGGCTGGTTTTGCTGTTCGTGAGAGTAGGTGTAGGTGACCCAATACGGTTCCGCGAGCTTATTTCTGAAGCGCGGTGCGAGGTCGCAGACTTCAATGGTTTGTTCTTTTGATGTAACACGTCCTTTGCCGCGGCGGGTTACCGCATATGTGGTCAAATGCGCGCTCATGCCTTCAAGAAGGTCTGTCAGTTCAACGCCAAAGAGCAGTGCGCAGTTGTGAATGAATGAGAAGGGAAGGTCTGTTGCTCCGGATTCGTAGCTTTCATATGTTTCGGTGGGAATACCCAGATGTGCCGCCATTTGTTCGCGGGTATATCCGCTGACTTCACGCAGCTCCCAAATTCGCATTGCCACGTCTTGTATAGCAGTAGTCGTTTTTTGTGTTGCAGACATTTTTCTTCATTCCTCGCTCTCTATATGTAATTGAATGTTGAAAGTTGAAAATTATGAGATTTTATAGTAAGCAGTTGTGCTAGTGATTTTACAATAAAATGAATGAATATGCAAGGGGAAGTGGTCAGAGGGTATCCAGAAAATTTTTATTAGTTCCAGCCAATGCACTAGCACTATAGCGGAAACTTGCAACGATCGGCAAAATTTGTGTGCTGACTGAAACTAAGAAAGAATTTTCCGGATACCCTCTGACCACTTCCCTAAAATAACGACATTTGGCTGGAGTCGGGGAGGTCGCCCAGTGCTCCGAGGGTTTTTAGTTTGTCGAGTGTTGTTTTTGTTACACCGGTGCAGGTGGTGTAGATGTCGTCGATTGAAATGAAGTCGCGTTTTTTTCTGTTCTCCTCCAGTGACAACGCAGCCGCTTCGCCCAGGCCGTTGACTGCAATAAACGGCGGACGCAGCATTTTATCATCAACTATCAGGAATCGCTCGGCATCTGATTCGTAAAGGTCGAGAGGTGCAAAGTTAAAGCCGCGCATGTAAAACTCGTAGCAGGATTCCAGTGTTGTGAGCAGTCCCTCTTCTTTGCCGGTTTTTTGGTCGGAGTTACTCATAAGCTCTTTTATCTTGCTTCTCACTCTATCAATCCCGCGAGCCATAAGTTCTGCGTCAAAGCTTTTTCTACGGCGGTAAAAATGTGTGCTGTAAAATTCCAGCGGTCTGTGTACTTTGAACCATGCTATACGAAATGCCATCATAATATATGCGACAGCATGTGCTCTTGGGAAAAGATATGTGATTTTTTTGCATGATTCAATATACCATACGGGAACATTTGAACGTTTCATTTCTTCTTCAGCACCTTCGGGCAGCCCTTTGCCTTTCCGGATGCTTTCAGAGATATTGTATGCGTATCTTTTTTCGATCCCTTTTGATTCAAGAAATAGTATGATGTCCTCGCGGCTGCTGATAGTTTCGGAAACTTTTACTTTTCCCGAATTAATGAGGTCCTTTGCGTTGCCGAGCCAAACGCCCGTTCCGTGAGAGTAACCGGAAAGACGTATGAGCGTGTCGAAGTCACCGGGTTGCGTATCGTTAAGCATTTCTCGGGTAAATGGTGTTCCGAACTCCGGAATTCCGATAGTTCCCGTATTGCCAATTATCTTATCATCATCCGGTAATCCAAGCTGCTTCGGGGATGAGAATATTGACATTGTTTCCGGGTCGTCAAGGGTGATGTCGTCAGCGTTAATGCCTGTCATACTCTCGAGCATTCTGAGCATTGTCGGGTTTTCGTGTCCGAGTATGTCAAGTTTTATAAGGTTATCTTCGAGAGATTTATACTCAAAGTGCAGTGTAATAATGCCTTTATCTTTATCGTCTGCCGGATAGTGAGCGGGGGAGAAGTCAGTTACTACTGTGTTTTGCGGAATGACGATAAGGCCGCCGGGGTGTTGTCCGGTTGTTTGCTTTATGCCTACGCATCCGAGGGCAAGGCGGTTTTCTTCGGCTTTTGTTACCTTTTTGCCCGTCGTTTCGAGGTATTTTTTGACAAAACCGTATGCGTTTTTTTCTTTGATTGTATTAATGGTACCTGCTCTGTAGACATATTCAGCACCGAACATATCGATAGTGTATTTATGTGCTAAAGCCTGATGTTCACTGGAGATATTCAGGTCGATATCCGGTACCTTTGCACCGTCAAATCCCATGAACGTTTCAAAGGGTATGTTGAACCCGTCCTTTGTGAGTGCCGCTCCGCAGTCGGGGCAGGGTTTGTCGGGCATGTCCGCGCCGCAGGCGGCTGGGGAAAGGGGAGCAAGACAGGGGGACGGTTCATCTGTCTTGTTTGTTGTAAAAAACGTTAAAGAATGCTCTGGTTGCAACAAGACAGATGAACCGTCCCCCTGTCTTGCTCCCCTTTCCCCCGGGAATTCGGTGAATTTACACACCGGGCATCTGTAGTGTGAGGGAAGGGGGTTTACTTCGGTTATGCCTGCAAGGTAGGCAACGAAGGATGAGCCGACGCTTCCTCTTGAGCCTACCCGGCTTTTTTGTTCTTTCAGGTATGCCACAAGTTTTTGTGCAGCCATGTATATTACATCATAATTAAGGCGCAATATATCGTTCAGTTCGTACGCAATGCGCTCCGGTACAATCTCAGGCGGGTTTTCACCGTATAGTTCAAGAGTTTTTGCTTCAACAATCTGTCTGAGTTCATCCGCGCTTCCGTCAAGCTTGGGCGGGAACAGTTGATTTGGCGGCGGCAGTGGGTTGATAATCTCGCACATATCGGCTATCTGCTGCGGGTTTTTGACAACGACTTCAAATGCTTTTTCTTCACCGAGATACTTAAATTCCTCAAGCATTTCATCGGTTGTTTTAAAAAAGAGCGGCATTTCTCCTGTTGAGTCACTGTAACCTTTTGATGTCATAATAACTTGCCTGTAGATTTCATGCTCAGGGTCAAGGAAGTGGACATCTCCTGTTGCAACTACAAGCTTGTTCAATGTGCTTCCGAGATTTACGATTTGCCTGTTTAATTGACGAAGCTCCTCTTCATCTTTAACTCTCGGGTTCTCTCCATAAATCATGAAACTGTTATTGCAAACAGGCATTATTTCCAGGTAGTCGTAGAAGCTTGCAGTTTCGTGCAATACGGTGGTGTCAACATTGTTTATTATAGCTTTATATACCTCGCCTGCTTCGCAAGCTGACCCCACGATAAGTCCATCTCTGTGTTGCTGAAGTGTATCCTTATAAATAATCGGTCTTCCGTCAAAGTTTTCAATATGGCTTTTCGTAATTAGCTTATATAGGTTTTTTAGGCCTGTTTGATTCTTAACAAGTAAGACAGCGTGATTGTTACGTCTTTTCCTTCCTGTATTTGTTGTTGTCGAATCACGAAGATATGCCTCGACACCGTAAATTACCTTGATTTTGTTTTTTAGCGCGAATGCAGCAGATGCGGCAGCCGGAAATGAGTGCACGACACCGTGATCGGTTATTGCGATGGCGGGATGACCCCATTCGGCGGCTCTTTTTATTACTTCTTTGACATCGGTAAGTGCGTCCATTGCAGACATTTTTGTGTGTAAGTGCAGCTCAACGCGTTTTTGTTCGGCATTGTCTGTTCTGCGTTCTTTGCTGTAGGGAAAAATATTTCGCGGTCTCAAGTTGAGTTCGTTATCATAATTACTGCTTATGAGTGTTCCGGTGACGACAAGGTTCATTCCTACTTTTATTGAGTGGAATAACTTCGAGGCATCCTCGTCATGTATAAACTTGACTACATTGAGAGTGCCTGTGTAGTCGGTTATATCGAAGTTTATCTGCCAGGAATTGCTTTTTTCTATATGTCTGCTTCTGACTGCGCAAACTTCGCCCCTGACCGCTGCCTTGCCATGGTCAAGGGTGACTTCGCTTATGGGTATCGTTGCGGTTTTTACCACACGCCCCATTAGGGGACGGACGTTTGATGGGGGGTGAGACAAAAGGGGACGGTACGATTTTGTCCCTCGCGTTGGCGTAGAGGACAAAATCGTACCGTCCCCTTTTGTCCAGTCCCCTGTCTTACCTGTCTTATAGGTTGCGTTGACAGTTACTGTATTGAACCCGAATTCACTTGATATAATATCCTCTAGAATGGCAATTTCGTATGGTGGTACGGGGTCTGCTAACACAAGTGTAACTTCCATTGCAGTTTTTGCCTGGTTTACGGATGCCGAAGTTACCTGCACCGTGCTATAGTCGGTGGTGAGTCTTGCAGAGTCCCGAGTGAAGGGGAACATGTCATAAAAAAGAACGGTTTTTTGTGAATTCATTTAATTGCCTTTACTCTCTTTTATACTTCAGGACAGATGAACCGTCCCCTTGTCTTGTATTATATCACACAACTCTTTAACAAGTCTGTCCATTGGGACTTTTTTGATTATTTTGCCTTTGGCGAAGATGATGCCTTCGCCGTTGCCGCCGGCGATTCCGTAATCCGCTTGCCCGGCTTCGCCGGGTCCGTTGACAGCGCAACCCATTATTGCGATAGTGAGCGAGTTGTCCTTTTCAAAGAGGGCTTTAAGCTTGCCTTCCACTTCGTTTGTTATCGCAATTATATCTATATTGCATCTGCCGCAGGTTGGGCAGGATATGATATCTATTCCCGGACGTAAGCCCAGTGCTTTCAAAATCGCTTTTGCTGCTTCTATTTCTTTTTCCGGTTCTGCGGTCAGCGATACTCTTATTGTATTGCCGATTCCGTCGAGCAGCAGGGTACCGATGCCTATTGAGCTTTTGATGATTCCGTTGTATTCGGTTCCGGCTTCGGTGATGCCGATGTGGAACGGGTAATCGGTCTGTTCATTCAAAAGCCGATATGTTTTGACTGTTAGGGGGACGCTTGATGTTTTTGCCGATATCCATATGTTGTCAAAGTCGAATTTGTTGAGAAGTGCGACGTGATTGAGGGTACTTTCTGCCATTGCCTCCGGCGTAACTCCGCCGTGTTTAGCGAGAATTTCTTTGCTTAAGCTTCCGCTGTTTGAGCCGACTCGAATGGGAATATTCTTTTGGTTGCAGGCTTTTGCGACAGCTTTGATATTTTCGGGTGTCCCGATGTTCCCGGGGTTAATGCGTATTTTATCTGCTCCTGCGTCAACAGCACGAAGAGCTAGCTTGTGGTCGAAATGGATATCGGCAATCAGTGGAATTGATATGCGCTCTTTTATTTCGGAGATTGCTTCAGCCGATGCAATATCGGGAACGGCGACACGAATGATGTCGCACCCGGCTTGCTCTAATCTGTGTATCTGTGCAACTGTTGCCTCAACATCGGATGTCTTGGTTGTTGTCATTGATTCGATGGCGATTTGCTTGAGCTCACCGGTTTTTTGTTTTTTGCTTTTTAAAAAGTCCATTTCTCTCTCTCAGTATATCTTGACAAATGGGACAAAAACGTACCGTCCCCTTTTGTCCCTTACCTCGTTATTATCCTCGCTACGTCATTATATAGGATGAATATCATGAAGCCTATCAGGAGTACAAAGACTGTGGTGTTTATGTAGCCTTCGTATTTCGGGTCGAGGCGTTTTCTTGTTATTTTTTCTATTATCCATGTCAATACTGTGAAGAAGATTCTGCCGCCGTCCATTGCGGGGATGGGGAGCAGGTTGATTACTGCGACATTGACTCCTATAAATGCGGTGAAGAAGACAATGCTTCCGATGGCTGCGGTTGTGCTTTCATTTTCCTGGACTTGATGTCCTATTGTGTTCATGGTGTCTATAATGCCGACGGGTCCTGCAAAATCTCCAATGCCGATGGCTCCGCTGACCATCATAGCTATACTGAGCCGAATCATGCGTACAAAGCTGTAGGTTTGATACCCTGAATATTTGATTGTTTCCCAAAGGTTTGCGTCAATTCTGTCGAAAGACAGGCTGTATCGAAACTCTTCTACGCCGTCAACCAAATATGAGCGGCGTTCGTATTCAATCAGTTCACCGTTTCGCTCCAATGTCACGGTCAGTGGGTTTCCGGCGTTTAATTGCGAGAACAAAATGAAATCATCATGATAGAAGAGTCTTTCGCCGTTCATTGCGACGAATCTGTCTCCTGCCATGAGTTCACTCGGTCCTTGTTCCGGAAATCTGTCAACCACATTTGTAAGCGTAGTGCCGCCAAAGCTGTCTACCCCTGCGTGTAAAATTAGTACGATTATAAAGGCGGCGATGAAGTTGGCAATGCTGCCCGAGGCAAGAATGACAATGCGTTTCCATCGTTTTTGGCTTAAAAACGAGCGGGGGTCAGGTTCTTCGCCTTCTTCATGTTCTCCTTCCATTGAGCAAAAGCCGCCGAACGGGACGGCACGCAAGGAGTAAAGAGTTTCTTTGCCTTGATACTTGAGTAGCTTCGGTCCCATGCCGATAGCAAATTCATTGACTTTGACGTTAAAGATACGGGCTGACAGGAAATGTCCAAGCTCATGGATTGCAATGATGACCCCGAAGGCGAGTATGGCAAGAATTATAAATAACATATGTGTCCTCTTTCATAAGATAAGTGCTTGATTGGGCGTTCAAATGGTATTGTAAATTTTGTTTCTACCGCCAGAGAGTACGTCCTGTACTCTACTGTCGGACGCTCCACCGTCCATGAGTGCTATGCTATAGAGGGTGCTCGACATCGACACCTACTATTATAACATGGCAACCGCTTGTCTGTAGCAATTCGAGTTGTGTTGCGAAAAGGTAGAACATCGGTAAAATGGCGTTCTGCTTTTTTTATGTCGCAACTTCAACGTTTTTCATTTTACTACAGATTGATGATATTATCCAGTTGTTTTTGTTTGTTTACAGGTATAGCGTAAACAAATTAACCGGCTCAACTCCGTCATTGCGAACCGTCCGCAGACGGTGTGGCAATCCACAACTTAATAAAGCCAAATATAAATTATGTTATACTAGAAAAGAAAAACCCTTAATAACTCAGTGACACTTTTCTTTGCATCAGGTAGCCCGCGCTCAACATATTTGACGCTCTGAAAAACGCAGGTTGCGAAACAAACTATGTATAGAATTAGTCTGTCGTAGACAGTATAGACTGCTCCGCAGTCGTAGCAGCAAAACCGTCAGGTTTTGCTTAAAGCATGGAGTTCTCCATCCTCGGGGGTTTGGGGACTTTGTCACCAACAAGCGGGTATTACATCAGGACGAGTTTTTCGGAATGACTGTAATACCCCCTGCTTGCGAAATATAGTTGATGCGAATTAGTATATTAATAGGACAGGCTGCTTTGTAGGATTTAACCTATTACAGATGTTTCAAAAATTTGTTCCACTTCGCTGTCTTCCGGAAATTCAGATTTTGTGATTCTTGACCTATATGTATGTAATATTCCCCATTTTAGTGCAGAAAAAGACCTCATTTTTTTATTATATATTTCTAACATAGCCTCCGCATATCCCATTGAACCTGCTTTCCGCTCTCTTGCAGTACGTCCGATATCTCTTGAAGAGTATGCTCCGACTTTTTCTTTAAAAATGTCATCTCTCATAGAATCGCCAAATGCTACTACTAGATGAGTAACACCTTTTAGCATATTTGATGTCAACGAATGTTCATCGCCTTCCCAAGTACCAATGCATAAACGTAATGCGCGGTCTAAAACATGAAACCCATGATTTTGATAAATCTGCTCCAATGTTCCGACAGCACATATGCCACCTGGGGATTTGCCCGGTGAAATGGTAAGCCCGTAGAATTCAACCAATGATTTTATTATTAATTGTTCATCATTACCCGCTTCAATATTAGCCATAAAAATTTCATAAGGCTTTAATGACCTTGTGAATTTTTGCTGGTTAGCAAATATATCTGCCTCCTGTTCATAAATTAACTCGTCATATATCATGCACCAAACTGGTGTGTCCCGTGACCCTGATACTATAGCAACAATTTCGACTGTGTGTTGTCCGTTGAAAATATAATTTATCCCATCCCTTCGACTTACCTTTACGGGGTTGATTTGATGAAGGTCGAAGTTTTCTACAGTGCGCCTTATATGTGATTCAGATAAATTTCGTTGATATTCCTGATGGGCAACAAGATTTTTTATTGGAATCTGCTCAAAGTGTACTTTCGGTATATATGCCTCTAATTCGTACATTAATCTTTCTCCTCCAGTTTAGATATCATATTTTCAACTTCTATTTTTAGGCATTTTAGTTTTTCATTAAGTCTGCTTCGGGCATTTTCAGACAACTCAATTGGCTTCACCATCGTACGCACTCGTTTTATTGAGCTTATCCATGAAGGTATTGTGAATGCAAGTCCCAAAATCTCTGCATCCGGATCATATTTTGGCAGTGTTTTTACTTGAAAAGAATACTCTACATTTTCACTAATTTTTTTGGGTATGCTTGTTTTCAGCATTTTCTTGGGAGTGCTTTCATTAAACCTTTTCGTCAAAAGTTCGGTGCTTATGCGATGTATTTCTTCAGGCAGCAGCTCAGAAAGTTCAACAACTTGATTGTGTGTGATTTTTAACTGACCTGATAAGACTGCAAGTAAAAATGCAGGTTCAATTTCAGTAATATTATCGACAGCTTGTGCAAAATCGCCATATCTTGCAACTGTTGCAGTAGATACACAGAACTCTTTTCCAAATCTCTCTTTTGTCTTACATACAGAGTCATCGAATTTTGAACCGAAATATTTATATGGCTTTAATTCTCTTCTGACATAATGATCGGTACCGGCAACCATGTGGGCTCCTAAGATTTTTTCCAAATTATACTTTTTACCTATTAAGTAACGTCGTGTTTCTATACCAATATTTTTTCGTTTTAGTTGATTCGTGCATATCCATGCAAGCACCTGCTCACGACTGTGTAATACAATATATTTAATCGAAAACGGAATCTTCAAGCGATTACATATTTCATATCTATTATGTCCGTCAATAATTGTTTTGTTCCAAACAATGAGTGGCTCACGACATCCGATAATCTTAATATTTGCTTCAAGTTGTTCATACTCCTCAGATGTTAAAGGAAGAGTGAAGCGTTTAAACTCGTCATCGATTTTTAAGTCGTAAAAACCACATTTCATACAATTTTAACCTTTTGTCCCACAAGCAATAAATGCATCAGTGAGCCGAAACTGAACAGCACTTTGATTAGGGACAACTTCACCATATACGCGATATAAACGATTGTCCTGCCAGTTAGTGCAAACGGCAAGGAGTTTTCTTAGCAGATGTTTACTGCTAATCTCGTATGATTGTTTATTTCCGGTTATTAAGCGTTTAGTATGGAATGCTTTTTTATCAGATTTATCACTACTTAGAATTATTAATATTTGTTCTTCGGGGTTAATAAGTAAAATAATATAGTCCGGATTTCCAATTAACCGAAGAGTTCTTTTATAAATCCTTATTCGATTTTGTTTATAATCAATAGAAATTGCAGGTTGCAAAGTATTATTCTCCACCACTGACTACCTCCTGATTAATAAACTGTCCATCCTCATTCATGTTATCTGATATGTTGTGTTCTTTTACATTAAATACTGTATATCCTTTAAAAATATCCACTTGAAGACGTCTTCGATGTTCTTCGACAGGCAGACCAAATTGATTTTTCCACTCAGCAGGAAATAATGGAGTGCGGGAAGATTTAATCTGCCCATTTTCATTAAAGATACTTGGGAAAACTTCGGGAGATGTTAAATCAAACGCAAATAAGTATTCATTATTACTTTGGATAAGTTTTCCAAGCAGCTTATAACGATAGTCCGTGTTCCAATTCATTAAATCCATAATTTTGCCATAGAAAACCCGGCATATAACTTGTTTTGGTTTTCTCTTCAAGCTCTGTGAACGCCAAATGAATGAATCTCTTTCATTTTCAGTACTAGGTTGTACCACAAGCTTTAGTTCGACCGGATTCACAAGAATCTTAACATAATCAACATCGGGGAGACGATTTAGACATGCTGTATTCAATGATATTCTTTGTTTATTAAAGGTTATCGAAGGTTCTCTTAAATGTGCAAAAAACTCTCCACGGACAACCTGGTATCCGTCATAATTGAAGTTATCATCTCTTTCAACGTCTTCACCCGGATTAATATTTACTCTAAATGTTTCAATTTGGATTTGCTCAATGGCTGGATTATAGTTACTAATTATTGGATTCAATACTTATATCTCCTTGCTCGATTTCTTTTAATATTTCTTCAATACTACCGGCAATCAAATCGGTATCAGTAATATTTAATTCTTGTTTGCTAATATATGTTTTTCCTTCTACAGTAACATTCCAAGCTCCGTTTTTATCGAGAGCAGCAATTTCTCGTGCTTGTGCATGACTATAATAATTATAGCCAAAACTCCCCGCCCAAGCGGGAGGAAAAGCAGCAATATTCTTAGAAAATCCGGTTATTATTGGGTGGGTGTTCTCATTAAGGTAATCTTCTGTAGTTTCATCCGGAATGAATACTTCTGTTTCTCGCATATCGAATACTATAATAGGCGATTTTTCTTTCTCATGCCGGGTTCCGCGAATACGATACTTACATTCATGATTCCATCCGTAAATATTATATAATGTTTTTAGAAATGCGGTGCCTTGTATGACCCTCGGACAAAATGTATCATCACTAAGCTTCATCCACTTAACAGAACATTTGTTGTCTTTCTTGCTTGGGCGAATAGCAAGCAATTGTTCTTCCGGATGTACCAACATCTCAACATATAACTCTTTAGTCAACTTTTTGGTGCACTCAGAGCTGAACCATAACCGCTCGGTAGAAAATGTGACACATAATTTCTTTGCAGTGTTAAAGAATTGGGAGCGTGCAATCTCATAACCTCGTAAATCAAACTCTCCTGATTGTACTGTTACTTCTGTATTAATGGGTGTTGGTTCAAAAGGTTCATTATATACAGCGGCTGATGCCATACGATAATCGTCGGCTGAAAAAGCTGCCCATCTAGGATGAATTGATACGAACCCTTTTAATGTACCCTCCGAAATTACTCTTAGCTCCGGCAGTATACCTTTATTTCCGTATTTGGCATTACTTATAAGTCGTTGCACGGCTATAAAATCATCTCTTGGTATAATGGCTTTATGATTATTTTGTTTTCGGTATTGATTTCTATCCTGCCTGTTCTTTTTTGATTTATGATCAAGAAAGTTTGGAGTAAATGTTTTTCTGGCAAGCACATCGCCACAATGTCGTTCATTCTGTAGTATTTGCAAAATTGAGTTTGGAGACCATGAGGTGTTATTCTTTTTCGTTTTACGTCCAAGATTAGTAAAAATCTCTGCAATCTCCATACAGGTATGCCCGTGTAAATACATCAAAAATGCCAATTTTACAGTTCTTGCTTCATCTTCGTTAATAACAAGATTACCGTCTTCATCATTGTCATAGCCAAGCAGCGGAGGAGTTAAAAATAAGCCGCGCTTAAATCGCATTTCAATAGATGCATTCATAATTTCACTTTTATTGCGTGACTCCTCCTGTGCCAATGTAGATATAAAAGACAATGCCATTTCACTCCTGCCGTCAAGCGTATATATATTTTCGGTTTCAAAAAACACTCCAACCGGTTGCTTAAGTGCAGCAAGCATACGCACTTCACCAATACAGTCAAGAATATTACGTGCAAAACGGGCAACTGTTTTGGTTACAATTATATCGATTTTCCCCTCTTTGCAATCTTCAATCATTTTAATAAATGCTTTTCTATGAGCTGTTGTTGTACCGGACAGACCCTCGTCCGCATATATTTCAACCAGATTCCAGCCTTCATGCTTTTCAACAAGATCGGTATAATGATTTTTTTGCAATTCATAAGATGATGTTTGCCGGGGGTCATCTGTAGAAACACGCACATATATAGCAACTCGCTTTTCACTGCGGTCTTCAAAGAAACTTTCTTTTGGTAAAGCGGGGATAACATCTATTTCATCGGGATTTAGACCTTGATATCGTTTGCGAATTGCATCTTTTTTACTGTCCCTTTTTTCTTTTTCCTGAGAAGTGTCTTGTTTCGTATTATCAGGCGTTACATCATTATTCTGCATAATATTCCCTCGAAAGTGAAGTTGAATAAAGAGATTATATGTAATGCATTATTGATATGGAAATAACTGTAGGTTAATAAATATCCCTACAGTTATTGTTCCATGTGAGTTTTACCTGAATAAATTGGACTCACAATTCTTGCGGATAAAGTCCTTGGCAAGTTTCGCAAACTCATAGATAAATCTTTTTTCATAGCTATTGCAGCTTTCCATGATTTTTGCTAATTCGTAATGACATTCTAAAGGGTCATTTGCTTGGTTTCCGGACAATAGCATATCTACCGTAACTCCAAGAACATCTGCAATTCGGATTAGTGCCTTCAAGCTTGCTTGCTTTCTTGCTTTTTCGATATGGCTGATATAAGGAACAGACATATCGATTTCTTCTGCTAATGTGGCTTGCGATAACCCTTTCGTACTTCGAGCTTCTCTGACTTTTTGCCCGATGAGTTTGCGATTGATTTCCATGTTGATTACCTCCAATTATATATTTCTTAAAACTACCATTAAAGAATGTCTTAATTGGCGGTAAAAATCTAATTTTTCTCCGAACAGAACTAACTGCAGCAATATTATGCGTTTTAACTACAGTATATCTTTGCATAAATATAAATGCTTTTTTATTGAAAATCATTTTGCTTCGTGATATCCTTTAAGTCCAATATGTACGTAGAAAAATGCGAGACTTTATGGCGGATTATTAACAAAGAAGATGGAGGATAACGGCTATGGCAGGCAAAAATATGAATTATTATTTGATGGATGGCATTCCAAGTGGACGCATTAAATGTACGCTTGCCAATTGGACTGGCGTTGCTTATAAAATTCCACGAGTCAAACTTGTTGACTGTAAGAATATTGATTACCTCAAGCAAAGCGGTGTTTACTTCCTTTTTTGCAAAAGCGATAACGATAAACCGCTCGTCTATGTTGGGCAAGCTGGAACACGGAAAAATGGCGAAGGCATTTTATATCGCCTAAAAGAGCACCATGCTTCTCCAAAGCAAGGACTTGAAGACTGGTACGAGGCTGTCGCTTTTACTACCTCTAATAATTCTTTAAGCGCAACAGAGATAGGATGGCTTGAAAACTATTTCTTTAATCTCGCAAAAAACATCGGTCGCTACATTGCTAAAAACGGCAACGAACCAAACGTGCCACCTGTTGGCGAGGAAAAGGAAAGTGAACTTATAGAATACGTTGGATATGCCCAAACAATAATGGGTGTTCTTGGTCATTTTGTGTTTGAACCATTTATCCATGCTCGCCAGTCTGAGGACATCATGCAAGACGATGATTCCGTTGAGTTTTGCTTAGAGCAAAAAATGCAAAATAGCGGACTAACAATAAAAGCTTCATGTAAACGTTCAAACGAAGGGTATATTGTTCTCAAGGGTAGTATGGTAAACCCAAAGGCAAATGAAAAGACTTGCTCCGGTGTAGCAAAAAGAGCGCGAGAGCAAGCCGCTATTGAGAATAATATTTTGATGGAGGATACACTCTTTCCCTCACCTTCAGCCGCCGCAATGTTTGTGACCGGGGCAAGTGCCAACGGATATATGGTATGGAAGACCGCAGATGGTAAGACACTCAAAGACATTGAAGCCAGTGAAGCGAGTGAGCTATAGAATTATTTAATGTTTTGCCTTAACCTTTCTACGATTTGTTAAGAAAGTTCTGATGTGAGGGACATATTATGAGCGATTTGAAATCGAATATGAAAAAGGAACAGATCTTAGATAGCGATGTTAAGGACTATATCCAAGCTTTGTTAGAAAAATCAGAAGAAGCATATTTGATGTCATTGGAAATTATCAACAAGCCCACTTTGAAATATAGAGCAGAAGGATTTTGCTTCTTTATTTGTAATGCCTGGGAACTGGTACTAAAAGCATTTATTATTCGACGCGAAAACAGCATATCAGCAATGAATTTCAAAAATAACCAAAATCAAACATTGGGACTATCCGAATGTATCGAGAGAGTATTTACAAGTACAACCGATTACACAAAAACAAATTTGAACATGGTAAGAAGCATACGAAACAAGGCAACACATAATGTATTGCCTGATTATGATTTTATCTTTGCCCCACTATTCCAAAAATGTATAAACAACTTGCTAAAGTTTTATGAAAAACATTTCCCGGAATATAAAGTAAACAAAAGCATAACTCCATTTGTTGCGCTATCGAATGCACCGGACACTATTAACTCACCATTAGTCTTAAATCCTACAAGCCTTATGCAGTTCAAATCGTTGGAAACAGAACTTAATAATGACATTAGTGGAGACATTACTCAAACAATAAAGTTGGTAAGTACGAAAAAAAGTAATGAGGCGGATTTGGTATATGCTCTTGAACCGAATAGTGAGAAAGCAGTTCACTTTATAAACGTACCCAAAGACGTTAATGTTACACATCCATTCTTAGCTACTGAAGCTGTTAAGAGTATTAAAGAATCTCTTATGCTAAGCCTTGGTTCTGATTTTGGTTTTAATATGCATAAATTTACAGCATTTTGCAAAGACAAAGGTATTAAAGAAAACCAAAATTACTGCTATAAAATAGAAGCCGGAAAAGAAGTGCGGTACAAATATAGTCATGATTTAATAAACTATGCAGTATATATTCTTAGTGAAGAAAATGGCGCAAAAAAGATTAACCCCGGGCAAGACGACTGCTCAGCTGGTAACCCAACCTTACTGGCATAGCCAACGCATTGTTATTCCCTCACAAGTTAATCTATTAACCATTATACACAAAAATAGAAAAAAATCAACTACTTTAAATTAAATTTAATAAAAATATAAGGAAAAAATATTATGCCTACACTCGACCATAAACAAATAACAGACAAGCTCAATGCAGAGTTTGCCGGCGAAATGCGAAAAATCATTTTCTGGTATGACGATGATAAAGAGTTTGCTGACGTTGTTGACGATATGGGTATCGTTGGAGCTACGATACATAAACTTACATCAGATAATCAATTCTATACGAAGCACCTTCTTGAACGAGAGGATACTGAGTCTAACTTCCTTGTTTATGCTCCGTTTTCGAAGCCCGATGTACGAGATAATGTGTTAGAAGATACATTACTATACTCACGGCGGTTTCATGCTGACCGTGCTTCTCTATTGGTCGTAGATTTACAGGTGGACGAAAAGTTAAAACCTGTGTTTCAGATATATTCAAAGTTCTTTAGGGATATGAAAAGGACGCAGCGGTTTTATGACTTTGAGACGGAGCTTACATCAAAGGAAACTATTGAAGTCACGATAATGAGTGCCTTATGTAAAACTCGCACAGCATCTTTTGAAGAAGCGTTGCGTGTGGTACTCACTTCCGGTGATTTTGAAGATAATCAATTACTTAATGAATTCGAAAAGTATAACTTACTCCCTGCATTTTGGAAGATGTGCGAGGAATCTGTAGGGTACTCCGATCCCGCACCGTGTCTTTTACGACTGTCGACAACAATGTTTGCAACGTATGCCGCGAAACAACTACGGGGTGAAGTTCCAAAAGCATGGAAGGGTTTTGTATCTCTCAAGTCCGGGAGTATAATAGCGTTTCTTGACAGTTTAATGAATAGTGTTATATACAGGTCGCATTATGATGAGTTAGCAGTTTACATATCATCAATCCTCAAGGTAAAGGAGAATCTTAGTGCTTTTGATATTGAACTAATCTTAGATTGTGATGCATTTTCAGAGGTAGACGAGTATATTATTATATGGATTACTGAGAGATTAATGGACGAAGACACCGGAGCAACCTGTGGCGGTAAGAACATTCTTGATATATGTGACATACGCATTAAGAAGCATTATGGCGAGGTTTTCTCAAACCGGTATGGCTTACTTTCTTCAGCATACAAAATCATCAGTAATGCTCGTTATTCATGCACCGGGCAGTATGAGAATATTGTTAAGCAATATATAGATAAAGATTATCAAATTGACAGGCAGTATCGGCAATTCCATGTTGCATTTGACGCAGTATCAGAAAACGAAGCTTTTGAAGAACTGCGAAAACGTATTGAGAATATTTATACCAACAAATATCTTAGTGTGCTACTGCCTGTTTATAATACCGAGCTTAATGTAAAGGATGTTATGCGAGTTGACAATTCACAGTTACGGTTCTTTGATCGAAACATTAAAAATGCAAAAGATAAAACAGCGATTATTATCTCAGATGCGCTGCGGTATGAAGTAGGGCAAGAATTGTTTGAAAAACTAAATAGTGACCCGAACTGCAGTGCTGAGATAAAATACTTAACAGGTGTCCTTCCTGCATATACTGCGCTTGGCATGGCAGCATTATTGCCACATAAGGATATACAACTATCAGCAGATGGAAAAGTTACTATAGATGGAAAGCAAAGCGATTCAACAGAGAAACGTGAAGCTATATTGCAATCGGCTTTATCAAACTCTCGTTGTGTCCGGTTTGACGATATACCGATAAAGCGTGATGAAATACGCGAGATTTTTACAGGAAAGGATGCCGTATATATTTATCACGACCAAATTGATAAGCGAGGTTCATCCGCAGAAAACGAGGTGTTTTCTGCGTGTACTGAGGCGATTAACGAGATATTTACACTAATCAAACGTTTATCGGTGAATAATGTATATCGCTTCATTATTACCGCAGATCATGGATTCTTATATAAGCGTGATAAGTTTAATGAGAGTGAAAAAATTGATTTATCCGGGCAAAAGGGTGCATTTACCAACCGTAGATTCATTATCGGCGATAATCCTTTAGTTGCAGACGGGGTGGTATCAGTACTTTTATCAGATATTACCGGGGGTAATTGTAAAAAATACGTATCATGGCCTATCGGGGCTAATGTGTTCAAAACATCAGGCGGACTTAATTATGTACATGGAGGCGCATCTCCGCAGGAAATGATATTGCCGCTGATAACTGTCAAAACGAAAAAAGGTCATGTCGACACTGGAAAAGCAGAAATCGCATTAGTAAGCATGATACGTAAGATAACAAATCTTATTACACCGCTTGATTTTATACAAAAAGAACCTGTATGCGATGTTGTGACACCGGCAGATTACAGATTGTGCTTTGTATCAGATAATAATGAAAAGATTTCTAATGAGCAGATATATCAAGCAGATAGAAAAGATGCAGACCCAAGCAAGAGAATGTTCCGACTCAAGTTTAATTTTAAGAATAAGAAATACAGTAATACAGAGCAATACTGGCTTGTGGCTGTGGAGGAAAAGAGCAATATTGAATTGTTTCGGCATCAAGTTGTTATGGATATTGCATTTGCCGATGGCATCGGATTTGGATTTTAGGGGGGAGTCGTTATGCATGACGAAATGAAAACCATTGATGAATCAAACGAAACCGATGACATGGATGGTTCGGAGTTTGAAGCTGCTGCTTATGCCGCCGATGTTTTATTGACAAAACCAAGTAACTCAGAGCTTAATAAGAAGCTACGCGAGTTTTTTGATGGAAAAATCGTCAGGAAAGACTTGACAAAGAAAATACGACAGGGCGCAAATGTTCCTGTTTATGTTCTTGAATACCTTTTAGGTCAATATTGCGGTTCTGAGGACGAAGAAATCGTTATAGAAGGTATGGTAAATGTGAAGCGCATACTTGCTGACAATTTTGTACGTCCGGATGAAGCACAGAAAATTATTTCAATATTGCGAGAGCGTGGGAGTTACTCCGTTATCGATAAACTGACTGTCAAGCTTAATATAAAGGAAGATGTATATGAAGCAGAGTTTTCTAATCTTGGGTTGAAAGGCATTCCCATTGCTCCTGATTATGTATCAAAATATGACCGCCTGCTCTGTGGTGGCATTTGGTGTATAGTCCAATTAGACTATGAATTTATTGAGGAAGATAGAAAACGCAACCCAATACGTGTTGTTAAGCTGACTCCGATTCAGATGCCCCATGTAGACATGGATGATATTAAGAACGCACGAAAAGCTTTCACAAAAGACGAGTGGATTACAATTTTGCTTCGCTCTACTGGCATGGAGCCGGACAAGTTCTCTATGCGCGAAAAATGGCTGTTACTGGCGCGAATGATTCCGTTAGTTGAAAATAATTACAATCTCTGTGAACTCGGTCCGCGCAGTACCGGCAAATCCCACATTTATGAGCAAATCTCGCCGAACAGTATACTCGTGTCCGGCGGTCAAACAACAGTCGCTAATCTGTTTTACAATATGTCGAATAAAACTATCGGTCTTGTCGGGTTATGGGATTGTGTCGCTTTTGATGAAGTTGCAGGTCTGGCAAACCTTAAAGACAAAGATGTTGTAGAGTTAATGAAGGGATATATGGCTTCCGGTACATTCTCCCGGGGAAAAGAGGAAAAGTCAGCAACAGCATCAATTGTATTTGTAGGAAATATAAATCAGAGCGTGGACGTTGTAATTAAAACATCCCACCTTTTTGACCCGTTCCCTGCAGAAATGGCAAATGATACTGCTTTCCTTGACCGTATGCACTGTTATGTTCCCGGTTGGGAGATACCGAAATTCCGCCCCGATTCATTTACTGATGATTACGGATTTATAACTGATTTTTTGTCGGAGTTCTTCCGCGAAATGCGCAAAGAATCATTCGGAGACGCTTTCGATAGAAATTTCCAACTTGGTACAAACTTAAATCAACGCGACGTTATTGCAGTGCGTAAATCTGTTTCCGGCTTTGTAAAACTCCTATACCCGAATGGTGATTTTACTAAGGACGATATGATTGAAATACTTGAAATTGCATTAGAAATGCGCCGCCGGGTAAAGGAACAGCAAAAGAAGATTGGCGGTATGGAATTTTATGATGTAAATTTCTCATACATTGACAGTGAATCATTCATTGAACACTATGTTACCACGCCTGAGCAAGGCGGTGGCAAGCTGATTCCGGAAGGTCTTTGTAATCCCGGTCAGGTTTACACTATTTCACGAGCAAAAGGCGGCAAAGTCGGAGTTTTCAGATTGGAAACACAAATGCTCCCGGGAAACGTCAAGCTTGCCAGTACGGGAGTTGGTTCGGAACGCGAAGCAAAAGAAGCAATAAATACAGCGTATAGCTTCCTTAAAGCACAGGCTAAGACAATAAGCGGTGCTATCAGCACTACATCAAAGGACTATATAATTAACTATCAGGATATGCAGGGTATTGGAATGACAAAAACTCTTGCACTTCCAACACTCATAGCAATCTGCTCTATTTCCCTGAACAAACCAACACTTTCAAGTTTGGCTGTGTTAGGTGAGTTCTCCATTGGTGGCACAATACTAAAGGTTGATGAACTCGCCTACACACTTCAAGTTTGCCTTGACAGCGGGGCGAAGAAAGTGTTGTTGCCAATAACAGCAGCAGCGGAGTTGCAATCTGTTCCATGCGATTTAGTTGGTGCATTTAGTTTGATATTCTACTCAACAGTGCAAGAAGCAGTGTTTAAGGCACTGGGTGTGGATTAAGCGGATAGTTTTTGTATAGAGGGTAAATGGAAATTAGTAATTTGTCAAAGTACCCTTGACAACACCGTCCATGGCTACGCTTGACGAAACAAAATTTACAATACCATTTGAACGCCTCTAAGCTTGTGCAAGTTTGAGGGCTTTTTCTATAAATTCTGATATTCCGTTAAACGTTATTTTTCCATCTAAGAACAGTCCCACGGCTTCTTCGTTTGCTCTGTTCAACACTGCGCAGGCTTTTTCGCTTGTTTTTGCAGCTTCGTATGCAAGGCGCAGGCAGGGGAATGTGTCCGTGTCGGGTTTTTCGAAGGTTAGTTTGCCTAGTTGTATCAAATCAAGCGGTTTAGTCAGTGACGGGAGGCGGTCGGGGTAGGTTAGTGCGTATTGGATTGGTTGGCGCATGTCGGGGTTTGATAGCTGTGCTATTGTACTTCCGTCGTTGAACTCGACCATTGAGTGAATTATACTTTCGGGGTGTATCATGACGTCGATTTGGTCGGGGTTCATGCCGAACAGGTGCATTGCTTCTATCAGTTCAAGTCCTTTGTTCATAAGGGTTGCGGAATCAATCGTGATTTTTTTGCCCATGGTCCAGTTCGGGTGTGATAGGGCTTGCTCCGGTGTGATTTTTTCGAGTTCTTTGCGGGATTTTCCGCGGAACGGTCCTCCCGAAGCGGTGAGGATCAGCCTTCTTATGTTAGCATGATTGATGGGATGTGGCAAGCATTGGAAAATTGCCGAGTGCTCGGAATCAACAGGGATGATTTCAGCTCCGTGCTTTATTGCGGTTTGCATTACCAGCTCACCTGCACAGACCAAGGGCTCTTTATTGGCAAGTGCAATGCGTTTGCCGGTTTCAAGAGCTGCAAGGGTCGGCTTCAACCCTGCCTGCCCGGCGATAGCAGTGACAATCACATCGGTACCGCTTATTTGCGCAACCTCAATCAGCCCTTCCATTCCTTGGACTATTCGTACGTTGATGTCTTTGACACGTTTAACACGTGATTTTAGGTTATTGGCTGCTGTTTCATCGTAGACCGCAACAAGCTCGGGATCGAATTTGCGGATTTGCTTTTCGAGCAGGTCTATGTTTTTGTCCGCGCTTATGGCTTTGACTTTTATGTTAAGAAACTCAGCCACTTCAAGGGTTTGGCAACCAATAGAGCCGGTTGAGCCTAGAATTGCTATTGCTTTTGTCATTTGATTTCTCCAAGTTACACAATAATCGCGGGGAGCAGCATTACCAGCAGGTACATTGTCGGAGCGGCGAAGGTCATGCTGTCGAAGCGGTCGAGTGCGCCGCCGTGACCGGGTATCAGGTTCCCGTAGTCCTTTATTCCGCATCTTCTTTTTATCAGCGAAAACGTCAAGTCGCCCAATTCGGTTACAAATGCGCCGATAACTCCGTATAGTATTAGCGCAGGAAAAATTATTGTGAGCGAAGTCGTGTATGAAAGGATTATACCATAAATCAGCATACCGGCTATGCCGGCTATTGCACCGCCGACATAACCCTCAACAGTTTTATTCGGGCTAATAGTCGGAAAGGCTTTCTTTTTACCAATTGTGACACCCGTAAAATACGCTCCGGAATCCGTTACAATAGCTGCGACAATCGGCAAAAGCACGAGTAAATGCCCGTATTGCATGGTTTTAAGGCTAACCAGACATGAGAGCATGTATGGTATCAATATGCCTGCTGCCAACGCAGTCGGTATTTGGCGAAACTTAAGCTGGGTTCCAGTTTTGATTGCTTTTGCGTTCTTAAACGATAGAACTGCTTCGATTACCAGTAAGCTTAAAAAAATAAAGAGAAGAGAGAAGAGCAGTGTTATCAGCATGAGTGTTGTAAAGCTTGTCAGGGATATCCCCGCGGCGTTGACCGGTGCGGTTATTCGGCTGAGGTAGACCGCAAACGGTACAAGCACGGCGGAAATAACCGTATATACGATAACGCTTTTGTTTCTGCTGAGATTTGTCGCACGAAGAAGCTCATATGCCGCTATCGCGCATACAACGGATACAATGATGGTAAGAAAAATCGGCGGCAGCAGGAATAGAACACAAAAAAAGATAGGCAGAAGTACTGCTGAAACTATAATTCTTGTTTTTATGCTAACACCTCCCGTTTCCGTACTGTATACAATCCGTCTCTTTGTCAGGACAGATGAACCGTCCCCCTGTCTTGTTGTCAGGACAGATGAACCGTCCCCCTGTCTTGTCTATGCTCCTCCATAGCGCCTGTCCCTGGATTGGTACACGGCGATGGCGCGGTCGAGTTCTTTTTCGTTGAAGTCGGGCCAGAGGGTTTCTGTGAAATAGAATTCGGAGTATGCCGATTGCCATAGCAGGAAGTTCGACAAGCGCATTTCTCCGCTTGGTCTTATAATGAGGTCGGGGTCGGGAATGTCGGCGGTGTACAGGTATTTTGAGAAGTTCTCTTCTTTAAGCGGGTAGGAATCAGCATCGGCACAGCGTAAGACCGAAACTCTCTCCTGTGCGTATTTTTCTGCAGCACGCAGAATTTCGTTTCTGCTGCCGTAGTTTAAGCAGATGTTCACCTGTACTCCGTCGAATTTTTTTGAGATTTCTTCGGTTTCGGCTATCAAGGCTTGCAGCTTGGGAGAGAGAACGGAGGTATCGCCGAGAAATTTCATTTTTACCCGGTCGCGTTCCATTTTTTCTATTGATTCATACAGATACTTTTCCAAAAGTTCCATTATAGTGGAAATTTCGTCTGCGGAACGTTTCCAGTTTTCTGTAGAAAAGGCATAGACGGTGAGATATTGAATGCCGATGTCCTTGCAATACGTGGCAACCCGGCGAAATGTTTCAGCTCCCGCCGCGTGGCCGGCAGTGCGTGGTAGAGCGCGCCGCGCCGCCCATCTCCCGTTACCATCCATGATTATCGCTATATGAGCCGGCAGGTATTCAGGATTCAGGTTGAGATTACTTAGTTCTTTTTTGTGTTTTCGCTTTTTGAAAAGATTTAACATTAAAGTCCTCTTATTATATTTCTTTTATCTCGGACTCTTTTTTTGCTGCGACTTTTGCTATTTCTTCAATATATTTATCGGTCAGCTTTTGCAGGTCTTTTTCGGTGATTTTAAGGTCATCCTCGGTGATTTCGCTTGTTTTTTGTTGAGCTTTATAAAACTCGACTGCTTCACGCCTGATATTGCGGATTGCAACCTTTGAATCTTCCGCTTGTTTATTGATTTGTTTTATAAGCTCTTTGCGGCGTTCTTCCGTTGGTTGCGGGAATTGCAGGCGGATTACGCGTCCGTCATTTGCGGGGTTGATGCCGAGATCAGATGACATTATTGCTTTCTCAATGAGTTTTAAGCTGTTTGCGTCCCAAGGGGAAATCATTAAAGTTCTCGGATCGGGGGTCGATATCCCTGCAATCTGGTTTATCGGCGTGGGGGTATCGTAATAGTCAACCTTGATCTGATCAAGTATCGATGCATTGGCGCGTCCGGCACGGACAGTGGTGTAATGGCTTTGTAACACCTCGATAGTTTTTTTCATCTTGCTTTCATATTCATCGTACATTGTGAAATTCCTCCAAAAAGCATAATTGTTTTTGTAGTTGGGATTCAAAGATAGTGTGCTTTTCATTTTACTACAGATTTATGATATTATCCAGATATTTTTCATCCCTTTAGGGTGAAAGGATGTTTTTATTTATGGCTCCGCAAAACCTGTGTTTCGCAAAAATTACCACTGAGTCTTTATAATATCAGCTCCTGCCAAACGGCCGGAGCTGATATGTTATATAGAGTTTTATTTAACTAATGCTTCATTCCTTTTTTAACGAACTTATCGATTTCATCATTTGTATGGTCTTCTTCTGAGTATTTTACTTTCTTTGAAATAACGAGGAAGATGAGGAGGAGTATTGCCTGAATGATGAAGAACGCGCCAATAAGCGGAGTCCAACGTGTTATCCAGACCACCGGGAGTCTGATGTTCTCAAGAACCAAAAACAGTATTGCGGGAACCATTGCCATTAACAATGCCGGAATTCGCAGTGTATTTAGTCTCTCGCGATGCTTTGTTCTTTTTTCATGGTCTTCACAGTCTGAATGATAGTAATAATTCTGTTTCTTCTTAAAGAGTGTGGCGAACAGTAAAAGCATAATAAACAGTGCGGTTATAGCCATCATGAGATTTAATAGTGACCATGCTGCACCACTTCCGATTCCAAAGTTGCCAAGCGGTACATTACCTTCAAGTAATTCTGTAAGAGCGTCTATCAGTCCGGCAAGCGGTGTGGGTGCCATTGCTATTTGTGCTACGGGTGTCGTGTCTGTGGTTGTCGTGTCTGTGGTTGTCGTGTCTGTGGTTGTCGTGTCTGTGGTTGTCGTGTCTGTGGTTGTCAGGTCTGTGGTTGTCGGGTCTTCGGATGCCGGGTCTTCGGATGACGGATCTTCAAGTACCGGGTCTTCAGGTGCCGGTTCTATATGCACCAGGGGCGGCAATTCAACACGTGTGTAGGTATTTGTGAACTGTAACACGACATCATCAAAATTGGTAAGCCCGGTAACCAGAGTCGCGTCGGTTGTGAGTATATAACCTGTAATATCTGCTTCTGTCTCTGTCACTCTGTATATGCCCCGGTCTAAATCCGTGAATGAATGGCTGTTGTCGTTATCAAAGTCTGCGAAGTATACAGAATCTACTTCGACCCAGGTATTGTTTTCATTGCGCTCCAGTGTGAAAAGTGCATTAAATCCGTTCGGTGCTGCTGTGATATCACCGTCAAAGATCTTCGTAATCGTTATCTCTCGCAGTTCCGGAATATAAACATTTTCGACTTCTATGGTAACGCCACCTTCTTTTGCTGCACCTATCACAGCTTCGACACTGTTGATAAGCAGTGTATATCCGGCGATATCTGCTTCTGTTTCGGTCACTCTGTATGTACCGCGTTCCAAAGTTGTGAAATCGTGGCTGTTGCCATTATTGAAGTCTTGGAAGTACACGGAATCCACTTCGAGCCAGATGTCATCTTCGAATCGTTCAAGTGTGAAAAGTGCGTTGAATCCTTCCGGTGCTTCTGTGAATTCACCGGCAAAGCTTTTTGTGATTGTTAATTCGCCGTCTTTGGGGTCTTCGGCTCTTACGCCGGCTCTCGGCGGTTCAAGCGTCAGTCTTATATTTCCTAAAGCTGCGGCATCGAAAGAGTACGCGAAGGAGTTCCATGCAGTTCTGCCGTTTAAGGCTGTTTCAGGTACTGTAGCTCTCACCGTGACTTCTCTGTTTTGGCCTCCGGGTACATCATCAACAAACACTACACGAAAAGACCTTGCCCCTTCGGGGTCGGTACTCCAGCCTGAACCTTCTCCGCTCCAGTCTGCTGCGCTGAATGTTACCGCGTTGCTGTATTCAATACGTGCATTGTGTGAAGCCGTAACGGATGCACCGTTCCATTCCATACTATACTGGCTTTCGCGTCTTCCGGATAAACGAACGCCTGTGTCGCCAACTTCGGGCATACGGTCAATAATAACAAGATTTCTGAACGCTGCAGTTCCTTGATTGGAAACATGTAGTGTGTAAATGACATCATTTCCATTTTTGACATCTATCAAGCCACCGGCTGCTGCCGTATTGCCCGGATTGTCTGCTTCTGCAACTCTCTTAACTGCTGCTGCGCGGGCAAGTCCTGTTACATCTACATATACATCAGCTTTTACGCCGGCTTCGGCATTTTCGATAATTCTTTGAGCTCTGTCGAATATACTTGCTTCATCTCTCGGATATACTATTACAGTTCCGTCAGCTGAACCAACGTGACTTTGATTGAAGCTCTCACGCGGGATAAGGTATGCAGAGTTTGGAATTGTTCCAAGGAACGAGCCTGATGCATCTATTGTTTTGTAGCGGAATGAAAGCGACGCGCCCGGTATCATATCCGGCAGGCTGTATGTAAGTATACCATTTTCAATAGTCTCTCCGGAAACATCGGTCCACGTGGTACCAACTCTTTGTTGTAAGCTTCCCTGAACAAACTGCATATTATTTGGCAGCAAGTCAAGAAGCAGTGGATTTTGCATTGTAGTGCTTACAGTATTCTTATTTCTTACTGTAACTTCCCACCCTATTGTTGCACCTGAGTTAACCATCATACCCGACTGGTACGGAGTCCAGATTTCTCCTTGCATCCCCATACTTACAACATATGCTTGTTTTGCAATTGCCGGAGCGACAAGAGTTGCGTCATAACTTACTGTGCATTGGTTTTGGTATCCTGTCGGATTGTTTCCTGAAATCCTCGTACCGACAACCGCTGCTTGTGTTGTGTTCTGTGAGATAAAGAATGCTGCAACATTTGTTTCGGTGAGCATCTCAGGGGCATCATCATTGATTTTGACCTTTAGAAATACCGATATGGCTTGATTTTGAGTGAGTTTGACACCGGTACCTGCCTCGCCGATTTGCATCGTCACCACACCACTGTTCTCTGCTACACCACTAAATGGTAAAGAGGTAGCTCCGGGGGTTACTTCCCGGGCTGTAGTTGCTGTTGCTGCTCCTAAATATACACCTACAACTTCTACAAACGTTTGATTAGCAGGCAATGTATCACGAAAACTTATTACATTAACCGGAGTAGCTCCGCTTGTGAACATGTCAACACGATAGAATATTTCATCGCCGGCTTTTGCTCCCTGTAGATTAGTACCGGTTCCGCCTCGTTGGTTCATGAATCCATCCATCGAAGCAGCCGCGTGTTTTCTTACACCAACACCGAAGGTCGATGCAACAGGAACACTTGCAGTCGCCCGGATGCGATAGCCTGTGACACCTGCACCGACACTGTTGGTCGCGTAGCTGTCGCCCTTGTCGAATGTAAATTGAGCTGTGGTATTGTTCGGGAATGGATAAAGAAATGCTTCATTTACAGCATCAAAATTAGCTGTGTTGTTATTATTCCGGATGTTTATATTAATTCTGGCAGAGAACGTAATCACTGCTCTGTCGCCTTCATCCGCTGTAGCACCTTGCTTGAAAGTTTTTCCGTCAAGATTCCATACAAGTGTCTGCTGTAAATTTGATTGCGGACCGGGATTTGGATTTGTAGGAATGGTCGGATCTGCAATCGATTTCTCGTGTGTTTCATTGGCTATATGATATACCACGGTGGAACTGCCGGGAACATACGTCATTCCAATAGGTAACCTGTCTGCTACTACCGGACTTATTATGTTTACATTGTCGCTTAAGGTCGTTCTGTTTTGAATGACAATTTGAAACTCAACAATATCACCGTGTTGGAAACGGCTCGCAATCCCGCTCTGTGCTGTCGGCAGAGGTGTTAAGATAGACTTTGTAATTCCGGCATTGAGGAATGCAGGTATTACGGTTACTGTACGATCGCCACTGCTGGACCCTGTAATCAGAGTAGGCGGAACATACTGCCAGGTACCACCGGTGCCGCCGCCGCGGCCTCTGCCTACAGTCTGCAATTGCAGTGCGAAGCGCGACCAGAATTTATTGGAAACAGATGTCCCGTCGAATGTCGGGCTTAGTCTTAAGGTATATGTAATATTAAGCGTTTCGCCGGGCTGAAGTATAAAGCCGCTTTGTGACTTAAAAACAATCCTGGAAAAGGTTCGTCCTGCCGGTGTTGATGGTGCTGATTCCGGTGTAACTTCGGGCCAGGTCGGATTGGCGCTCGGCCTTTGAGTAAAGCCGGTTTCTACCGATGATGTCAGTGTAACTGCCGTACCCCCGATACTGGCAGAGATATTGCCCGGATTACCGTCAAATGCCCAGGCTTGAAAATAGTCGTACACCTCAATATTCGTCATAGCAACTAAGTTGGTGTTTGTTATTTGCAATGTATATATAATCTCGTCACCCGGTACGTATCCGGGATTTCCGGTTGTTCTGACTCTTTCTGCTGTTTTATTATGTCCCACTGTCGCCGCACTGCGATCCTGGTATGTGACATTGGCGGTTGCGGGATTTGATGTGCGTACAGTTCCGCCTTTTTCGTCTGCATCATCACGGTCTCGATAGGTGAATACCGCTGAATTGCTGATTGTTAGTGCTTCATTTACTCCTGTGCCGCTGCCGACCGCCTTAAATACAAGTGTCGGCGGCGTATCAACTGTAAAGCCGACAGGCACATTGTCACCATAGCGAAACTCTACAGTCCGGATATTTGTGATCTCAAGGGACGATGACTGATCCAGTTTTGTGAAAGTTGAATCGGCTGCTGTGTTATACCAAATCTCCAAATCATCCCATGCTACTGCTGCAGTTTGTCCTTCCCAAACATAAGTTCCGGGAGTGAAGCCGGTAAGAGCTATTTTTTGGATTCCTGCGTTTGTTGCAGCATCAATGATAAAAGTGTCTCTTAATATGACTTCATCTATGGGATTACCCGACACATTTGCAAATCCGGATAATGTATATGTTACCGTATCTCCAACGCTGCGGGGAATGAATTCGTTGCCCGGTACAGCTATATTGCTTGAACCATCCGAACTGTTGGTTGCAGATGCCTTGGTAACACCCGGATTTATGTTATATGGTGCTTCTACGGGAGGCGGGACCGGGCGGTTATATGTAACAGTGCGTTCCGCGCCGCCGAATTCTGTTTTGGTTTGTTCGCTGTCGTCTTCGCGAACCAGACCGTAAGCTTCACTCGGATTAGGTGTTCCATCACTATTGAGAGATGTTGTTGATGTGAAAATGAAATCACCTGTTTCATCTCCAATGTCTATTCCACTTATAATGACTTGCGGATTAAGTATCGGCATTTCTCCGCTGCCGGTGTTTGTATATTCAATTTCTAAGTCATAGTACCATCTGCCGCTTGTTTCATCGAAGGCAAAGCCCGGCGTGTCAGAATCTGCCGTAATGGTCCACTGACCCACTCCGGAGCTGGGAGGATCGCCGGCTACTGTTGCTTGCACATTGGTAAGAGCAACTCTGCCGCCTCCCAGAGAAGTTGTGTTATCTCTGATTAGGAATGTTGCCGATTCTGCTCCTTCGGGCAGATATATTCTTTCTTTAAAGACTACTTTAGAAGTCTGCTCACGTCCTGTCGTCTCAAGATTCGGCGTTAGTGTATATCTAAATGTCGTATTGGGCAGAACTGTCGCCGTCTCCGCCACTTGCGTTGTTGTCGCAGGGGTTGAGTTAACTGCGCGGTCTCGCCAACTGACATCGGCGATAGCTGTGTGTTTCACCGGTGTTGCTGTCGTCACCGAAGTTCCATCTGCTTTGTATAATGTGGCTGTAATGTTGGCAACGGTATCGTTTTCTGTTGTTGCATTCGGATATAGGATGACTCTGAACTCTCTGCTGCGCATCCAGCCGCTAACTAAGTCCGGTTCTGAATCGGAAATAGTGAAAGTGTATGTAATTGTACCATTTTCGGCATCAAATGTTGTGTTTGCCGGTATCGATATATCTTGAATAGGAGCACCTAACTCAATAACAATCATGTATGATCCTGACATTCCATCGCCTATGAGATTGGATTCTTCTGCAATAAATCCGACAGAAATCCACTCGCCTGTTTTTGCACTGCTTGAAGGCGGGAATAATTGCAGCCTGTATTCTATTGTTCCATCTTCACTTAATGTTACGTTTGGATCACTTTCTTCCGGAGTGCCTGTGTCATTGTCGCCGGAATCATCAGTTGTATCATCTTGACCGTTTGTATCCGTGTCGTCGGCTCCGTCTCCGGTGTCGGTGACCGGCGGTTCGTCGACCGGGGGTTCGTTGGTTGGCGGCTCGACGGGTGGCGGCTCGTCGACTGCGGGGTCGTTGTCTGCAGGTTCAACTGCAGCAATTGTATCTACTTCATCTTCAATTAATGCTGTGAGGGCTTGAATAGGTATAAAGGATATAACCGCTATAATAACCAGCACCAACGAAAATAATGAGGCTACTGCTCTCTTTCTTACTAAACGTTTCATGACCTGTCTCCTCCAAATTCCGTCTTGCTTACTTCCGTTTTCTTTAATTATGAACCATACCATATTATATACTATATATGTTACATATTTGCGACAATAATGTAACATATTATATGAAAATAACGAACAAGTCAAACAAAAGACGGCTTGACTTTATATATGCAATTGTATTACTATATATTGCAATCCGGCAATACAATTTATTGATAGGAGTAATTGTTTATGATGCTTACCGCATATGCAGCAGAGCTTGATTTATACTATTATGCTGATCTTGGACACTTTTATCCGTTTATTATCAGGTTTGTTATTGTTTTGGCCGCAACGATAGTTGCGCTCTTTTTGTGGATGATGATAATGTATGCAATAACGGAACGCCGGTTTAGGAAAGTGGAGCTCTTTAAGTCCAGACTAAAAGAAGTTATTGACAAGACAGTAGATAATCCGGACTACAAAGTTGCGGAGTCAATGCAATCCCTGGATTATCTTCTTGGAAGAGATAATGTAAGCGCATTAAATGAATTGTTTCTTAGTCTTAATGACGAAGAAAAAGATGCGCTGAAAACAATATTAAGCCGGTCTGATTGTGAAACATATATATCCTTAAAACTGGACGAAGAAGATAATGAAGAGTACCTCATAGACTTGATGCGTGTTGTAGGTGAGTTTAATCTTGTTCATCTTTCAGACAAAATTGTGTCCATTATCATGTCAAACAGAAGAAACATAAGCATTGTTTTTGAAGCACTGCTCACTCTGGCTCACATGGACAGTACAGATAGTTTCTTGAAAATATGTTTGGATAAAGAATATATACAGCACATGTCTTTCCGCAATTTACAGGAGATAATCGCTGCATATTCCGGAAAAAGAGAGGAGTTATTCAGCAAACTTCTTTCAGCACCGGATGATTATATCATACGCATCTGTATTAAGAGTATAGGTTCAGAGGGGATTTCTGCTCTTGTTCCAAAAATATTGCAGTACCTGGATAGTCCCAACATCAATCTGGTTATTGACACGCTTCGTACGATTGGTACTCTCAAATATAAATCTGTCCTGGAGCGGGTTCAACAACTCCTCGGTAATGAGCGGTGGGAGGTTAGAAATGCTGTGGTACAGACAATTGCCGCCATTGACGCTGATAATAATATCGAATTTTTAGTTAAAGCATTACAAGATAAAGAGTGGTTTGTACGATATAATGCCGGACAAGCACTCTGCGGCACACCGAATTTAGAGAAAGTCCGCGATATGGTTCGCGCTACTAATGATAGATTTGCAAATGATATGTTGGAGTATATGACTACAACAAAAGACATAAGAGGTGCAGTATAATGGATGTAGTTTTCACCATATTGATGATTATCAATATTTCAGCGATTATATATGTTTTCTTACTTGGGTATGACGGGTTGATTAAGCTCTGTAAATCTCTTTACAGGCTGGTCATCGATTCGGATACAATTCATTATATTCACCGAAAACACAAACTCAGTGCTGATAATATTATGCCTGTGACTATAATATTACCGGACTGCGGCAGGGATTCTGACGGTACTCTTGCGATAAAAGAACTTATGGATCTGGACTATCCGCTATATGAGGTTATTGCTACGTGTGACAGTAAAAAGCATGGCGAGTTATTTTTAGCATTGCTCGAAGAGTTCCGCTTGATTCCTGTTGAGCACCCTGCTAAAATTTCGATACCTACGCCTGCCGCAAGAGCAACGTATCGATCACCTCATTTTGGCAACCTCATTGTGGTGGACATGGATTGCTCATCACGTCACGATGCGATAAACTCTGCAATCAACTACTCATTATACCCGTTGTTAGTTATACTCGGCATCGGATATACTATAAATACTGACTCTATGTCAGAGATTGCAACGTTGTTTTCCGGTAATTATCATATTGTGGCATCCGGAGGACTGCCTCGTATTCATGAACACAGACATTCTATAGGTATGTTGGGGAGCCTGCAGGAAACTGAATATTTGCGAACTTTCCCCGTTGGTTCCACTTACCAAGGAAAACAACGTCTTTCAGTGATATTGAGTTCATTCGGTGCGTTCCGGAAACAAAATGTAGTCGCTATTGGCGGTTTTCCGCCGGGTGGCAACGAAACTGATATGGTTGTGCGCCTTTCAAAGAGCGTGGCAAAGGATAATAAAGAAACGCGCAACTTAGAGTTGCCTCCGAATCCGGTATTAGATACCGAGCCGCTAAGGAGTGTCGGAACGCTTGTTCGTCAAAGAATGGAATGGGAATCAGCAATGTTTTTCACGTTACGCAGTAACAAAAATATGTTATTTAATCCAAAGTACGGCAAGACAGGGATGATTGATATACCTTACATGTGGCTGATGAAAATAATCGGTCCGATAATTGAGTGTCTCGGTTTAATAACGATCCCTGTATCGTTCGCATTAGGTTTTATCGGGCTTGAAATATTGATTTTATTCTTTGCTCTTGAGTTTATTTTCGGGACATTGGTGTCGCTGTCTGCAATTGCATCTCAACAGATACTCGATAACGAACGACCTTCGATCAAGAGACTTCTCCGTCAGGTACTGAGTGCTATTGTGAACAATTTCGGCTATCGCCAGATATTACTTTTCTTCTCAGTTGCCGGATTATTCATGAGGAGAAAGAGTACTCACAAAACGGAATAAACAAGGGAATCCGAGAATCCTCGTCATATTTGTTATCTTTCTAACCGACCCGTGTCCCAATCTTCTCGCCCATTACGACTCGCACTATGTTCGCGGGGTCTTCGAGGGCAAATAAAATCACCGGGATGTCATTGTCCATCGAAAGCGAGGTTGCTGTTGAATCCATGACAGTCAGGCGTTGTGAGAGCATATCCGCGTATGAGATTGCGTCGATTTTTATCGCGTTCGGGTCCATTCTCGGGTCTGCTGTGTAAACACCGTCTATATTTTTTGCGAGCAGAATTACATCAGCATCTATTTCCGCCGCGCGAAGGACGGCAGCCGTGTCTGTCGAGAAAAACGGATTGCCTGTACCACAGCCGAAAAGAACAACGCGCCCTTTTCTTAAATGCCTGTCTGCTCTAAGCCGGATATATTGCTCGGCGACAGCGGAAATCGAAAGAGCGGTTTGCACACGGACCGGAACATGTAACTGTTCGAGCATGTCGGCTATTGCCAGGCAATTCATGACGGTTGCCATCATACCCATGTGGTCGGCGCGTGTTCGTTCGATTTTACCTTCACCATCTTTAACGCCGCGCCAAAAGTTGCCGCCTCCGACAACAATACCCATTTCCACGCCAAGAGTTACGCACTCTTTGATTGCCTCGCAAACACTGCGTAAAACATCGAAGTCAAACCCTGTTTTTTTGTCTCCTGCAAGCGCTTCGCCGCTTATTTTTAATAAAACCCGCTTGTAAGCCGGTACTCTTGCGGACATTTATTCACCCCCCTCTACTTCTTATGCCGGTATCAGATTTAAACACCGGTCGAAAACGCTAAAGGGAGTATATCAAGATTTGATGCAAATTAAAAGGAAAAGTTACTTCTTTTTCTTTTTGTGTCTGCGGAAAATCTCTGCTCCGACAATGCAGGCGGCAGCGAGTGTGATTAAGACTATCGGGATAACAATATTGAAGTTGATACCTGTTGGCGGGGCCGGTGCCGGTGTCGGTGCCCTATAGTAATTATCTATAGTAACCATAATATAACCGCTTGTTACTTCGACGGTAAACGGTAGTGTCACGGGTTTGTTATTAACTGAAATAGACAGCCTGTACCCGGAAATACTATTGTTAACTTCATTGATAGTGTAAGTCCCGGCTGTCAGATTTGTGAAGGTACCGCTGCTTCCCGATATAGCTTGGTTCAAGTTCAAGGATTGGCTAAATCCACCGGGTCCGGTAATATTGATTCGGAAATCAGCCGGTCTTTCGGCAGGGGTCAAGCCGTGAAAAACCTTGTTGACCGTAAGTGCCGGATGCTGCACGGGCGTTACCGCAACAGGAGATTGCGTATAGTTGTTGGCAATGTTGAATTTCACGCCTGATGTTACCAGTGATACCGATGGTTGCGGGACGTTGAGGCTTAGCTCATAACCGGATATGTGTCCGCCGCTTTCAAACACACTATATGTACCGAGCGGCAGATTCCCGAGAGTACACTCAAATGATTGTGTAATTTGATTATATGTGAAATTCGTCCTGTTGAATGGTATTGTTTGTCTGTATATTTGGGCGTTTGCACTGTTTTGACCGACAACAAGGAATGTAATCGGTGAAATGAGGGTTTGATTGAAGGCGTTAAGACCGGAAGGTAAACCGTTGAATGTTTTTGCTATCGTTAAACTGCCGGCGGGCGGTGATATGAAGGTGTTGGTAAATGTGACGCCGCCCGGGGGGTAGGTTGGCACTATACTGAATGTGCCGTTGCCGTTGTCGATAACATTAATTGATACGTTAAAAACAGTGCCGTCTATTTGCCAGTTGATTGCCCCGGCATTTTTTTCAACAATTGTGTAATTGTGCACTCCCACATCGTTATCTGTGTATGGAATAGCGGAAAAGAGGATATTACCTGCAGCATCGTTGGTACCTGTCGATACGACAATGCCGTTTTCATCCATAACAGCAAAGGTGAATGTATTGGCCGTGAGAGGGCTGCCTGTCGCTGCTTTGTTGCCGGACAGAGCGATTGAGCCGAATGAGTTATACGTGTTGATAAACACAACGCCGCCGGTGGGATATGTGGGTGTTGCGGTAATAGTGCCGTCACCGTTATCGACAACCCCGACCGAAACATTGTATACAACGGAGCTGGGTGTCCAGCCTCCGCCGCCCTGGCTGGTTTCGAGTATTGTATAATTATGCACACCGACGTCTGCGTTGGTGTAATTTATTGGTGTAAATGTAATAACTCCGGCTGCATTGTTGACCCCTGTAGCCACTGTTAATCCGAACTCATCCTGTACGGCAAATTCAAACTGACCGGTAATAAGCGGCAGTCCGCCATTTTGCTGTTTAGTGGCGTTAAGGACAACAGAGCCGGTTGAGCCGTATACGTTTGTGAAGATAGGGGCCGATCTTAGTATATTGAATGGTGTTACGGTCATTCTGCCGTTGCCGTTATCGATCACGGAGACAAGGAGAGGATAGGTAACGGAGCTTGTTGTCCAGCCGCCTGCGGATGTGCTTGTTTCTATAATGGAGTAGCGGTGGAAGCCGACATCGCCGGGGGTGTAGCTGGTGTATTCTATTGTGCCGAAATTAATGTTCCCGTTTGCATCGTTGGTTCCTGTGGTGATTGTATTACCGTTTTGGTCCACAACGGCGAATTGAAATTGGTTGGCGCGTAATGTGCCGTTGACGGCGGTTTTTTGCGCGGACAGGGATAGGAAACCGGTTGCTTCATATACGTTTATAAATCTGATCGGGTTCGGTGAGTATGTGACTGCAACGGTCAAGGGTGTGTCTGCGGGTGACGGGTCGCCTGAAACTACAACAGTCATGTTATATGGACCGGGATTCATTAATCTCCACCCGTTGACATTAGGACTTGTTTCGACAACAGTATAGGTATAAGTACCTATATTGTTGTAAGTTATTGGTGTAAAGTCAATAGGAGAATAAGTACCATCAGCTGTGGCGGTGCTGAGTCCGGTGGACACAACGTTACCTGCACTATCTAACACAGCGAATGTGAATTGATCGTCTTCTATTGACCCGCCGGCAGCTTCTTTTGTAATCTCGCCACTTCCACCCGGTATAAAAGAACCTCTGGCATTGTTATAATTGTGAAATAGGATAGGAGCAAGAGATGTCCAATTTGCCACAACATTGTTTCCGCTTAATGAAACATTTACCGTTACTTCAACTTGGGTTGTGATATCGATGACCCATGAAGGGTCAATTGTGCCGACTTCCTGAATAATCAATGTATGTTGACCAACGTCTGCAGCGGTGTATTCAATGGGAGTAAAATTTATACCCATTGTGGTAGTTCCCGAATAAATTGATCCGGATATGGTGTTAGTTCCGGTAGCAACAATCACCCCTGTTGCCTTATCTGTAGCTGTAAAGCTAAAAATATCCGCAGGCACAGATGTTATTCCCGCCGGTATATTATTACCCATCTTTGCTCCGTCAAGATATATATTGGTACTGATTGGAATAGCCTGGTTTGTAAATGTTGCAGAGTAGTTTGCATTTATTGTGCTGTTTGTTGTAGCAGAGGCAGAGCGACCGGGCAAATTTGTCTGCATAGTGCTTGATGTGATGCTGACAAGCCGGAATCCCGATATGTTTGGTTCGGTTATTGTATAATTGCCGTCAAGAACCAGCACCGGAACGTCCGAAAGCATTGGGATACTCCCTACATTAATCGATCCGACAGTAGTTGTTCCGGTTAATGTAAAGCTAAGCGCCGGAGGTGTGCCTGTAAACGTCGTTCCGTCTGCGTTCAGCCATACTTTATTTGCCATTATATAAGATGTGCCCGGCTGTGTTCCGCCGGCTGAAAAGCCGTTAAACCAGAAATTGATTGTACCTGTGTTTCCAACCATTTGTCCGTTTGCACCCATCGAACCGTCCGCTTGCAACACAGCGTTTGTGTCGCTTCTGTGTCCTATTGCGCTGGGGAGTATTATCCCAATCGGAGCTCCGGTTGAGTCTTTAACCACAACATAAATAAGCTGGTCGTTAATTGCCAGTGAGCTTCCGCTTGGGGAGTATATCGCCGGAACAGTGCTGTTTCCGGGTATAGTAATCGTCTGATTTGGTGCGCCGCTGGTTAATTGAAATACGAAGTCGAAAATGTATCCTGTGCCGCCGTTCATGTGCAGGCTGGCGACGCCGCCTGCTGCCATCGCCGGGGTGGTGTCACCGATTGAAAATGACATCATGAACAACAACAAAAGAACGATGCTTATAGTGCGCTTCATTCTTTGCGTATTAATCTTTATTCGCATTAATATTTACCCCCGTCGAAAAAACCATAATCCGTTGCGTATCTTATCACATTTTGTTCAAAATATCAATTCTTTTTATTAATGTATATATCAATTCATTTTATCAGCATTAATTTCAAATAGACGCCCTATTTGCTCTAAAAGTTTCCTGTTTTTGGGGGAAGACAGCTCAGGGTCTTCCCGCAGCAGGTTTTCTGCTGCGTTTTGCGCCTGGTTCAGTACAAGCATATCTGTTGCGAAGTTGGCAATGTGCATTTCCGGCAGTCCGTGCTGCCGCGACCCGAAAAAGTCGCCCGGCCCGCGCAGGCGAAGGTCTTCTTCCGCGATTTTGAAGCCGTCATTTGTCGATTTCATGACGTTGAGGCGAGCAAGACAGGGGGACGGTTCATCTGTCTTGTGTGTCAGGGGGACGGTTCTCTTGACAACATCAACCCCGGTTTGGAACAAAATGCAATGTGACTCGTGTTCGCCTCTGCCGACGCGTCCGCGCAGTTGGTGGAGCTGCGAGAGACCGAATCTGTCGGCATTTTCTATGATTATTAACGCAGCGTTGTGTACGTCAACGCCGACTTCGACCACTGTTGTTGCCACGAGGATATCTGCTTCGCCGTCAGCAAACGCTGACATTGCAGCATCTTTTTTCTTTGAGGGCATTTTTCCGTGAACCAGTTCGACACGAAGGTCGGGAAATATTTTGGTGCTTAGAGTTTCATAGTATTCTTTTACGGATTTAAATGTGTCATCTTCTTCCACCATTGGACAGATAACATAGACCTGACGGCCTTCGCCAACAAGCTTTCTTATAAAATCATAAACTCTCTTGCGGTAATTTTCATCAACCACATGGGTTTGGATTTTTTGCCGGCCGGGAGGCATTTCATCGACTATGGAAACGTCCAGGTCACCATAGATAATAAGTGCAAGCGTGCGCGGAATCGGTGTAGCTGACATGACCAAAACGTGCGGGCTGTCGCCTTTTTCCGTTAGCATTGACCGCTGATTAACGCCAAATCTGTGCTGCTCGTCTGTTATAACCAGTGCTAAGTCTTTGAAGCCTACTGATTCCGAAATTAGAGCGTGTGTACCAATGATTAAGTCTATCTCACCCAGGTTTAATCTTTCGTATGTCTCGCGTTTACCTTTTGCGGTCATGCTCCCGGTCAACAGTCCTACTCTCATTCCGAGCGGCTCCAGTAACCCGGATAAGGAGTTGTAGTGCTGCCTGGCAAGAATCTCTGTTGGAGCCATAAATGCAGACTGTGAGTCTGAACGCCATGTCATCCAGCAGCATGCCGCAGCTATAAGTGTTTTGCCTGAACCGACATCGCCTTGAATCAGCCTGTTCATCGGTCTGCTTGACGCCATGTCTTGCGATGCTTCGGTTATTGCACGCTTTTGCGCACCCGTCGGCTCAAACGGAAACATCGCGTAAAACTCGTCAAAATCAGGGATTGTAAGACTTCTGCCCGTTTTATCCACTCGTTTTTCACGCAAGAGCTTCATTGCGGTGACCAGCACAAAAAGCTCTTCGAAAATGAGCCGCCTGCGTGCTATGTCAAGTTCCTTCATATCAGCAGGGAAGTGGATGTTCTCGTATGCATACCTTGCTCTGCACAACTCATACTGCCGGACAATGTTGTCGGGAAGAACGTCAGGCAGTTCATCCGCGCATTTATCGAGACCACTGCGGACTGCGTTCATCAGCATTTTTTGGGAGAGTCCTGCAGTGAGGGGGTAGATGGGGATTATGCGCCCGGTGTGGGTGAGGGACAACTCTTTCTCGAACACGGGGTTTGACATTTCCGGTCTTAGGAGCGAGCCGGAGATTTTTCCGTAGAAAATGTATGTATCGCCTTTTTTAATTGCATCCTTGACAAATGGTTGGTTATAGAATGTTATTTCCAGCGAGCCGTGTTCATCCACGGCGCGGAGTTTTACGAGGTCTAACCCCTTGCGGATATGCGAAAGTCTTGGTGTGTCTGCCGCCATTGCACGGACGCAAACAGATTCACCGATGATTAGGCTGCCGATATCCTTGATAACTGTTCTATCCTCATAAGCACGCGGAAAATACCCGACAAGGTCACGGAGCGTCCGTATGCCGAGCTTTATCATCAGTTTTTCCCGTGTTTCACCAACACCTTTGATGTAACGTATACCTATGTCAAGTGAATCATTACTCATTCCCCTATTTTCCGACTTCCCTTATTGCTTTTGGCAGCATGTCGATTAGGTCGTTTGCTCTTACGCAGTATTCGCCGAATTCTTTGGCGCATAGGTCTCCGGCGAGGCCGTGTATGTAGACTGCTGCAGCGACTGCATGTATGATTGGGAGTTTTTGTGCGATCAGGGAGGCGATCATGCCTGCGAGGACGTCGCCGGAGCCGCCTTTTGCTAGAGCCGGACCACCTGTTGTATTTACATATGTTACTCCGTTCGGCAGTGCCATAATTGTTCTGTGGCCTTTGAGGACAAGTATGCAGCCGTGTTTTGATGCAAACTCTCTTGCTGCGCGAAGCCTGTCGGAAGGAGAGCTTTTGACTCTGCGCGGTTTGGCATCATGAGATCCTTTAATAATATGGCTCTTACCGAGCATAATTTCATCGTAGGTATGGTCATCGAAAATATCATCATCATAAAAATCGCCGTAATCATCATCGTAATCAAAGTCGCCGGACATGTTTCCGTCATACGGAGATATATCTGCCGTATCGAAAATAGACGAGTCTTCGTCGGGGATATCTGCAGTGATGGTAGTTCCGTTGTTGAGATTGCCGCCAAGACGCTCAAACTCGCCGGGATGCGGTGTCAGAATCAACGGGCATGTGGCATTACTTAAAATACCGACATTTCCGGCTATAGCATTAAGACCGTCAGCATCAAGAACTATCGGAGTGGTAGAGATACGAACAAGCGACTGAACAAGCTCGGACAGTTCATCCGAAGTGCCGAGCCCGGGTCCGATTAAGCATACATCGCTTAGTTTTGTCCGTCTCAGAATCTCACTTGCGGCATTTGCAGTTAACTTGCCGTTTTTATCATCGGGAAGCGGAAACGGCATTTCTTCGTCCAGCTTGATTGCGAGGATATCGTAAATTGACTTCGGAACGCCTACAGACACAAGACCTGCGCCCATTTTTGTAGTTGCACGCGCTGCAAGAGCGGGTGCACCGGTGTATCCGACGCTTCCTGCTATGACTAACACTCGCCCGTAATCACCTTTATGTGTATCGGGACGCCTTTGCGGTAAGTGTATATCATACGAAACCGCTGCGTATATATGAGATACTACTCTGCTTAAAGCATCGTGCGGAATACCGATGTCGCAAACACGGAGAATCCCGGTGTAAATGCATCCCGGTTCAACAAAATGTCCGGGCTTTGCGAGTGAAAATGTTATTGTAAGATTTGCTTTAACAGCATCTCCAAGCACCGCGCCTGTATCTGCATGAACTCCGGTTGGTATATCGGCAGATATTACGAATGCGCGGGAGCTGTTTATGACGCTGACAGCACTGAGCGCATCGCCTGTTAAATCAGAGTTTAGACCGACTCCGAGTATGGCGTCAATGATTACGTTGCAATTGTCGAGACGATTATCGAGGTCATATGACAGCAAAAACGGCTCGAGAGAACCCCCTTCTGATTCGAGGCGTTCTTCCATATCCAGTGAATATGGTGACAGATTGTCCATATCGCCGATTATAAATACACAAACAGTTATCCCTTTGGATAGCAAATATGCAGCTGCGCCGATACCGTCTCCGCCATTATTGCCGGTACCGCAAAACACAACGGCATTGCCGCCGGGAGGTATATGTGCCATTGCGGCTTTTGCAAGATTTTCTGCGGCATTTGACATGAGCTTCGACCCCGGTATGCCAAACTCTTCAATGGCAACTCTATCTATCTCACGTATTTGTTCGGCGGTCACTAATTTCATTTTCAACTTTCCTCTCACCTTAATAATATACTGTTCATATTGCAAAATCAAGGCATATATGATACACTTTGCGAAATTTCATTGTATGTTAACAGGTAAAACAACCGGAGGGAAAAGATGAGAGAGAAACTAGATGCGATTCTCCAAACCGGAGAAGAGAAAATCCGCAGTTCTGAGACTCTTGCTAAGTTGCAGGATGTTAAGTCGTTGCTGCTTGGAAAGCAGGGGGATCTTGCGGATATTTTAAAGGAAATTCCAAAGCTGGATGGCTCGATGCGTGCCGAAATCGGACGTGCTGCCAATGAGATAAAAGGACGATTTACCGAGCTTATTGAAACTCGCCGTGAGGAAATAAACCTCAAGGCTTCTGAAATATCGCCTGATTTTGACCTGACAGTTCCCGGTATAATGCCGTTGGGCGGTGCGCTGCATCCGATTACACAGATGTGTTACGACCTGAATGATACTTTTCGTTCTATGGGGTTTGAGATTTTTGAAGAATCAGATGTTACCAGCGAGTTGTATGCATTTGATAACTTGAATTTCCCGCCTGACCACCCTGCACGCGAAAGTATGGATACATATTGGATTGCAGGGCATGACAAAGGCTTAGGCGGCGAGAGATTGTGTCTGCGTCCGCATCTGACGGGAGCAAGCGTACGCTATCTTCAAACGCATAAACCTCCGTACCGCTTTGTTTATCCCGGCAGAGCATATCGCAGTGAGGCGACGGATGCGAGGCATGAAAGGGCGTTTTTCCAATATGAGGCTCTTATTGTTGACCGCGATTTCACTTTTTCCTCGGGTAAAGTGATGATTAAAAGCGTATTGTCCAAGGTTTTCGGGCGTGATGTGCCTGTAAGAATGCGCGTTGGCTTCTTTCCGTTTGTTGAACCGGGTTTTGAGATAGACATGGGTTGTCTGGTTTGCGGCGGTAAAGGCTGCAGTGTGTGCAAGTACGTGGGCTGGATTGAAATAATGCCCGGCGGCACGCCGCATCCCAATGTTTTGCGCGCTGCCGGTCTTGACCCGATGGAGTATACGGGTTTTTACGTGAACATCGGTTTGGACAGACTCGTTATGATGCGCTACGGTATTGATGATGTGAGGTTGTTTAGAAGTGCGGATTTGCGGTTTTTGCAGCAGTTTAAGTAAAATTAAACAAATGGAAAATTGAAAGTTGAAAGGTTTGAGAATAAATGAAGTTATCATTAAGCTGGATAAAGGATTACATAGACTTACCCGGGGATTTAACGCTTTCTAAACTTGCGTATGACCTTACGATGTCGACGGTCGAGGTTGAGGGTATGGTGGAGCTTAGAAATAGCTTTGAAAAGATGGTTGTAGGGTTTGTTAAGGAGATCCTTCCGCATCCGAATGCTGATAAGCTTATTATCTGCATGGTTGATGTTGGTGATGGCGATTTAAAGGAAATAGTTTGCGGCGGCAGCAATGTGGTGCAGGGGATGAAGGTTGCTGTGGCGCGTCCCGGTGCTATGATTAAATGGCATGGCGAGGGCGATTTAATTGAGCTTAAGAAAGCAAAAGTCCGTGGTGTCGAGAGTTACGGAATGATATGTGCGTCTACCGAGATTGGTTTGGAGGAGCTTTTCCCGCTCGAAGATGAGGATTCAATCATCGATCTATCCGATTTTGAAGCCGAAGTGGGTAAAAACCTTGCGGCAGCACTTGGTTTGGATGATGTAATTCTGGAAATCGACAACAAGTCGCTAACGAACCGCCCCGATCTCTGGGGTCACTATGGTATCGCAAGAGAAATCGCAGCCATATACGACCTGCCGCTCAAAGAAGTTACTCCGTATTTGCCGCATCCTTCGCATTCATCAAATAGCAAAGATGATTTTAAAATAGTTATTGATGATTCTCAACGTTGTCCAAGGTATCTTGGTGTCGATATTGAGGGTTTGTCTGTTAAGCCTGCGCCTTTCTGGATGCAAAGCCGTATCTGGCGTGTAGGAATGCGTCCGATAAACGCGATTGTTGATGTAACAAACTACGTTATGCTTGCAACCGGGCAGCCGACACATGCGTTCGATTCGGACTTGATAAAGGGTCATATCTCTATATGCCGTGCGGGTGACAGTGAAAAATTGCTGCTTCTAAACGGTAAGGAGCTTAATTTGTCGACCGAGGATCTGGTGATTGCAGATGAGGAAGAAGCGGTTGCGCTTGCAGGGGTAATGGGTGGTGCGAAGGATTCGATATTGCCCGAAACGAATAAGGTCATTCTTGAGATTGCAAACTTTGATGCTCTTAGTGTCAGGCGGACTGCGATGCGCCATGAGGTGCGCACAGAGTCTGCGACAAGATTTGAAAAAGGCATCGACCCTGAAAGAGTTGACCTTGCGTTTGCCATTGCAATGCAGTTGTTTGCAGACTTGTTCCCAGATATGATTGTGACAGGATTTCATGATAATTATCCGTCGCCGTTAGTACGAAAAGAGATTGACGTTTCGCTCGATTGGCTCGAAAAACGCCTCGGTAAACGCCTTTCAAACGAGAGAATCACCGGTTTGCTGAGCCGTCTCGGATTCGATATTACTTTTGATGCGGATAATATGCATATAACAGCTCCGACATGGCGTTCTACGGGTGATGTTTCGATTCCCGATGATATCGTGGAGGAGGTCGCGCGTATTCACGGTTTGGAGAATTTTGAACCGAAGACGATAATATCGGAGTTTGAAGGACCGGTAAATCAGCCGTTTATCGATATTGACAGGAAAATCAGGGAGTATCTGGCGTTTCGATGCGGTATGACCGAGATTTATACATATCCGTGGGTCGGTGACGATTATATCAAGGCTATACTGACAAGCAGTGACGGGATGCTTGAGCTTTCCGCGCCGCCATCACCGGATGAGCGTTTTGTACGTAATTCGTTACTGCCGAATCTATGTAAGGCGGTGGCTGATAATCTTCGATACTTCGATGAGTTTTCGATATTTGAGTCCGCGCAAGTTATTTTTGACAAGGATTTCACTGCACCGTATGACAGTCGTGAGAAGTTACCCCTTCAACGCAGAAATGTTGCGGGTGCATTTGCGGGAAGTCAAGATGATTTGACGATTTTGTTTAGAAAAGCTAAGGGTGTTTTGGAGTCGCTTTCGCGTTTTGTCCACATGGAGCCGCTTAGTTTCGGGAATGCTGAAAAGCCGGTCTGGGCGGATGATGTTGTGTGGCTGAATATTTTTGAAGAAGACAGGGGGACGGTTCATCTGTGTCAAGACAAGGGGACGGTTCATCTGTCTTTAAGAAAAATCGGCAACCTTGCGCTACTCTCAAAAAAAGCAGCATTGGACTGTGGCATAAAGAACGCCGCTGTTATGCTTTTTGAGATCGACATTGATTCATTAAAGCCACTTGCGTCCAGAACAAATTCATTTACTCACATTCCCGAGTACCCGATGACAGATTATGATGTATCCTTCCTGTTCGATTCTGAAATCACATGGGAGAAAATTTACGAGGCGGCAACCGCGAAAATGGGTCCGGATTCTGTTTTGCAAAGTGTTTCATTTGTGGAAGAATACACGGGACGTCAGATACCGGAAGGGAAAAAGTCGGTTACTTTGAGGTTGGTGATTGGGTCGTTGAGTAAGACTCTGAAGTCGGAGGAGATTGAGAACTGTGCAAACGCTATAGCGAAGAGGCTGGTAAAGATGTTGGGCGCAAAGCCTCGCTAGCGAGGAAAAACATGAATTTATCTAAAGTGATAATTGCCCCCGATAGTTTTAAAGGTGCGCTTACAGCGAGAGAGGCGGCTGATATTATCGCGGATGAGGTTCGGAAGGCATTTCCCGATTGTGAGATTATTAAGATGCCGATTGCCGACGGGGGAGAGGGTAGTGTTGATGCTGTCCTTTCTGCCACAGGCGGCAGGGTAATGTCAGCAACAGTTCTCTCTCCGGATTTCAGGCAAATCGATGCTACTTTCGGGATAGCAGATAATGGCACTGCAATTATTGAAATGGCGCAAAGCAGCGGTATCACAAGGCAATTAAAGCTTAATCCGATGACTTCCGATACACGCGGGTTTGGGGAATTGGTTTTAGCGGCGCTGGACGAAGGTGTAAGAGCGTTCACTTTGTGCATAGGGGGCAGCGCAACCACGGACGGCGGCTGCGGAATGGCGGCTGCGCTGGGGGTCAAGTTTTTTGGGAGAACGGTGGGACAGGGGGACGGTTCATCTGTCTTCGCAGGACAGGGGGACGGTTCATCTGTCTTCGGAACAGAACTGTCCTCTTGCTTCACGCCATGTGGAGAAACACTTTGTAACATTGATTTTATTGATATGAGCGGGATTGATAAAAGAGTTTCGGAAAGCGTATTTACGGTCATGTGCGATGTTGATAATCCTCTTTACGGGGAGCGTGGTGCAGCATATGTGTATGGTCCGCAAAAGGGTGCTAATCCCGAACAGGTGCGTATATTAGACGATGGTTTAAGGCATTACGGAGCAGTTTTGCAAAAGACGTTTGGCAGGAGCTTTGACGATAAGACGCGGGGAAAAGCCTCGCAACGAGGCTCTGAAGACAGTGTACCTGTCCCTCTGTCCTGTATACCGGGTGCAGGTGCCGCAGGCGGTTTAGGTGCGGGTTGCATGGCATTTCTCAACGCAACACTAAAAAGCGGAATTGACACAATACTGGAGCTATATGATTTCCGATTGCATGTAAAAGACGCAGATTTACTCATTACAGGAGAAGGGAAACTCGACTCGCAAAGCTTTCAGGGAAAAGTTCTCTCGGGTATTTTGCGTGAGTCCGGAAATGTTCCGGTTACAGTGATTTGCGGAGTCTGTGACTGTGACCCTGCGATATTAAAAGAAAAAGGCATAACAGTATTTGAAACAAGCGAAGGGATAACAATTAAAGAGAGCATGGAAGAACCCGTGAAGTATTTACGGATTGCCGCCCAAAAAGCTATGAGAAAAGAGCAGGACAGATGAACCGTCCCCTTGTCTTCCCCTTGTCCTGACAGAAAGGGTTGCATTATGTAAATCAATATGTTACAATAGGATACAAATTGTTACAAATTTATCGAAGACAAGACGTTTATCACAGATAAAATCTATCTAAGATATAGTATTCCATGGGAAAATTGTCATGAAATCAAAAGAGTTAATTAAACATCTGTATCGTGTAATTATACTGATTATACTTATTGGTGTGGTTGCTGCATCTACTTCTCTAACTGCCGAATCTCCTAAACAGATTATGGAGTATCGTACAGATGAGGTGCTTCTTGTAATTGACGAAAAGCTTAATGAGTTTGTATCTGCCGATGAGAGTGATCGAAGTCATAAAATCAGCTTGCTCGAAGCGTTAGCGGATTTCCAAACGCAGATCAGCGATCATGACATACAGTTTGATAGAATAGATTCGGAACTTAACGTTGTCCGGAGTCAAATAGTTGATTGGTTTTATGAAAATTATGTAAGTATGATATCTGAAATCGCGCAGAAGGCTGGGGGAGATATCTACGAGGTTGAGCAATACCTGCTGGTTATTTCGGAAGAGATTGACAGGTTAAGTGAAAATTTCTTTAGTGATGATATACCGATTGAGGATTTTTTGTTTGAAGATATTTTAACTGAAGAATCCATAGGTGAAGATATTCCGATTGAGGATATTTTGGCTGAAGAATCTATAAGTGACGAATTGTTGATTGAGGATATTTACTCAGATGATATTGATTCATTTGATGAAAGATTATATAAAGCAGAGATTTATACAGAGCTTATAAATACATATGAAATGTTTGCCGATGATGATTTTATTGCGCTTAGGCTTGGCGCAAATGAAATGCGGATAGATGAATTAGCAACAGTAATTAACCTAGTTGAAGAAGAGAGTATTGTTGACCGAGAGAGGGTTGCCGGATTATATGACATGATAAACACACTCATTGAAGGCTTTGCAGATGCAGACCGGGCAACGGCAATTGAGGCGGGTAACATTATTCAGAGGTTTGAAACAGAGCTTTCATTACAAAGAATGTGGTTTGAAGAACACTACTTTTCGCTTATAAATGAAATAGTAGATTTGGATAGAGAAGACGAATATGACGATGTCACGGTAAAGACACAAATCGAAGCACTCGAACTGATAAAGCTGCTTATCGAGAGTGACGGATTAGTTGGTGATGATTTTCTTCTCTTGATAAGTGAACATATTGAAGAACTGATTGACGTGTATGAAATTGAACTTGCTGCCATAGAAGAACGCATTAAGCAAAGGGATATAGCAGCAGCCGCTGCCGCTGCAGCCGCCGTCGCTGCCGCTGCAAGCAGACGCAACACCTCATCGTCATCATCAAACGCGGGAAGCAGAACCGGCTCGAACAGCAATAATACAAGCGGAAGTGATTCCGGTTCGAATAATAATGCAAGCGGGAGCGATTCCGGCTCAAGCAATAACGCAAGCGGGAGTGATTCCGGTTCAAACAATAATACGGGGAGCAATTCCGGCAGCTCGTCCGCAAGTGTAAACAACAATTATCCTTCAATTTCAAGTAATTGCCGTGAAATGCTTGCACGCTTGGTCAGGCTTGAAGCACCTAATGAGAGTGCGGATGGTAAACAAGCTGTTGCAGAGGTTGTTTTAAACAGAATGGTTTCATCCCGGTGGAGTCATGCGAATACGGTTGAAGAGGTCATATTCGACGATAAATGGGGAGTCCAGTTCACAGTTAAAGACCTCATTTGGACAGATAGAGGAAACCCGTCTTCTTCTGACGTTGCAGCAGTGGATAGAGCATTAGGCGGCTCAAATGTACTTGGCAGAAGCTATGTTTTTTTCAATACAAGACCTGTAACGCAAGTTGATGTTATATGGATAGGTTTACACGCTTTCAGTAAATAACACAAAAGACAGATGAACCGTCCCCCTGTCCACCGAAAATTGCATTGACAAAATTTAACACGTTTGCTAGAATTAGCGAACCATATGGGGGTATAGCTCAGCTGGGAGAGCGCTTGACTGGCAGTCAAGAGGTCAGCGGTTCGATCCCGCTTATCTCCACCAAGCACCGCAAAGCCTTGCAATCACTACGATTGCGGGGCTTGTTCATTTTGCCGAAATGTCAGAAATTCTTACGAAAATCTTGCTTACCCCGACCGAACTATACCCCCGCTTATAACATTTAACTTGTCATCTTTGACAATTTTATTATGCAATTTTGGTGGAGTTATACAATCTTTGGGGTCTGCACAATTCGCCCTGCGCTTGACTGACACCCCCGTTTTTTTGTACATATTGACGAAGGTAGGACTCACTAAATATCCATTATACCATCCAGATGTCCGCCAAAAGTCCATTCGATCCGGTATTTATATCCGCGAGCAATGTGAATACGTTCAACAAGTTGTTCGATTATTTCCTGCTTTGAGCCAAGAGGCAAAGAAGCAAAGGTTAGATTATTGTTTGAGTTTAGCTGTTTGCGAACTTCGTGAAGCCTGCCTAATTTTGCTTTTTGGGCTCGCATAGTGTCACTTAGGCATAGAATTCTTCCTTCATAACCAAGTATTTTGTTCTTTGAATCCTGTATAAGGTCGGTAACTAACACCGGAAGAAAAGCACTGGCTCCGAGTATCGCCTCAACGGCCTCTCTCTTTAAGACATCTAAAGTCTTTTTTTCGTGGACTAAAAGATTCTTCAAATCCTCGATTTCGTTGTACATATCACTGTCTATATTAAGCACGGATAGATGATTCTTATTAAGAGGAAATAGATAACTATGCATAATCTCTGAAAATAACGCATCAAATTTTCTAACCGAAAAACTCTTCTGCCCGCTACAAATGTCAATATGGCTTTTATTTATACATATATAATTGATACGTATATAAGTCGATTTACTGCCGTTTTTATTATACTGGACTTTAATGTTTCGGGTAACAGTCATTCTTTTCTCGCATTGCATACAATAAAGAACATCAGCAAAGAGAGTAGTGGGTGCATGCACAGAGCGAGGGGGTCGCGGTTTGATGAGCTTATTTTTTTCAACTTGTCTTTGTGCAAGCCTAAAGATATCGGTATCTATAATCTGCAAGTGGGGGAGAATATCTGATTGAGTACTCCCGAACTTACGAATACCTGTATAAACAGGATTTTTTAACATATTAGAGATAGTAGCACTACTCCATGGTATCCCGTTCCTTGTAAAAAAACCTTGCGTGGTAAGGTGCTGAGCAATTCTGAACGTTCCCATCTTTCCATTGCAATATAACTCATATATCAACTTTACTATAGCGGCTTCGGTATAGTTGATTAGTATATCGTGAACTTCAAAACCACGTTTATTCATACGCCCGATTTTACATAACTGATAACCAAACGGTGCTGTTCCGCCAATAAATAAACCTTCTTTTGTAAGCTGCTCCATTCTTGTTTTGGTACGAATTGATGTTTTTATGCTTTCGCCTGAGGATTGCCAATATCTGATGTAATTAAGAAGCTTGTCCACGTGA